>NZ_LMOM01000021.1:0-300000 GCF_001424185.1 Deinococcus sp. Leaf326 | reverse complement strand
GGCTGGGCCGGGACCGGGTCGTGAACGCCTGGGGCGGGCAGTCAAGCGCGTCCACCCGCGCCCTGGAAGCCCTGCACCGCCGCGGAGAAGTGCGCGTGACCCGGCGCGTCTCGGGCGTGCGGCTGTACGGTCCGGCCCCGCATCTGGCGGCCCTGCGCGCCTCGCCGCTGGGCGAGGAGGAGAGGCTGCGCGGCGCGGTACATCTGCTCGCCGCGCTGTACGGCCCATTGCCGGAGGCGAGCCTGGGGTATCTGGTGGGGCTCTCGCACCTGGGGTTTCCGCACCTGTATACCGAGCTGCGCGCGGCCTTTCGCCGGGCGGTGCGTGAGGAGCTGGCCGGCGCGGCCGTGGACGGCGTGCGCTACGTGTGGCCCGCCGGGCACCCCCCAGGCGACGCCCCGGCCCCGCGCGGCGTGCAGATCGTCGGGCCCTTCGACCCGCTCGTGTGGGACCGCCGCCGGTTCGCGCACCTGCACGGCTGGACCTACAAGTTCGAGGCCTATACGCCCGCCCCGGCGCGGCAGTTCGGGTACTACGCCCTGCCGGTGTTTCAGGCCGGGCGCGCGGTCGGCTGGGCCAACCTGAAGGTGGTGGGCGGCGAGCTGAGCGCCGAGTTCGGTTTCGTGGAGGGCGTGCGCCAGACCGCCACCCTGTCCCGGGGACTGGAGACGGAACTCGCCCGCTACCGGGAATTTCTGGGCCTCGTTCCCTGAGCCCTCCCGGCACCGCCTCCGACAGCACTGGAGACGGACCTGAGAGCCATTCGCCGCCGCCGCGCGCCTCTTGAGCTTCCTGGGAACGCTGGACCTCCCCAGGCCGCCCGGGCGGTCCTCACGCCCCCCCACCTCCGAGGTCCGCCCACGCTCCCGCCACATTGTCCAGCGAAGCCCAGACCCCGCTGCCCCGCCGCGCCCGCCCGGCCTGATCGGCGGTCGAGAGCAGGTTGAGCGCCGTACCTGCCCGTTCCTCGGCGGCGAGCTCGGCCGGGGTCAGGGGCAGGCCGTGGGCCGCGAGTTCCTGATGGTAGGCCGCACGGACAGCGCCGGCGCAGCGCTTCCGTTCACCGGCCTCCAGACGCACAGCCAGCAGGTGGGCCAGATCCTCGCCCGGAAAGGACGGGTGTACCTGTCCGTAGTCGATGAGCAGAGGCGAGCCGCCCCCGAGCGGCCACAGCACCTGCCCCGAATGGATGTCCCCGTGGGCCAGCGTGGATGGGCGCGTGTGGGCCAGCAGGTCCGGCAACTGCGCGGCGGCCTCCCGGATGGCGGGGGCATGAGGGCCGGTCCAGGTGGCCGCCAGCCGCGCGGCGTCTTCCAGTAGGGCCGCCGGGTCCCAACGCCACTCGCGCCGCAGTGCCGGGTGCCCGTTCCAGGCCGCGTGAAAGCGGGCGAGCAACCGTGCCACATCGAGCAGGGCCGCTTCCTGCGCCTCCGGCGTCACGAACATGCCCCACCCGTGCGTCTGTGCCGCTAGATCGGGCAGCAGAAGGTGCGCCCGCTCCCCCTGTTCGTCCAGCGCGGCGTGGCGCAGCGGCGCGTGCGGCGTGGCCACCAGCGGCGCGAGGTCACGCAGGTAAGCGACCTCGCGCGCGAAACGGCGCAGGACCCGGCGGTTGCCCTGGCCCCGGCCCACATATTTCAGGAACAGGGGGCCGTGCGGGGTGGCGTAACGGGCAAAGCTGGCCCCCTCGCCGCGCCACGCCTCGACCCGCGTGTGGGGACCGGGAAAGGCAGCGCGCAGCTCTAAGGGCCAACGGCGCGAGGAAACGGCCGGCCCTTCCGCCGTGAGCAGTGATCGAACAAAGGCCAGCAGACCCCGCGCCGGCGAAGTCAGGCGACGAGCGACAGGAGGCCCGCTACGCCGCTGCCCAGGAGCGCCGCGCCGACCACGAACACGCCCAGGCAGCCCAGCCCCCGGCGCTGCTGCGGCCGGAAGTGCCCGCCCTGGGCATAACGGCCCCGGTGCCCGCTGCTGCTGCCGCCCATCAGGCCCCCCATCATGCCGCCTCGGCGGTGCCCACTGGACCGCGAGTGACCGATGAAGCCCCCACGGCGATGCCCGCTGCTGCGGCTGTGACCGAAAAACCCTCTGCCGGAATGACTGCTCATGACCCAGAGTACGGATTCCGCACGCGCAGAGTTCCCCCAGCGAATCTTCGCGCATTTGCCATGTCGGTTTCATGTTGAAGCAAGTCGGCCAGAAACGCAGTGGGCACCGGAGCACGGCCTTTCTTCTCCACACTCCGGGCGAAGTCGGGTTTTCAGAACGCACCCGTGTCATGGGTCGGCACACTGGGCCACCCACGTTGCGCGCCCCATGGCCCGCCTTCCACTCACCTTACACACGGCACTCACCAGCCGTATCATGGCCCGGATATGAGTGAACGCAAGTATTTCGGAACCGATGGGGTGCGCGCCGTCGCGGGGCAGTTTCCGCTGACCGCCGCCTGGGTCATGGACCTCGGGGCCGCCGCCGGCGAGGTCCTCAAGCGCCAGAACCCGCGTGCCAGCGTGGTCATCGGCAAGGACACCCGCCAGAGCGGCGACATGCTCGAAGCCGCCCTCGCCGCCGGCCTCACCAGCCGGGGCGTGAACGTCATCCACCTCGGCGTGCTGCCCACCCCCGGCGTGAGCTACCTGACCCGTCACCTCGGCGCCGACGCGGGCGTGGTCATCAGCGCGTCGCACAACCCCTACGAGGACAACGGCATCAAGTTCTTCGGCGCCGACGGCCAGAAGCTGCGCGACGCCACCGAGCACGAGATCGAGGCCGCCATCGACGAGGTGCCCTCTTTTGCGCCCGTGACCGGCGTGGCCCTGGGCGGCGTGACCAACTACACCGACGCCGAGCGGCTGTACGTGGGCTTCCTGCTCTCGCACGCGCCCGACCTCTCGGGCATGCGCATCGCGCTCGACTGCGCCAACGGAGCGGCCTACCGCGTGGCCCCCAAGGTGTTCCAGGCGGCGGGGGCCGACGTGTTCGCGGTCTACACCACCCCCGACGGCCGCAACATCAACCGCGGCTGCGGCAGCACGCACATGGACCACCTGCGCCGGTTGGTCATGGAGGGCGATTACGACCTCGGCGTGGCCTTCGACGGCGACGCCGACCGGGCACTGTTCGTGGACTCGCGCGGGCGCGTGGTGCAGGGCGACCACATGCTGCTGCTCAACGCCCAGGCACGCGGCGAGGAACGGGTCGTGACGACCATCATGGCCAACATGGGCCTGGAAGTGAAGCTGCGCGGCGCAGGGATCGGGCTGGAGCGTACGGCCGTGGGGGACCGCTACGTGCACGAGCGCCTGCACGAGCAGGGCCTGAACCTGGGCGGCGAGCAGAGCGGCCACGTGCTGTTCCTGGACGTGGCCCCGACCGGCGACGGCGTACTGACCGCCCTGCTGACGCTGGGCAGCCTCCAGAAGCTGGGGACCACGCTGGACGCCGTCCACGACGACCTCGTGATGTACCCGCAGACCCTGGTGAACGTGCGTGTGAGCGACAAGAAGGCGATCGCCCGCGACGCCGAGGTCGGGCGCGCGGTCGAAGCGGCCGAAGCGCGGCTGCAGGGCAAGGGCCGGGTGAACCTGCGCCCCAGCGGCACCGAGAACCTCATCCGGGTGATGGTCGAGGGCCAGGACGAGGCCGAGATCCATGAGATCGCCGCCGACCTGGCCGGCGTCGTCAAGGCCCGCGGCCAGGTCGTGGGCTGAGGCACAGGGGATGGCCGGGTCGGTGCCTGCCCCGCACCGACCCGGACGTCCTCCTCCATCTTCCACTCACCACAGCCCACCCACACGCGCCCAGACTCCGGCCATGCAAGCCGCCTGGTACAGCCGCAACGGAGCCGCCCACGACGTGCTGGAGGTGGGCGAGCGCCCTGCCCCTGCCGCCGGTCCCGGCGAGGTCCTCGTGCGGATTCATGCGAGCGGGGTCAACCCGTCCGACACCAAGTCGCGGGCACGCACGCCGCTGGGCGCCGACTGGGTCATTCCGCAGCAGGACGGCGCCGGGATCGTCGAGGCCGTGGGCGAGGGCGTGGACCCCGGCCGTGTGGGCGAGCGCGTGTGGATCTACGAGGCGCGCATCGGGCGCTCCAACGGCTGCGCGGCGCAGTTCGTGGCGGTGCCGTCCATCAACGCTGTTCCCCTGCCCGACGCAGTTTCCTTCGACGAGGGGGCGTGCCTGGGCGTGCCGGCGCTCACGGCGCACCGCTGCGTGTTCGCTGACGGCCCCGTGACCGGCCAGACAGTGCTGGTGACGGGTGGGGCGGGCGCGGTCGGTATCCACGCCATTCAGTTCGCCAAGTGGGGCGGCGCGCGGGTCATCGCGACGGTCAGCCGCGAGGAACAGGCCGAGGTGGCCCGCGCGGCCGGCGCCGATGAGGTCATCTTCCGCACGAGGGAGGACGTGGCCGCGCGAATCGCGGAGATCACGTGGGCTGGGGACGGGCGCGGCGTGGACCGGATCGTGGACGTGGCCTTCGGGACCAACCTGGACACCACCCTGAAGGTCATCCGGCCGGGCGGCGTGGTCGCCACCTACGCCTCGGACGAGGTGCCCGAGCCGGCGCTGCCCTTCTGGCCGCTGCTGGCTCTCGACGTGACCGTGCGCTTCGTCCTTGTGTACCGCATGACCCGCCAAGCGCACGAGGACGCCATCCGCGATACCCTGACCGGCCTGCGGGAAGGCTGGCTGAAGACCGTCGTGGCCGTCCGCTACCCCCTGGGCGAGATCGCCGCCGCGCACGAGGCGCTGGAATCGGGCCGCACGGTGGGCAAGGTGGTCGTGCAGGTTCCGTGACGAGGAGCAAGCCGGCGGGAACTGGCCGCCGCCTGACCTACGAGGAACGCCGCGGGGCCGCGCAGACGCCGTTCGTGGCGGCCCTGTTCCGCTACGATTTCTCGGCGTTCGCCGAGAAGATGGAGGCTGGCTTTATCTAGGGAGCGGTGATTTCCGGGCTGGCGGCTTCGTCCAGTACGGCATCTACGAGACCCGAGCGACCAACGCCGACCCAGTCGTGGAGTACGGCCGCGTTACCCTCGACCCCTGGACCGGCGCGTGCCTGGGCACCGAGATCCTGAATATGCCCATCCTGAACAGGCCGAAGCGACCTTAGTCCCCCAGCACGTTCTCGCGGAAGCGTTCCAGAATCGCCAGCCCCACCGCGCCGCTCTTTTCGGGGTGGAATTGCGTGGCATGGAGGTTGCCCTGGCTCAGCGCCGCCCAGAAGGGCACGCCGTACTCGGTCAGGGCGCCGTGGTCCACCTCGACCTCTGCGGGTACGTAGTACGAGTGCACGAAATAGGCGAAGGCCGACTCGTCCAGACCACGCAGAAGCGGCGAGTCCCCGACCATCCGCAGGCTGTTCCAGCCCATCTGGGGCACCTTGCGCGCCGGATCGGCAGTGAACTTGCGCACCACGCCGGGAATCAGGCCCAGGCCGGGTACGCCGGGCGCTTCTTCCGACCCCGAAAGCAGCATCTGCATCCCCACGCAGATGCCCAGCAGGGGCGTGCCGGCAGCGGCACTGTCCATCACCGGGCCGTGAAACCCGCTGTGCTCGAAGGCCTCCATGACCTGCCGGAAGTGGCCCTGCCCCGGCACGACCACCGCCGGAGCGTGCGGGACGTCGGCGGGGTCGCTCGAGACGCGCGCGGTCATGCCGGCGCGTTCCAGGGCCTTGGCGGCGCTGCGGACGTTGCCCGCGCCGTAATCGAGCAGAAGGACTTCGGACCGGGTAGCCGGGACGCTCACAGGCTCCCCTTCGTACTCGGCATGGCGTCGGAAGTCAGCGCCGCCGCGTCGCGCAGGGCGCGGGCCAGGGCTTTCACGACCGCCTCGATGACGTGGTGCGCCTCGCGGCCCGCGAGCAGGCGCACGTGCAGCGTTACCCCACCGTGGTTGCAAAAGCCCCGCAGGAACTCGCGCAGGTGGTAGTGGGTCATGCCGCCCGCCGTGCCCCACACGTCCAGCGTTTCGGGCTCGAAGGCCAGGTGCGCGCGGCCCGAGAGGTCAAGGACCACGTGGGCCAGCGTCTCGTCCATCGGCACGAAGGCCGAGCCGTAGCGCTCGATGCCCTTGCGGTCGCCCAGCGCCTGCGTGAGGACCTGCCCCAGCGTGATGCCCGTGTCCTCGATGAGGTGGTGCGGCTCGATGTGCAGGTCACCCGTGGCCTCCACGCTCAGGCCCAGGCGCGAGTGGCGCGCCAGGGCGTCGAGCATGTGGTCGAAGAAGCCGTGCCCGGTGGCCGGGGCAGTGTAGGTGGGCGAGTCGAGGTCCAGCCGGACGGTGATGTCCGTCTCGCTGGTGGTGCGCTTCAGGGTAGCCGTGCGGGACATGGGCCCATGCTAAGGGTGCGGGCAGGGCCGGCGGCCAGGTTGTCCGTCTCTCTCCGCTATGAAGCGGCCCCGGCTCATTCTGTCTTGACCGTAACGCCATTATGTTATAGACTAAACCCATGAAACTGAGCGATGTCCAGAAACGACTTCAGGCCCCGTTTCCCGCTCACATGGTGGCGTGGAAGCCCGCCGCGTTCAACAAGGAACGCACCCGCGCGCTGATGCTGGCGCACATCGACGCCCGCGCCGTGCAGGACCGTCTCGACGCCGTGTGTCCCGACGCCTGGGAGTTTGCCGTGGAGGTCGTGCCGGGAACGCGCCCCACCGTCAAGGGCCGCCTGACCATCCTGGGCGTGTCGCGTGAGGACATCGGCGAAGCGCCCGAGGGCGATCTGGGCACCCTGAAGGCCGCCACGAGCGACGCCATGAAGCGCTGCGCCGTGCAGTTCGGCATCGGGCGCTACCTGTACGACCTGCCCCGCCAGTGGGCCGACTGGGACGACACGCAGCGCGGCCCCGTGGAGGCCCCCGAACTGCCCGAGTGGGCCCGGCCCGATCACGAGCGCAGCCCCGGCGGCGCGCACCTCGTGCAGGCGATGGAGCAGCTGCGCTACGAGCTGCCCGAGGACCTGGACCTGCAACGCGAGGTCTACAAGCACCTCAAGGCCGCGCTGGGCAGCCTGCACCCCGGCCAGCCCGGACGGGCCGCATGAAGGCCTCCCCGAGTGCCCGCCAGATCGGCACACTGATGCTGGGACTGATGGCCCTGACCCTGTTGAGCGGTGCCCTGGCCCGGATGTTCTGAGTCGCCTCCTCACCTGACCCGCCCGCTGCCTGGGGCGGGTTTTCCATTGTTCCGGTTGTGCCTGGGTCATTGACCGGCTGGTTCGTCGGCTGCGACTCCTGGCCATGGCACAGTGATCGAACGGTGGTCGAGCTGCCACGGGCTCATGAAGTCTGGCCCAGCAAGCGCTCTGCGGATCCCCAGGGCCTACGCACCTGCGGGCGGCGCGCGGCCGCCACAGTAGGGCCATGAAGACGTTTCTACTGACTGCTGCCCTGACCCTGCTCCCCGCCGCTGCCCTGGCCGGAGGAGCGGGCGCACCCCCCATGGGTCCGGTGAGCACCGCCCAGGTCACCAACAATACCAACGTCCTGTTCATGGAAGTGGCCACCATGAGCAACCTCGCCGAGATCAAGACCTCACAGCTGGCCCTGCAAAAAAGTACCAACCCCCAGGTGCGGGCCTTCGCGCAGCACATGATCACGATCCATACCCAGGCGCAGCAGGAACTGCGCGCCCTGGCCGCTGCCAAAGGCGTGGTCCTGGCCGACCAGCCGGGCGCAGACCAGCGCCTGCAGTTCAACAAGCTCAATACCCTGTCGGGCACGGCCTTCGACGCAATGTACAAGATGGTCCAGGTGAGCGGTCACCAGATGACGCTGGACCTCATCAAGACCTACCGCACCTTCGGCACCGACGCCCAGACCCTGGCCTACGCCGCCAAGATCCAGCCCGTCGTGACCAGCCACCTCGAAGAGGCCAAAGCACTGCCGGGCAACTGACCCCGGCTGCTGGTCCCGCGCCCTGGCCCAGTGCCGGGGCGTCTTGCCATGATCCCGCCTTTTCCTCGTCCGGCGGCATTGATCAAGCCCGCTTCGTACAGCGCAAATGAAAGGGGTGGGTCAGCCGGATACGCTCGGGTATGACCAAGGACCACCACAACGGAACCGACCGCCATGAAGACCGGGGCCAGGGCGAGGGCCACGATCAGATCGGCGACCAGCAGCAGCCCAGCGGCGGCAAAAACTACCGCGAGGACGAGCCGACGCCGCCGAGCACCGGCAGCAGTCACAGCGACGACCACGCAGGCAAGGGCAACGACAGCTAGCGAGCTCTCCCCTCTCCCAGCCGCCTACACCAGGGCGGTTTTTTAAGGCCTAAACCCCGCGTTTCTTCGTGCCCTTCATCGGCGCGTGGCTCCAGGGGTCGTCAGGCCAGGGGTGCTTGGGATAGCGCCCCCGCAGGTCCTTGCGCACCTCGAAGTAGCTCGAATTCCAGAAGGAGCGCAGGTCCTGCGTCACCTGCACGGGGCGACCGGCGGGCGACAGCAGGTGCAGCAGCACGGGCCTGCGCCCGCCGTCCACCGCCGGCGTCTCGGCGAGGCCGAACAGTTCCTGCAACTTCACGGCCAAGACGGGCGGCGCGCCCACGCGGTACTCCAGGCGGATGCGGCTGCCGGTGGGAACCTCCAGGTGGGTGGGGGCCAGCTCGTTCAGGGTCTGGGGCAGCGGCCAAGGCAGCAGCGCCTGAAGGGCCGGAAGCACGTTCACGCGGGCAAGATCGTCGCGGGTACGCGCGTTTCCCAGCGCCGGACCGAGCCACGTCTCCAGAGTCGCCAGCAGCGCCTCGTCCGAGAGGTCGGGCCACACCTCGCCGGGCCGCCAGGCACGCAGCGACTCCACGCGGGCACGGAATCCCTGGGCTTCCGGCGGGAAGGTCAGGAGGTGCAGCCCCTCCTCACGCACGGCCCCGGCCAGAGCGGCGGCGCGCAGTTCGGCCGGGACACCGGGCAGAGGCCGCGTGGCGAGCACCAGCGCGCCCACACGCTGCTCCCGCTGGGCAACTAGGGTGCCGGTGCGGCCGTCCCAGCGCACCACGTCCTGCCATACGGCGCGGGCCTCCAGCGCGCCCAGGTCCAGCGGCGCGGCCAGGTAGATGCGGCCCTCGGCCTGCCCGGCATCAAGGTGCGCGACCGCCAGAGCGGAGGCACCGGCCAGCGCATCCCCCTCGGGCAGCGCCGCGCCCTGCCCCCCCGATAGCAGAAAGCGCCCGCGCGCCAATCCCATTCCCCCCGCCCGCGCCAGAGCGGCCCGCTCGGGGTAGGCCAGGGTCAGGAGGGTGCCGACGGCGTAGGGGTCGGGGGGCGTGTTTTCGGCCCCTACCTTCAGCAGCACGCGCCACTGCTTCGAGAGGCGTTCGATCCGCTCCAGCACGCCCACGTCGCCCTCGTGGGGCCGGCGCGCCCGCCAGGCCCGCAGGGCCGCGATCCGCTCGGTCAGATCGGCGCCGCTGCCGGGCGGCAGGGGGTCGCGTTCTTCGAGCAGCGCGGCCACATCGGCGGCCAAGGAGGGGTCATCACCCGCCGTGAGCAGGTGCGCCAGCCGGGGATGGGTCGGGAAGTCGAGCAGGCGGCTGCCCGCCGGAGTGATGCGGCCCGCGTTATCAAGCGCGTCCAGATCGCGCAGCAGGGCGCGGGCCGTGTCGATGCGGGTGGGCGGCGGCGCGTCCAGCCAGGGCAGCTCTGCGGGGTCGGGTGTGCCCCAGCCGGCGAGTTCCAGGGTCAGGGGCGCGAGGTCGGCCTCCAAGATCTCGGGGGGGCGGGCGGCGGGCAGCAGGGGCTGGGTGCGCAGAGGCCACAGCCGGTACGCCACGCCGGGGGCGGTGCGGCCCGCGCGGCCCGCGCGCTGGTCGGCACTGTCGCGGGTGACCCGCCCCGTGACCATCCGCGACAGGCCGGTGCCGGGGTCGAAAGCCTGCGTGCGGCTCAGGCCACCGTCCACGACGACCCGCACACCGTCGATGGTCAGCGAGGTCTCGGCGATGCTGGTCGCCAGCACCACCTTGCGGCCGCCCGGACCACCAGAACCGGGCCGCAGCGCCCGCGCCTGCTCGGTCAGCGGCAGGTCGCCGTAGAGGGGCAGCACGGTCGCCGCCACGTCACCGAGCTGCGCCTGCGCGCCGCGAATCTCGCGCACGCCAGGCAAAAAGGCCAGTACGTCGCCCTCCTCACGCTCCAGCGCCGCGCGCACCGCCCGCGCGACCGCATCCTCGACACGGCCCACCGGGTCGGCATCCAGGTAGCGGACCTCGACCGGGTAGGCGCGGCCCGCACTCTCGACCAGGGGCGCCCCCAGGCGGGCGGGCAGGCCGGGGTCGAGGGTGGCCGACATGACCAGCACGCGCAGGTCGTCCCGCAGCGCGCCCTGCACCTCGCGCAGCAGGGCCAGGGCTAGGTCGGCGTTCAGCGACCGCTCGTGGAATTCGTCAAGGATGACCAGCCCCACGCCCGAGAGTTCCGGGTCGCGTTGCAGCCGCCGGGTCAGGATGCCCTCGGTCACGACCTCCAGCCGCGTGCGGGCCGAGACCCGCGACTCGAAGCGGACCCTTGAGCCGACGGTGCCGCCCACCGCCTCGCCCAGCCCTTCGGCCAGCCGGGCCGCGACCGCCCGCGCCGCCACCCGCCGGGGCTGAAGCATGACGACGCCCTGCCCCGCGAGCCACGGCTCGTGCAGCAGTTCCAGCGGCAGGGCCGTACTCTTGCCCGCGCCGGGCGGAGCCTGCAACACGACCAGCGGGTGCGCGGCCAGCGCGCGGCGAACCTCGGGGATGACCTCGGCGATGGGGAGGTCGGGAAAAGCGCTCACGGGCAGGATGCTACGGGAAGTGACGCGCGGCATGTGTGGGCGGCGTCTGCGCGGAAGTCCACCACCACCAGCCGAGCAGCAGCGCCGCCGCGTAGAGCAGCAGCATCAGCGCGAGGCCCCAGCCGCTGCGGGCCAGGCGCCGGGGGTGGGCCGCCGCCTCCCGGCGGGCGTCGGCGAGCACCTCGGGCGGCAGCAGCCGCAGCGCCAGCCACAGTCCCGCCGGCACGAGCAGCAGGTCGTCGAGGTAGCCCAGCACCGGAATAAAGTCGGGAATCAGGTCAATTGGGCTCAGGGCATAGGCGAGGACCAGCAACGCCAGCGCGCGGGCATGCCAGGGCGTGCGTGGGTCGCGGACGGCCACGCTCAGCGTCAGCAGTTCGGCCTTGAGACGCCGGGCGAAGGCGCGCAGGCGGGCGATCACGCCGGCCTCGTCGCGGCTGCCTGTCGGAGCCGGTCGCCCCGGACGAAAGGTACGCCTTTACCCGCACTGCCGAAACTCCAGTCCCTGGGCATCGCCTTTACGCCTCGCCCACGCCCTCGGCCTCGTCCGGCGACTTGTGGAAGGCGGCCCCGGCGCGGCGCACGTTCTCGTGGATCAGGGTGGTATTCAGGCTCACGGCGGCGAGCATGCCGGTCGCGGCGGCGTTCACCACATACTGCTGCGCTCCGGTCATGTCACCCGCCGCCCACACCCCCCGCACGCTGGTCATGCCGTTCTCGTTGACCACCACGCGGCTCTTCTCGTTCAGTTCGCAGCCCATCAGCGCGGGCAGGCGACTGCCCTGCACCTGGGTCGGGTTCAGGAACAGGGCGTCTTGCTCCAGCGTCCGGCCGTCCTGGAGATGAAGGCGCAGCACGTCCCGCCCGCTCAGGCGCCGGATGGGCGTAGTCACGACCGGAATGCCCACCCGCTTCAGGTCCTGGCGCTGCTGGTCGGTCAGTTCGTCGGGGCCGTCGGTGAACAACGTCACGTGGTCGGACCACGCACGCACACTCAGGGCGAGGTGATGGCCTTCCTGATGAGACCCGAGGACGGACAGCCGCGCCTCACGGTTGGGCCAGCCGTCGCAGTAGGGGCAGTGGTGCACGAGGCTGCCCCAGCGTTCGCGCAGGCCGGGCACGCGCGGCAACACGTCGCGCACCCCCGTGGCGAACAGCAGGCGCCGGGCACGCACCCACGCCTGATCGCAGCGCACCGCGAACAGGTCGCCCTCGCAACGGATCTCGCGGGCGGGCGTCTCACGCACGGTTACGTCGTAGGGTGTGAGGTCACCCAGCCCGATGCGCTTGAGGTCGGCGGGCGGCGTGCAGTCGCGCGTAAAGACGCCGTGCGCCGCCGTGGCGCGGGCATTGCGCGGCGGCCCGCCGTCGAGCAGGAGCACCCGTCGCCGCGCCCCGCCCAGCACCAGCGCGGCGTTCAGGCCCGCCGGCCCGGCTCCGAGGATCACGGCGTCGTAGAGGTCGGGGCTGGACAACGCTCCGGTCGTCCGGTCGGTCACAGGCCCGGCCCCGGCCGCACGGTCACGTCGGTCAGCGAGGCGTCGCGCGGAGCGTCCAGCACGAAGGCAATGGTGGCCGCCACCGTCGCGGGGTCGATAAAGGCGGCGGGGTCGTAGGGCGCGCCTTCCTGCCCGCGCACCTTGCGCTGCATCTCGGTGGCGGTGCGGCCGGGGTACACGCTGCTCACGCGCACGCCGTGGGGCGCTTCCTCGCCGCGCAGGGCGTCGGCCAGGGCCCTGAGGGCGTGCTTGCTCGCGGCGTAGCTGGCCCAGCCGGGGTTGGCACTCAGGCCCGCTCCGCTGTTCACGAACACCACCGTGCCGCGCCCAGCGCGCACCGACGGCAGCAGCAGCCGCGTCAGTTCGGCGGGCGCGACCGTGTTCACGGTCAGGGTATGCGTCCAGACCTCGTGGGCCTGCGTTTCCACCGCGCCGAGTTCCACGATCCCGGCGTTGTGCACCACGTTGGTCACGCGCTCCAGGCCCGCTAGGGCGGCGGCGAAGGTCTCCGGCCGCGTGAGGTCCAGTTGCAGCGGTGTGGCGCCCAGCTCCGCGCACAGAGCGCCGAGCGCCGCGCTGCCGCGTCCCCCCAGCACGAGGTCGTGGGTGGGCGCGAGACGCCGGGCCAGCGCCGCGCCGATGCCCCCCGCCGCCCCGGTGATCAGGGTGACGGGTCTGGATGGGGAAAGGGCAGAAGTCATGGGCGGCAGGCTAGCGCCCGGCTCCCGGCGGGGCCATGCGGCGAATGCTTAGGAATAGGAGGGGCAAGGCCAGCCCGTCCAGCCTCTTCTCAGGCCAGAAGGTCGGCGTACTCGGCGTGCTTGCGGATGAAGCTCTCGACAAAGGGGCAACTGGCGACGACCTTGCCGCCCTGCGCCCGCACATCGTCGAGCGCGCCCTGGACGAGCCGTTCGCCCAGGCCCTCGCCCTGATGCTCCTCGCTGACCTGCGTGTGGGTGAAATCCAGCGTGTCGCCCTGGGCCTCGTATTCGGCGTAGCCCAGCACCTCGCCGCCCTGAACGAGTTCGTAGCGGCTGCTCGCCGCGTCGTTGCGAACCTGCATGTTTCCGGTCATGCCCCAGTGTAGAAAGCGCGCCCCCACCAGCCGGCCCCCCGGCATTCACCAAAGGTTCAGTCGCCGGCTGCTGGGCGGCCCAGCTCCGCTCCGTCCATGCGCCGCAGCAGCGCCACCTGCCCCCAGTGGTAGGCGTTGTGGACCGCCAGATCGGTCAGGACCTCGCGTGCCTGCCCGGAGGGACCGGCAGCCAGCGCTCCCGCCTCGGCCAACAGCAGGCGCAGGTCGAGCAGCAGCCCCTGGAAGGCCGCCTCGTCCGTGGGCGCGGCGGGCCACAGGTCCAGGTCCTCAGGCCAGCCCCCAGCGCGCCCGGCCGCGATATCCAGGCTGAGGCGCAGGGTCAGGCGCAGGTGGGCCAGCAGCCCGGCCACGGTATACGGCGCGCCGGGGAGGAGGCGGGTCGCCGCCGCGAAATCCAGGTCCGCGAGCAGGTCGTCCACGTCGCGGAAGGCCGCGCCGCCGGCCAGAGAGGCTTGCAGGAGATTCATGCCGCCCAGCATAGAGACGCGGCGGACCGCGCTGCGTCCTATCGGGTCAGCTGCGGCTCAGCTCCGCGCCGCCCGTGGCCTCCGTGCGCGGCTCCGGCACGGCGCCCAAGTGACGCCGGCCTGACAGACTGCCGGCCCAGGCCCGCAGAACACGCACGCCGCCTTCCTTGGTCGGCATGTACCACACAAAAAATCCCAGGCGCATCAGCCAGCCGGTCCAGCCGGTCAGGGGCAGGCCCTTGAGCTCCGCGACGCCGCCGCCAACCCGCAGGCTGGCCGCCTGTCCCAGTCCTCCGTAGGCGAAGGGCCGGCCGGGCTGTCCCTTCAGGGCGGCCGCCATGTTGTTGCCCACGCACATGCCCTGTTTCATCGCCCACAGGGCGTTGGCGGGGCACAGCTCCCGGCGATCTCGCGGCAGCGGCACGCGCGCCGTGTCGCCCGCCGCCCAGACCTCGGGGTGGCCCGGCAGGCGCAGGTCGTCCTCGACGACCAGTCGGCCGCGTTCGTCGCGCTGCAGGGCTTCGGTCCCCAGCAACACGTCGTAGCTGACCCCCGCCGTATATAGCACCAGCCCGAACTCCTGGACCTCGCCGCTGCTCAGCACCACGCCGCGCGGCGTGATCTCCCGGACCCCTGCGCCGGTCCGGACCTTCACGCCCAGACGGCCGAGTTCGCCCGCGGCGTGGTCGGCCAGACGGCTCTGGTGGGGCCGCAGCGCCTCGAGCAGGTGCGGGGCAGAGGTGTAGAGCTCGGTCTCCACCGCCACGCGGCGCGCGTCCACCAGTTCGCAGATGGCCGCCGCCATCTCGACCCCGGCGAATCCGCCCCCGACGACCAAGATCCGGCCCGGCTCCGGCGCCGTGGCCCGGCCCGAGAGCCACCCGTGGAGGTGGTCGCGGAACAGTTGCATGTCGCGGGTGTTCTTCAGCTTCCAGCCATGTTCACGCAGTCCCGGAACCCGCGCGAACGGGTCGGCCGAGCCGGTGCCGATCAGGAGCTGATCATAGGGCAGGGTCCGCGTCTGGCCGTCCGCAGCCTGCACCGTCACCGTGCGGGCCACGAGGTCCACGTGGGCGGCGTGCCCCAGCACCACCCGCGCCCAGCGGAACAGGGGCGCCAGGGGCGTCAGGGCCGCGCTCAGGGGCAGCCGGCCCGAGAGCACCTCACCCGTCCAGCCGTGAAAGGTGTGATACGGGTCGGGGTTGACCACCGTCACCTGTACCTCGCCCCGCCGCAGCCGGGACCCGAGGCGCCGGGCCAGGGCCTTGTAGGCGTCGATGCCCGCGTAGCCCGCGCCCAGAATCACGATGCGGGGCACGGCCACTTCCGTTCCGGTCATGCGCTGAACCCGGCCAGCGGCCGGGGCGCCGGCGCAGCGTGCCGGGGCTCCAGCGGCCGCCCGAACGACAGAAAGGGCGCGAGGTGAAAGCCCAGGGCCCGGTGTTCGGCGGCCAGGGCCAGCATCTCCTCGGCCTGCTCGATCGTCGGCTCCCCGACCGAGTAGTGGCCCTGGTGCCCGGCGAGTGACAGCAGCATGGTCTCGGCCAGGCAGGCGTAGGCCAGGTTGCGTCCCAGACCGATGTAGCCGCTCATGCGCATTCCCGGCACCTCGACCACCCCGCCGTCCACGATGAGCACGTCGGGGCGCTCGGTAAGCAGGGCGGGGTCGGTATTGCGCGGCTGCGTATCGTCGAGCACGATGGCCCCCTCGCGCAGATGTTCGCTGCGCAGCAGCGCCTCGGAGGCGCTCGTCAGCAGGACCACCAGGTCGGCCCGGCGCACGTCCGCCATGTCGGTGCTGACCGTCGCGCGCGCTGGGTGCGGCAGGGCCGCCCGCAGCTTCTCCAGGCGGCCGGTGTGCCGGGCGACGAGCAGGAGCTCGCCGCAGTCCCGCCGGGCGAGCAGCCGGGTCACGCAGCTGCCGACGCTGCCGCTCGCGCCCACCAGGGCGATGACCGGATGCGCCGGTAGCCGCTCGAGCAGCCGTTCGATGCCCAGATAGGTCATGGCCGCCGTGAACGCGTTGCCGTTCGTCACCCCGATGTCGGTGCGGTCGGCGAGCGACTTGCCGCCGGCCGTGACCGGCGCCGTCAGTGCCCCCAGCCCCACCAGCGTCGCCCCCTGGTCACGCGCCGCGTCCACCGCCACGTGGACCCGGTTCTGAACCTCCCGCCGGGGCATCCCCAGCATCAGGGGCGCGCTGAGCGGCACCATGATGAGCGCGCCGCTTGACGGCGCCTCCGGAAAGGAGATACGCCCCGCGACAACCGGCGGCAGGGGCAGGCGCCGCATGGCGGAGGTATAGACGCGCTCGGGAATCCAGCGCAGCGGCGCGCCGTACAGACGGCCGAGGTCCTCGGCGACGTGGTTGCGGGGGTGAATCAGAAAAGCGAATTTGTTCATGACAACTCCTGGAGCACGGTGGCCTGACCCATGCCCTCAGGACCGGCCAGATTGAATTTTTCGGACGATACGGACCCGTTCAAGCGCAGTGGAAGTCGCCCTGCCGCTCTGGTCGCCGGCTGGCCTCCACTCCCCATGAAATTATAGTGAGCTCCCGTTATAGGAGCGTTAATCAAACTTGCTCAGCTCTGCGGCGCGTCGGTTCCCTGCGTCCCTTCACCTACGAGGGCCTCAAGCAGGGCGACGGCCTCCTCGAGACGGCCGGCCTGCAACCGGGCCGCCGCCCGGACCTGACGCCACTCCAGACCCAGGCGCGCCCGGCTCAGGGCGTCACCGCCCGCACGGGCCAGCTTGTCACCGCGGGTTTCTAGGTCCAGGGCCCGGCGCGCGAGGTCCTGCAGGGCCGCCTGGTGGCTCCGGGCGGCATTCAGGGTCCCCGCGAGCTGCGCGCCGGCCATCTCCTCGGCCTGGGCCAGTGCCCGGCGGGCCTCCTGCACACTGGGGGCCTCCTCACCCGCCTCGCCGGCCTGCCACAGTGCCACGTTCAGGCCGTAGCGGGCGCGCAGCACGTCGGGGTGCAGCGCCACGCCCAGCGAGAACCGCGCGTCGTGCAGGTCCAGTTGCAGCATGCTCAGGGGCGCGTCGGCGTCTTGGGTGCCCACGAGCGGCGCGAAGGCGTCGAGAAAGGCCTGGGTCTGCGTGAGGGTCAGCCGGGCATGGGCCAGTTGCGCGGCCGCGTTCTGGCCGGGGCGCGGCAGCTCTTCGAGCTCGCGGATGTTCAGGCGCAGCACCTCGGCCTGCGCGCGGGCGGTCGCCACCTGATCGGCCAGCTCGGCGCGGGCGTGCGCGGCGCGCAGCTGGCCCAGCAGCGCCTCGGTCTCCCAGCGCCGCACCTCGGCCTGAGCAGCCTGCATGTCCCACTCGGCGGCGCGTTCGAGCCGGGCGAGCGTGCCGTCCGAGCGGATGGTGTTCAGGCTGCGGGCCGCGATCTGGGCGTGAACCCGCGCCAGCATGAGGGGCAGGTCGTGGGCGCGGCGTCCCCAGGCGGCCGGCTGGGGCACGGGCACGGCCGGCACCGGCACCTGTGGGCGGGTGCCGGCAGGCTCGCCCGCCTGCTCCTGGGGCGCGGCCGGTTCCGGCACGGTCTCGGCGAGCTTGGCGAGGTCGCGCGAGGCGTCCTGAAGCCAGCGGTCGGCGCGGGCCTCGTCCCCGTTTTCGGTCATCTGGCGGTACACGTCCTGAAGGACTGCCACCACGTCGCGCGGCCCCAGGGACCGCCCGGTGGTCCAGCCCCGGCGCAGCACCGCCTCCTGAATGATCCGCTCGGCTCCCTTCACGCCGAACTCTTCGCCCAGGCGCGACAGCAGCCACAGGCGGTAGGGGTCTTTGGAGGTGAAGGCGGAGGAGGTTGCACTCATATGCTGAGCATGACTCTCGCAGGCGACGTCTTACAGAGCCCTGCCTCATCCAGAGTTCAGGCCGCGCAGAGACCCGCCAGGGAGGCCCGGTCAGGTGCGCGACTGGCGCACGCACTCGTACAGCACCAGGGCCGCCGCCGTCGCCACGTTCAGCGAGTCGGCCTGCCCGTGCATCGGCACCCGCACCGCCTCGTGGGCCCGGCGCCACTCGGGGGGCAACCCGGCGTGCTCGGTGCCCAGCAGCAGGGCCACGCGCCCGGTCAGGGGGGCGTCCCAGTAGTCCTGCTGTGCGTCCGGGGTGCAGGCCACCGTCCGGAAGCCCTGCCCGGCCAGCCAGCCCAGCGCGTCCTCCTCGCCCAGGACCAGGGTCGGCACCGCGAAGACGCTGCCCTGGCTGGCCCGGATCACGTTGGGACCGTAGGGATCGGCGCCGCGTCCCAGCACCACGGCGGCGTCGGCTCCCGCTGCGTCGGCGGTGCGCAGGATCGCCCCGACATTGCCGGGCTTTTCCAGGCCGTGCAGCACGACCACCAGCGCCCGCTCGCCCAGGTCGGGCAGCACGGGCATCGGCAGGGCCGCGACCCCCAGCACGCCGTCGGGGTTCTCACGCCCGCTGACCTTCTCGAAGGTGGCGCGCGACAGCAGCGCGGGTCCCTGCCCCCCGAGCGCGGCTTCCAGACCCGCCACGAGGTCGTGCGCCTCGGGGCTGAACAGCTCGGGGCACAGGTACAGTTCGCGCGGGCGCACCCCGACGGCGACGGCGCGTGAGAGCTCACGCGCGCCCTCGACCAGCATCACGCCCTCACCTTCGCGCTCGCGGCGGCCCCGCAGGCGAACCAGGCGCTTGACCTGGGGATTTTGCAGCGAAGTGATGGCCTCGGGCGAGCGGTTCACCCGCCGATTGTAGAAGGTCCGGCCGCGTCCGGGCCGCCGCAGGAGGCGGTGCTAGCCTGGGCGCCATGTCTCCCCGGCCGCATCCGCCCTTCAAGTCCTGCCCCTGCGGCTCGGGGCGCAGCTACGCGGCGTGCTGCCGCCCCGCCCACGACGGCAGCGCGTCGCCCCCCACCCCCGAGGTGCTCATGCGGGCGCGTTACTCGGCCTTCGCGCTGGGAGATCAGGCCTTTGTGGAGCGGACCTGGCACCCCGACCACCGCCCCCACGACCTCAACCTGGAAGACGGCACCCGCTACCTGGGCCTCAAGGTTCACGCCGCGCAGGGCGACGAGGTCGAGTTCACGGTGCGGCTGCGGGCACCGGGTGAGGGACCGGGCAGCTTCCGCGAACGCAGCCGCTTTACGCAGGTGGACGGCGAGTGGGTCTACGTGAACGGCGACCTGCAGCCCTGACCCACTGAGCGGGCCCACAGCAAAAGTGCCTGTGACAAGCTTGTGACCGTTCACGCGGTACACTCCGGGTATTCAAGCACTGCTCAACAGGTGGACCGGGTGAAGTCCACCGGTGCCGAGAGGCTGGCCCCCCCGGGCTGCGGGGTGTGCTGGCCTTTCTTTTGATTTTGTGTGCCGGAGCGGGCAGAACCGGCGCGGCCGGCCCCGTATGCTGGGGATATGAACGGGGACATGTCGGGCAGGGCCGTGCTGGTGAGTGGGGCGACGGGCGGCATCGGGCTGATCACGGCCCGCGAATTGTCGCGCCGGGGAGCGCAGGTGGTGGTCATGGGGCGCGACCCGCAGAAGACTGAGCGGGTGGTCGCCGAGACGGGCGCGGCGGGCAGCGTGGTCGCCGACCTGAGCGAACTGGCGCAGGTGCGCCGCGCCGCCGCCGAGTACCGTGAGCGCTTCGGGCGCCTCGACGTGCTGGTGAACAACGCCGGGGCCATCTTCGAGAAGCGCCGCGAGACCCGTGAAGGCGTGGAGATGACCTGGGCCCTCAACCACCTCGCGCCGTTCGTACTGACCCACGAACTGCTGGGCCTGCTGCGCGAGTCGCCACAGGCGCGCGTAGTCACGGTCGCCTCGGCGGCGCACCACTTCGGGCGCGTCCGTTTCGACGACCCCGAATTCCGGCAGGGCTACAGCTCGTGGGGGGCCTACGGCCAGAGCAAGCTCGCCAACGTGCTGTTCGCCCGCGAACTGGCCCGGCGCGAGCCGTGGCTCGTCAGCACGTCGCTGCACCCCGGCATGGTCGCCAGCGGGTTCGGGCACACCGCGCAGGGCGGGCGCCTGAGCCGGCTCTACCGCGTGGTGGACCGGTTCGCCATCTCGCCGGAGGAAGGCGCCCAGACGAGTATTTTTCTGGCGAGCACGCCGGACGCCGTCATCTCGGGGGCGTACTACGACAAGAGCCGCCCCGCTCCCATGAGCCCGCGCGCCCAGGACGACGGCGCCGCCGCGCGCCTGTGGACCCTGAGCGAGGAGTACACGGGCCTGCACGCCCCCACCTGGCCCGAAGTGCTGCGCGAGGTCCGGCGCCTCACCGGCAGCGCGGAGGGCTGAGCGGCGGGCCTCCAGCGGACAGGGCGAATTTCCGGCAGGGCGGCAGAAGCCGGCATTCGCCGTCCTGCTCGGCCAAATCCACCCGCTCTGCCCGACCTGCGGGGGCGCCCTCTTTTTCCGGATGCTCTAGACTCTCCGAATGGATTTGAAGGCCCAACTCAAGACCGCCGTCGAGGCCGCCGCCCAGAGCCTCGGGATGCCGGTGGACGCCGCGATTCAGGAAACTCCCGCCAGCAAGCTCGGCGACTACGGCACGCCTGCCGCCTTCCAGATGGCCAAGAGCGCCGGGGGCAACCCCGCCCAGATCGCCGGGCAGCTCGCCGGGGCGGTCGTGCTGCCCGGCGGAATTCGCCGGGTCGAGGCGGCGGGACCGTTCCTGAACTTCTTTCTCGACTCGGGCGCCTTCGTGCGCAGCGTGGTCGAGACGCCCTTTGCCGCGCCCACGACCGGCAGCGTCGCCGAGCACGGCAAGGTCGTCATCGAGCACACCTCGGTGAACCCCAACAAGGAACTTCACGTCGGGCATGTGCGCAACGTGGTGCTGGGCGACAGCATGGCGCGCATCTTCCGGGCGGCGGGCCACACGGTCGAGGTCCAGAACTACATCGACGACACCGGGCGCCAGGCGGCCGAGTCGCTGTTCGCCGTGTCCCACTACGGCCGCGTGTGGGACGGCGTGCAGAAGTACGACCACTGGATGGGCGAGGGCTACGTCCGACTGAACGCCGACCCCGCCAAGGCCGAACTCGAAAGCGGCATCGGCGCCGTGATGCACCGCCTGGAAGAGGGCGAACTGCGCGCCGAAGTCGAGAAGATCGTGCACGCGCACCTCGACACCTGTTTCCGGCTGGGCGCGCGCTACGACCTGCTGAACTGGGAATCGGACGTGGTAGGCAGCGGCTTCCTGAGTCAGGCCATGAACATCCTGGAGGGAAGCCGCTACACCTCGCACCCCACCGAGGGTAAATATGCCGGGGCCTTCATCATGGACGTGTCCGAGTTCATGCCGGGCCTCGAAGAACCCAACGTCGTACTCGTCCGCTCGGGCGGCACGGCCATGTACGCCGCCAAGGACATCGGCTACCAGTTCTGGAAGTTCGGGCTGTTCGAGGGTATGAAGTTCAAACCCTTCGCCACCGATCCGGGCGGCCACACCGTCTGGACGAGCGCCCCCGACGGCCAGCCCGACCTGGAGCGGCGCTTCGGGCACGCCGAGGAGGTCATCAACGTGATCGACTCGCGCCAGGAGCACCCACAGACCGTGGTGCGCTCGGCGCTGGGCGTGGCGGGCGAGACCGAGAAGGAAGCGCGCAGCATCCACCTCTCCTACGCCTTCGTGACCCTGGAGGGCCAGACCATCAGCGGGCGCAAGGGCATCGCCGTGAGCGCCGACGCCGCGATGGATGAGGCCCAGAAGCGCGCCCTGGCCGAACTCGCCAAGCTCAACCCCGAGCTGGCCGGGCGCAGCGATGCCGACGAGATCGCCCGGCGCATCGGCATCGGGGCCATCCGCTTCGCCATGCTCAAGGCCGAACCGACCCGCAAGATCGATTTCCGCTGGGAGCAGGCGCTCGCCCTGAACGGCGACACCGCGCCGTACATCCAGTACGCGGCGGTGCGCGCGGCCAACATCCTGCGCAGGGCCGAGGAGGCCGGGTACGTGACGGACGGCACCGGCGCCGACTGGGACGCGATGCCCGATATCGACCTGACCCTCGCCAAGCAGGTTGCCCGCCTGCCTGAGGTCGTGAGCCAGAGCGTGCGCGTGCACTCGCCGCACGTGGTCGCGCAGTACGCCCTAGACCTCGCCACGAGCTTCAACGCTTGGTACAACGCCAAGAACAAGCAGGGCAAGCCCGCCACGAATGTCCTGCAGTCCGAAGAGGGGCTGCGCGAAGCCCGTCTGGCCCTGGTCGCCCGGCTCCGTGTGGCCTTCGAAGAGACGCTGGACCTCATCGGAATCGAGGTGCCGGCGGCGATGTAGGTTCTATATGGAAGCGGGCCGGAGCACTTCAAGCTGCTCCGGCCCGCTTCGTTCAGCTGTGGCCAGGGTCCGAATCGTCGGAGGGGCGGCCGTTCCTGCCTGCACCGCTGTCCTCGCCGGGGGTCTGGGATGTGGGCTGTTCGTGGGCCGGCGCGTCCTGGTTCTGGGCACCGGTTTCGGGACGGGCCGTATCCGAAAGCTGGCCGTGTTCGCCCTGCGTCTTCTTGTCGCGGTCAGTCATAAAAGGCCTCCTGGGAGAGTGAGGTGCGGGAGCCAACATGGGCTACCCGAAGAGTTAGTGGACTCCCCCGACCATCGCACACCCGGCGCGGCCGACCTGCAACGGTCCGTGAAGAGGCCTTGGCTCTCTGAGGAGGAACCGCCGGATACTGCCTGGAGGGGCCGCAGAGAGTCACCGCCATGCCCAAGACCAGCGGCGAAAAGACTCTCCCAGACGAAAGAAATCCCCTACCGCTCGACTCGGTACACTGTGAGCTGTGGTACACTCGGCTCCTCACCTTCAGGAGGGGAGTCATGGGACAGACTCGTCGTTTCGGATGGCTGGCAATTCCGCTTCTCTTGTCTGTACCCGTGCTGTGGGCCAGTGCCCAGGGCACTTCGCCGCCGCCGGGCGGCGCCCCGGCCGCTGCTGCCCCGCCTAACCTGACCCTGAAATTCAACACGCCGAGTGCCGCGCGCGGGCAGACGCTGAGCCGGAGTTGCGCGGGCTGCCACGGCGCCGGCGGCGTGAGCACCCAGGCCAAGGTGCCAGGGCTGGCGGGGCAGGTCCCGAGCTACACACGCTTCCAGCTCACGGTATTCCGGGCCAAGCTGCGGCCCAGCGCCGTCATGCAGGGGGTCGCCTCGCGGCTCTCGGACCAGAACATCGCGGACCTCGCGGTCTACTTCGCGACGCAGGCACCGGGCCCGGCTTGGGCCGCAGACCCGGCGCTGCGGGCACGGGGCGCGGCGCTGTTTCAGGGCGGTGACAACGAGCGCAACATGATCGCCTGCGCGGTATGCCACGGCGAGGACGGCCGCGGGGCCGACCGGCAGGGCATCGCCAGCGTGACCAATCTGGCGCCCGGATACGGTCTGGAGATCCTGCACGAGTTCCGCGACACGCCCCGCTTCGGCGTGCCGCACCCCGACGCCATGCGCATCGCCCTCAAGCCCCTCACCGATGACGACCTGAAGGCCCTGGCCGCCTACATCAGCAGCATGAAATGACCCGCGCGACATGATCCGGCCGGGCAGCGGCGGCTAGACTGGGCGGCGATGTCGGTGCCGCCCTTTCCCTTCCCGTCCGTCTCCGCCTCTCCCGTTCCCGGCTGGGTGGTAGCCGCCCTGTATGAATTCCGGACGCTGGACAATCCGGCGGCGCTACGGCACCACCTGTCGGCCCTGGGCACCCGGCTGGGTCTGTGCGGCACCCTGATCGTGGCGCCCGAGGGCATCAACGGCACGGTGGCGGGGTCGCGCGCGGCCATCGACGAGCTGCGTGCCGCGCTGCAGGACGCCGGCTTCACGCGGCTGGAATACAAGGAGTCGGGGGCGCCGGAACAGCCCTTCAAGCGGTTCAAGGCGCGCCTGAAGGCCGAAATCGTGACGCTGGGCGTGCCCGTCGCGCCGCGCGAGCAGGTCGGCCATTACGTGGAGGCCGGGGACTGGAACGCCCTGATCGACGATCCCGAGGTGGTCGTAGTGGATACCCGCAACCGCTATGAGGTCAAGGCGGGCACCTTCCAGGGCGCGCTCGATCCGGAGCTGGACAGTTTCCGCGAGTTTCCGGCGTGGCTCGACGCCCACGCCGCCGAGCTGCGCGGCAAGCGGGTCGCCATGTTCTGCACCGGAGGAATCCGCTGCGAGAAGAGCACCAGCCTGCTCCTGGAGCACGGATTCACCGACGTGCTGCACCTGCGCGGCGGCATCCTGAACTACCTCGAACAGGTTCCCGAGAGAGAGAGCCGCTGGGAGGGCGAGTGTTTCGTCTTCGACGGCCGGGTGGCGGTCGGCCACGGCCTGCGGGGCGGCACAGCCGTGATGTGCCACTCCTGCGGCTGGCCCCTGACCCCGGAGGAACAGACGCACCCCGAGTACGAGGAGGGTGTGAGCTGCGAGCACTGCGCCGCCCGAACCACCCCGGCGCAGAAGGCCGCCTTCCGCGAGCGGCAACGGCAGGTCTATGGAGGCTGAGCGTGGAACACTGGCGCCTATGACTCCGCCCGATCCCGCCGCCGCCCGCATCATCCTGGTGCGCCACGGCCAGACCGCCCACAACCTTGAGCGACGTATTCAGGGCCACAGCGACATTCCGCTCGACGAGACCGGGCAGGGTCAGGCCGCGCAACTCGCCCGGCATCTGGGGGCGCAGGGCGTGCGAGCTGACCGCATCCACAGCAGCGACCTCAGCCGCGCCTACGCCACCGCCGAGGCGCTACGCGCCGAGATCGGCGGCGTCCATGAGAGCTTTCCGGCGCTGCGCGAGATTTTCCTGGGGGACTGGGAGGGCCAGCCCATCGACGATGTGTCGCTGCGCGAGGCGGCCCTGAGCGCGCAGTTCTGGGACGGCGACCCCGAGTGCTGCGCCCCCGGCGGCGAGACCCCGGCGGCCGTCGGCGCGCGGATGCTCGCGCATGTCTACGCCCACTGGCCGGGCGAGGGCGAAACGCTGGTGGTCGTCTCGCACGGCATCGCCCTCTGGTCGCTGCTCTCGCACCTGCTGGAACTCGATTACCAGACGCACTGGCGCGGCGGCACCTACATGCACCGCAACACCGGCTACTCGGTGCTGGAGGTCGGCCCGGACCGGCAGATTCGGGGGGCGCGTCTGGCCCAGGCCGATCACCTGCCGCCGCGGTAGGTCACAACGAACGAGCGCCCCAGCCGGAGCCGGGGCGCTTGCGTGGGCAAAGGAACTTCAGGCCTGCTGGGCCGGGGCGTTGCGCTCGCTGTGGTCGGGCAGAGCGCCGGCCTCCACCGTCTTGCCGGAGGTGAGCTGACCGCCGCTGCGGACGCTCACGCTCCGCTTCTGGGCCGCCTCACTGCGGGGCACCCGCAGCACCAGGGTGCCGTGGTCGAAATCGGCTTCTACCTTCGTCAGGTCGTACTTGGCCGGCACGCTGAAGGTCCGGCTCAGGGTGCCGTAGGCCCGCTCGACGCGGTGGGCCGTGCGGCCGTCCTCGCGGGCGTACCGGCGCTCGGCCTGCACGCTCAGGGTCTGGTGTTCGGCCTCAATCTGAATATCTTCGGGCTTCACGCCGGGCAGGTCCAGCGTCAGTTCGAGCCCGTCGGCGCTCTCGTGGACATCCACCGGGGGCGCGAGGCGGGCGGTCTGGGCGGCTGGGCCACCGAAGGCACGGTCCATGCGCTGGGTCAGTTCTTCAATCTCGCGGAAAGGATCAAATCGCATCATGCAGGAACCTCCTGAAGGGTGATGTGCCGGGAGCGGCGATGTTCAGGCCGTTTTTCCCGATGACTTCAGTATAAAACCTGAGTGCTTTAGTGTCAAGTTTAGTGCTTCCTCAACCGCCCAGTCTTCTCTGCCGGACACGGCCCAGGGCACAGGCCCGGAAGTCTGTTACACTCCCGGACGGCTGAGGCCCCGGCAGGATTAGGCCCTCACCCTCTCTCGGCAGTCCTGTGAGGCTGTACCCGCCCCGTGAGGCAGGAGAAGGAGTCGTCATGTTCAGAACCGTCATTGGCCCTCAGCGCGCGCTGAGCGGCGTTTTTTTTGGATTTGTGGGAGTCGGCGCATGACCCCCAAGGCCACCATCCTCAGCGGAGACGAGGTGCGCCGGGCGCTGACCCGCATCGCCCACGAGATCGTCGAGCGCAACCGGGGCGCCGAACAGCTGGCCCTCATCGGCATCCACACGCGCGGTATTCCACTCGCGGCGCGGCTGGCCGCCAAGCTCAGCGAACTCGAAGGCGTGGAGGTCCCCACCGGCCGGCTGGACATCACGCTGTACCGCGACGACCTGACCGAAATCGCGCAGCAGCCGATCATCCGCGACACGCAGGTGCCCTTCGATCTGCGCCGCCGCCGCGTGGTGCTCGTGGACGACGTGCTGTATACCGGCCGGACCGTGCGGGCCGCGCTCGACGCCCTGATCGACCTCGGGCGGCCCGAGAGCATTCAGCTCGCCGTGCTCGTCGACCGGGGACACCGCGAACTGCCCATCCGCGCCGACTACGTGGGCAAGAACCTGCCGACCGCCCGCAGCGAGCAGGTCAAGGTGAAGTTGCAGGAGAGTGACGGCGAGGACGTGGTAGAGCTGTGGGACCGCGAGGAGCAGGCGTGAGCACCCTGGCCTCCAGCACCAGCACCTCGCCCTCCGGCCGCCCCCGGCACCTGCTGGATTTCCAGGACTGGACGCCCGAGCGCCTGGACAGCGTGCTGAACAACGCCGACACCATGCTCCAGGTCCTCGACCGCCCCGTCAAGAAGGTGCCTGCGCTGCAGGGCCTGACGGTCTGCAACGCCTTTTTCGAGAACAGCACCCGCACCCGCACGAGCTTCGAGCTGGCTGCCCGACGCATGAGCGCCGACGTGCTCACCTTCGCGGCGGGCAGCAGCAGCGTGAGCAAGGGCGAGTCGCTGCGCGACACCGTCGAGGTGCTCACCGCCTACAAGGTGGACGCCTACATCGTGCGCCACCACGCCGCCGGGGCCGCGCATCTGGTCGCGCGCTACAGCGGCAAGCCGGTCATCAACGCGGGCGACGGCCGCCGCGCCCACCCCACCCAGGCGCTGCTCGACGCCTATACCGTGCGCCAGGAATACGGCTCACTGGCGGGCAAGAAGGTTGCCATCATCGGGGACGTGCGGCACTCGCGGGTCGCGCGCAGCAACGCCGAGCTGCTGCCCAAACTGGGCGCCGAGGTCGTGCTGTGCGGCCCCGCTACCCTGCTGCCCGAGGGCCTTGCTGGGCTGCCGAGCGTGCGCCTGACCAGCGACCCCAAAGAAGCCGTGCGCGGCGCCCACGCGGTCATGGCCCTGCGGCTCCAGCAGGAGCGCATGTCGGGCGGCTACCTTGCCAGCCTGCAGGAGTACGCCGACACCTTTCAGGTCAACGAGCGCCTGATGCGGGAGGCCGAGAGCGGGGCCATCGTGCTGCACCCCGGCCCCATGAACCGCGACCTGGAAATCAGCAGCGAGGCCGCCGACGGCCCGCGCAGCCGCATCCTGAAACAGGTCGAGAACGGGCAGGCCATCCGCATGAGCGTGCTGTACCACCTGCTGGTGGGACGCGACTGATGCCGGGGCGGGTCCTGCCGGCCCTGCTGGCCGGGACGCTGCTGCTGGCCGGAGCGGGAAGTGCGGGGGCCAGCGCCCCCACGCGGCTCCAGCAGGCCTATACGCGCGCCGTTGCCGCCGAGGCCTACAGCTACGTCCTGCAGGTCCGAACCGCCCTGATGGTGGCTTTTCTGGACAACGGCCAGCGCCCCCTGAGCCTGACCCGCTGCGACGACGAGCGGCTGGCGATGTTCGTCACGCTCCGGTTCAACCAGACCGAGTCCTGCTCGGCCACCATCCGCAGTGAGGACGACTACCGCGCCGAGGTGCGTTTCTCCGGCGGTCCGGCCTTCGTGGTGGACCAGGACGGGGTGCGCCCGCTGGACCCGGCATCTTCTGCGCCGAAAGGCGGAAAATAGACCCGCCATGCCCAGAGTTCCTGCCTTTTCCCTGCTGCTCGCCCTTGGAGCGGCCCTGCCGGCCCACGCTGTGGCCGTTCCCCACCCCGACGCCGTGCTGGCCGAGGCCCGTGCCTACGCCTACACCGCCGCCCTGAGCCTGCCCGTGGCGATGGTGAACAACGAGGGCGAGCGGATCGAGGCTGCGGGCTGCAACGACCCCCGGCTCGTCATTCCGGTGACGCTGCGCCTCAACCAGATCGAGTTCTGCGCGGCCAGCGTTTCAGGCGAGAACGAGTACGAGGTGCAGGTCCGCTTCAAGAACGGGCTGGCCTTCATCGCCGACCAGAACGGCGTGCGGCAGGTCGACGCCGCGCAGGTCGTCCCCTAAAGCATTTGCCCTGAAGAGTTCTTCAGGGCCGAGCGAAGCGAGTGAATTTGACCGGAGCATTGGGAAGAATGGAGGCATCTGGGACGCCGTTCGCCAGAGGCCGTAATTTTCCCAATGCTCCAATCCAAGGAGTTCCATGACCCTGACCATCACCAACATCAAGCGTCCCGGCAGCGACCGACCCGAAAGCGTGACCCTCGAAAGCGGCGTCATCAAGGGCTGGAACCTGCCGCCCGAAGGCGAGGTTCTCGACGGCCAGGGCGGCACGGTCGCCCCCGCCTTCACCGAGCTCCACGCCCACCTGCGCGAACCCGGCCAGACCGAGAAGGAAGACCTGCGCTCGGGCCTCGCGGCGGCGGCGGCGGGCGGCTACGGCACCGTCGTCTCGATGCCCAACACCTCGCCCGTCGTGGACGACCCGGCCACCGTGCGCGCCCTGACCGAGAAGGCGAGTACGCTCGGCACCGCACGCCTGCGGCCCGCCGCTGCCCTCACGCGGGGCCAGCAGGGCGAGGCGCTGGCCGAGCTGAGCTACCTGAAGGACGCGGGCGCTGTCATGTTCACCGACGACGGCCGCACCAACGAGGACGCGCGGGTGCTGCGCCTGGGCCTGGAGTATGCCGGCAGCCTCGGCATGGTCGTCAGCGTGCACGCTGAGGACGCCTCACTGCGCGCCAACGGCGTCATGAATGAGGGACCGGTCTCCGAGGCCCTGGGACTGCCCGGCAACCCGGCCGCCGCCGAGGCGGCGCGCGTGGCCCGTGACCTCGAAATTCTGGCCGGCCTGCACGCGCAGGGGCGGCCGGCGCGGCTGCACATCCAGCACCTCAGCACGGCGCGCGCGCTGGACCTCGTGCGCGGGGCCAAGGCGCGCGGCCTGAGCGTGACCTGCGAGGTCTGCCCGCACCACCTCACCCTCACCGACGAGGCGCTGCGGTCCTTCGACGCGGTCTACAAGGTCGCGCCGCCGCTGCGCACCCAGGCCGACGCCGATCACCTGCTGGCAGGGCTGCTCGACGGCAGCGTGGATTGCCTCGCCACCGACCACGCCCCGCATACCCGCGCCGAGAAGGAGCGCGACCTGCTCGACGCGCCCAGCGGCATCGCCTACATCGAGCTGGCCTTCCCGCTCATGTGGACCCGCTTCGGCGAGACGCTGGGGCTGGAGAGACTGCTGGACCTCATGACGGCCGCCCCGGCGCGCGTCATGGGCTGGCCCGAGCCGTCGCTGGATGCGGGCGCCCCCGCCGACCTCGTGGTGCTGGACCTGGAAACCGGGCGCGCCGTGAACCCGGCCGAGTTCAGGAGCAAGGCCAAGTTCACCCCCTGGGACGGCGAGACGCTGCGCGGCTGGCCGCTACTGACCGTTGTGGACGGTCAGGTGGCCTACCGGCGCGACTAGAGTCCCCAGACAATAAGGCGGGCGGCCCTCCGGTGTGAGGGCCGCCCGCCTCTGCACCGTCTACAGGTTCGCGGCTTACAGGCCGGCTTCGGCCAGGAAGGCGTCGAGCTTCTGAGGCCGGAATCCGCTGAGGCTGTGGGCCACGTCGCCGCTCACCAGCGTGGGCACGCTGCGCCGGCCGCCGTTGACGCTCATCACGTACTCGGCCGCCTGGGCATCCTGCTCGATGTTGATTTCCTCGTAGGCGAGGCCCTTGCTGCTCAGGGCGCGCTTGGTCGCGTGGCAATCGGGGCACCAGCTCGTCGTATACATCTTGATCATGGCGAAACCTCCATAGGGCCTTCGGCCCGGTGTCTCTAGTTTATAAAGTAAAGTGGCGCTACACAACATGGGCCTGTTCACGAACGCCATAGAAAAGCGGCCCGCTGCCGCGTGGGCAGGGGCCGCCGGAACATCCGGGCGAAATACGCTCAGGCGTTCGCGACCGCGTTGGGCTCGGCAGAAGCCGGCGCCACTTCGGCGGGTGCTGTATCAGCGTCACCGTCGGCCAAGTCTGCGGCAGGCATGTCGGCGCGTTCCTTCTTGGGAACGGGCGGCGCCTTGGGGGTCATGATCATGTTCATGTCCATGCCCATCATGCTCGGGGTGCCTTCGGGCGCGCCGATGTCCGCGAGGGTCTCGGCCACGCGCACCAGGATGCGCTCACCCAGCTCGGGGTGCGTGCGTTCACGGCCACGGAACATGATGGTGACCTTGACCTTGTGACCTTCTTCGAGGAAACGCCGCACGTGGCCCGCTTTGGTATTGAAGTCGTGGTCGTCGATCTTGACCCGGAACTTGATCGCCTTGACTTCCTGCGAGCGGGCACGCTTGCGGTTTTCCTTCTCGTTCTGCTGCTGTTCGTAGCGGAACCGGCCATAGTCGAGTAGGCGGCAGACCGGCGGAACGGCCTGCGGACTGACCATCACGAGGTCCATGGCCTTCTCGCGCGCCATGTTCATGGCGTCACGGGTGTCGATAATGCCGATCTGCTCGCCCTCCGCCCCGATCAGACGAATCTGCCGGACGCGAATCTGCTCGTTGACCTTGTGTTCTTTCGCTATGTTCATCACCTCCGCCGCGCCCCGCGCGCGCTGGCGTCGTGGGCGGCTTCAGCACCCGGGCCGGGCCGCTGTGGCCTCGCCGTCTGGCGCTGGCCCTCGTTCTGTGATTGAAGTCGGGCAGTCCCCAGTCTACCACGCCCAGGGAGTTCCCGCAGACCCCAGGCCGGTTGAGCAAGCGTTGGGAGAAGGCCCGTCCCGCAGACAGCGCCTGACCCGTCACCCGCCCCGGCACACTTGACGTACCAGAGACACAAAGTCTAGCATCGGGACATGATCCGCACGGCCCCGTCCCTGCCGGCCCAGGCCACCCAGGTCGGGCTGGCCGTGGACGTGGCCGCTTTCGCCATGCACGGCGGCGAGTTGCAGGTGCTTCTGGTCGAGCGCGGCGAGTTGCCCCATGCCCGTGACTGGGCGCTGCCCGGCGGCTTCGTTCAGCCCGGCGAGGAGCTGCATGAGGCCGCCCTGCGCGAACTGCGCACCGAGACCTCGGTGGACCTCGAGCCCCGGCACCTCGAGCAGTTCTACACCTTCGGCGAACTGGGGCGCGACCCCCGGGGGCGGGTGGTCAGCGTGGCCCACCTCGCGGTGCTGCCGCACGGCACGGTCCGGGTCACGGCCGGGGGGCACACGGTCGGCGCGGCCTGGCAGCGCGCCCACCACCTGCCCCGGCTAGCCTTCGACCACCGCGCCATTCTGGACCGGGCGCTGGGGCGGCTGCAGCTGCGGCTGGAGTACGCCAATCTCGCCCTGGACTTTTTGCCTGACACCTTCACGCTGCCTGAGCTCCAGACAGTCCACGAGGCGATCTTGAACCGCAAGCTCGACAAACGCAATTTCCGCAAACGTCTGCTTGCTCAGGGCACCCTGGTCCCGAGTGGCGAACGCCGCAGCGGAGTGGGCCGCCCGGCGCAGCTCTACCGCCGGGCGAAGAACGTGCGCTCGGCCGCGTTGTAGGACACCTCCGGGGTCTCCGTAGCGGCGCGGGCACGGAAAGCCGCGCCGCTGTGAGTTCGGCCGGAGTGTCCCCCGCCCGGTCCACGCTAGACTGCCCAGACGACCCGTTGCGGGGGCTGCTCCTCCAAGGACACCGGCCGCGCGGCGACCACAGAGGGGTGACACGAATGGATATGAAGAAGCTCATGAAGCAGATGCAGCAGGCGCAGGCGGCCGCCGGCAAGATTCAGGACGAACTCGCCGCACAGATGGTCGAGGGCACGGCCAGCGGCCTGGTCACGGTGACGATGAATGGCCACGGCAAGGTGCAGACCCTCAAGATCAAGCCCGAAGCGGTGGACGGCGACGACGTCGAGGCGCTCGAGGACCTGATCCTGGCGGCCATCAACGACGCCTCGGGCAAGGCCGACGACCTGCAGCGCGACGCCACGCGCGGCCTAGGCATTCCCGGATTTTGACTTCCCCCCCGCACCAGGAGGCGCCATGAAATATCCCCCCTCGCTGGTCGCGCTCATCCGTGAACTCTCGCGCCTGCCGGGCATCGGCCCCAAGAGCGCGCAGCGGCTGGCCTTTCACCTGTTCGAGCAGCCGCGCGAGGACATTGAGCGCCTCGCCTCGGCGCTGCTCTCGGCCAAACGCGACCTGCACACCTGCCCGATCTGTTTCAACATCACCGACGCCGACACCTGCGACGTGTGCAGCGACCCCTCGCGCGACCGGCAGCTCATTGCGGTGGTCGAGGAGCCCGGCGACGTGATCGCCATCGAGCGCAGCGGCGAGTACCGTGGGCTGTACCACGTCCTGCACGGCGTCCTGAGCCCGATGAACGGGGTTGGCCCCGAGAAGCTGCACATCCGGCCCCTGTTGCCGCGTGTGCAGGGGGACATGGAGGTCATCCTGGCGACCGGCACCACAGTCGAGGGCGACGCCACCGCCCTGTACCTGCAACGGCTGCTGGAGCCGCTCGGCGCCGCCGTGAGCCGCATCGCCTACGGCCTGCCGGTGGGCGGCGCGCTGGAATACGCCGACGAGGTCACGCTGGGCCGCGCCCTCACCGGCCGCCAGCGGGTTGGCGGACCGGTAGCGAACAAAAGCTGACGCGCAGCCAACTGCTGCGCCCGTCGCCTCCGGCTCAGCAGGGCCGGAGGCGACATCCTTTTTGAAAGCTGGTCCAGAGCGCCGCGCCGCCGCCCACCCTGGCCAGTGATCTACTGACGACATGACCGACCCTGTCTCCCCTGCCCCGGCCCCGGCAAGCGAGTGGCTGCGCGCCCCCACGCTGACGGGACCTTCGATCGTGCTGGCGGCCCTTTCCGAAGATCACGCGGCCGACCTGCACGCGGGCGCCGACGAAGCCACCGTGCAGTTCCTGTCCCGCGGGGGGCCGGCCCACCACACCCCGGAGGCCTGGGCCACCTACGTCGCTGACCTGAACGCCCTGCCGAACCGGGTGAACTGGGCCGTACTGCGCGGCGGGGTGGCCGTGGGCCGCATCAGCTTCAGCGAGGTGCGCGCCGACGACCGCTGGGCCGAAATCGGGACCATGCTGCTGCCCGCCGCGCAGGGCGTGGGCGTGAATCCCGAAGCCAAGTGGCTCCTGATGACCCGCGCCTTCGAGGTCCTGGGCGCAGGCCGCGTGCAGTTCAAGGTGGACGCCCGCAATGCCCGCAGCCTGCGCGCCACCGAAAAACTCGGGGCGGTACGCGAGGGCACCCTGCGGCAGTACCAGGTGCGCCCCGACGGCTACGCCCGCGACAGCGTGATGTTCAGCGTGCTGCGAGACGAGTGGCCGCAGGTCCGAAGTGGACTGCTGGCCCGGCTGGGGACGGCCTGACTCCGGAGGCCGGCGCTCAGTTTTGCCACCCACGCCCCTGTTAGCCTGCCCGGATGAGACGCTTCCTGATGCTCCTGGCCCTGCTGTGCGGCCTTGCTCCGGCCCTGGTCGTGCCCCTGCGCGGCTGGACGCCCATCGCGGGCGACGCGTCGCGCTGGCAGGGCGGCGGCGGCGAGTGCCTGATCCGCGAGATGCGCCACACCCAGGCCTTCCCGGCGCTGCCCACCCAGCAGAGTGCGACGGCGGTGGCCAACCGTCTGCGCGCCTCGCTGAGCAAGGCCAGCCTGAGCGAAGTCACGACCCAGGCGGTCGATCGCGGCGCCACCTGGGCCGTCCTCGCGGGCTACGTGTACGCGGAGGGCGGCGCGCGGTACCGCGTCTCGCAGCTCTACCTCAGCGACGGCGGCAAGCTGCGTACTATCAGCGGTAGCAGCGCGGCCGGCACGAGCAGCCCCTGCGCGGCGAGTATGCGCGAATTCATCCGCTATCAGGCCGAATAGACAGCTTCCGGCCCGCTCCCCGCAGGCAGACACTGCGCGGGAGGCGGGCCGGGCGGTGTTCAGAAGCCGAGTTCGGTGCGCGGCCGCTGAAGCTGGGCGAGGCGCTCGGGCGTCCACAGTTCGTAGGCGTACATCGGGTACTGGCGCTTGAAGCGCCCCACCCGGTCCCACACCTCGCGCGACTCATGCGGTACGACCAGGATCAGCCGGATGACGCTGTCCTCGGCGTCGTAGATGTAGAAGTCGAAGTGAAAGCTCTGCTCGTTGCCCTTGTCCGTGAACAGCGGAAAGCTGAACGGCCGGTAGCGCCAGGCCTTGCGCCGCGTCTGGAGAATGTCGGCCGCCACACGCTTGAGGTTGCTGTCCCCGAAGGTCTGCTTTTCGCCGTCGCGGTCCACGAACACCGTCGTGGGAGCGGGCGCTTCGAGCTGCACGCGCTTGAGCTCCGGCAGGGGCTTTTTCTTGACCCCGCGCGGGGCGGCCCGGCGCTCGTCGCCGGAACGGCTGCCCGCCGCGCCGCCGGAAGCCGGGCCCCCCGACGTGGCCGAGCCGAAGCGGCGAGGGCCGCTCTTGCTGCCACTGCCCCCGGCCGAGCCGCGTTCGCCCGGACCCCGGCTTCCCGAGTTGCTCCGCGCACCCTGGCCCCCGGCCGGCCGAGCGCCGGACCGCTGTGTGGACGAGCCCGAACGGCCCTGGCCCTCGCCGCGGGGCTCCGTCTGGCCGCCCTCACCACTGGCACGCACCGGCCGGGTGGTGTCGCGCGTGGCGCCGCCCCGGCCCTGTGCCATGTTCTTCTTGGGGCCATGGCCCCGTGATCCTCGTGCGGCTGCGCCGCGTTTAGGCCCCGTCATACCGGCCAGAATACGACGCCCGGCCCGGGCCTATGCCCCTGCCGGTTCCTTTTGCACCTCCGTGGCGGGCGCGTCCCAGTCCAGGATCACCTTGCCGCTCTGGCCCCCCAGCATGGCATCGAAGCCCTGCTGGAAGTCACGAATGCCGAAATGATGCGTGATGACCGGGCGCAGGTCCAGGCCCGACTGGATCAGGGCGGCCATCTTGTACCACGTCTCGAACATCTCGCGGCCGTAGATGCCCTTGATGGTCAGCATCTTGAAGATCACGCCGTTCCAGTCGATGTCCACCCGGCCCGAGGGAATCCCCAGCAGCGCGATCTTGCCGCCGTTGTTCATCGTCTCGACCATCTGCGCGAAGGCGGGACCCGAGCCACTCATCTCCAGGCCCACGTCGAAGCCCTCGGTCATGCCCAGCTCATTTTGCGCCACCGACCACAGGTCCTCGCGGGCGACGTTCACGGCGCGGGTCACACCGACCCTGCGTGCGAGGTCCAGGCGGTAGTCGTTCACGTCGGTGATGACCACGTTGCGCGCGCCGACGTGCTTGGCCACCGCCGCCGCCATCACACCGATGGGCCCGGCCCCGGTAATCAGCACGTCCTCGCCCACGAGGTCGTAGGTCAGGGCGGTATGCACCGCGTTCCCGAAGGGGTCGAAGATCGCCGCAATATCGTCCGGGATGTCGTCGGGAATCTTGAAGGCGTTGAAGGCCGGCAGTGTGAGGTACTCGGCGAAGGAGCCGGGCCGGTTGACGCCCACGCCCTGCGTGTTGCGGCACAGGTGGCGGCGGCCCGCGCGGCAGTTGCGGCAGTGCCCGCAGGTGACGTGGCCCTCGCCGCTCACGCGGTCGCCGATCTCGAAGCCGCGCACCTCGCTGCCAACCCCCGCCACCACGCCCACGTACTCATGGCCCACGACCATCGGCACAGGAATGGTCTTGCTGGCCCACTCGTCCCACTTGTAGATGTGCACGTCGGTGCCGCAGATGCTGCTCTTGCGTACGCGGATGAGCAGGTCGTTGGGGCCGGGCGTGGGCACCGGCACGTCGATCATCCACAGGCCCTCGCGGGCCTCGCTTTTGCTCAGGGCGCGCATGGTCGGAGCATCTGGGGCGGCATCTGAAAAGGGGGAGGCGGTAGACATGTCCTGCCGTTCTACGTCGCCGGACACGGCCCGCGCAACAACGCCGCGCTCAGTCGCGCCCGGGTGTCCGGCCTGATGGGTCAGGCCCGGCCCAGGCGTGACTGGATAAGGCCGGGCCGTCCATTAAGTTCGGGGGGCTGTCGCGCCCCCAGCCCCCCCCTTTAGGCTGGGGCCATGATCAAGTACCGTAAGCAGAACGCGCTGGAACCTGAGAAGGACGCCGAGCTCAGCGTCAACCTGACCCCTCTGCTGTTCTTCGCCGTCGGCTTCCTGACCATGAAGGCCGTGTTGGGCAGCGTGCTCTCCAACCGCTGAGCCCCGGGCGTTCCTCTACCCAGCAAGCCGCTCTCCAGGATAAGGTGGGCGCCATGACCAATCCCGGTGAACAGTTCAAAAGCCTCAACAGCGGCCGTTTCGTGGTACCCGGCTGGACCAATCTTGTCCCTGGTAAGCCGGACGCCGTAGAGCTGCAACTTGACCTCGACGAAGCCGACGCCGGCCGCGAACAGGCCCTGCTTCTCGTCGAATACTGGGCTGACGGGCAGGAACTGACTCTTCAGAGCCTTCTGCCGGTGCGGGCCTTCCGTGCGGCGAGCGAGGGAGGCCCAGGCTGGTGCGTGTTCGTGCCGGCGCAGGGCCGCGTCCTCGTGCGCGCCATTGATGCTCAGCCCGACCCGCCCGTCCTGGCAAGCCACTGGATCAACGTCGAGCCGAACACGGTACCCGGCACGGTGGTTCACATCGACGTGAAGTTCCCCGACGGCGCGGTGGCCCCCGCCGAGGCCTGAGCCTCTTCACAAAACTGCCCGGACGTGCGCCGGCCCGGAGGCTCAGGACAGCAATCCTGAGCCTCCAGGCCGGCGCACTTCTGCCATGTCAGGGCTCCTATGTCCCCCCAGCCTATGCCCCTATCGGCGTAGACAGGCCGCTATGGCACAATGGTTGAACCGATCTGGTTTTCATCTGGCCTGCGTAGTTTTCCGGCCGGTCCATCTCAGGAAAACCGAGCGGTCCGGCCCGGCGGATTTGACATAACGCTCATGTAACGCCGAATTTCATACAGTGTCTTTCGGAAGGTATTCGGAGAAAAGCTGCCGCTTAGATGTAGTTTCTACGATTTGCCTTCCGGCGGGATGTTCACTTCCTGCGCCATGCCAGTACGGCCACTTGCCTCAAAACACATCATTCTCATCATCTAAACACGATCTGCTATTCAGACGTTTCTTGGAGCCTCGGGGGGGGAACCATGCCAACGCTGCATCTGCTGGGCCGGGTCTACATGACCCAGGACGATCAGGCCCTCAGCCTGTCGCACAAGGCGGCGGCCCTCCTCGCCTATCTTTCGCTGGAAGGCCGCCCACATCACCGCGAACACCTCGCCGAACTGCTGTGGAACCACAGCGGCGCCCTGCGCAACCTGCGGGTCGAGCTGACCCGGCTGCGCCAGCAACAGCTCGCGCTGTTCCCCGAACGCCAGCCCATGCTCGCCCTGAACTGTGACACCGACCTCGCGCGCCTCGTGGCGGCCGCGCCGGGACTGAGCGAGCGGCAGCTGCCGGCCTGGCTCGCGCAGTTGCGTGGCCTGCCGCTGGGCGACCTCGACGACCTCGGCTCGCCCGCCTTTCAGGACTGGGTCACGCGCCAGCGCCTCTGGCTGTGCGAGCGCCTGGAAGACCTGCTGGGCGAGGTGCAGCTCCGCTTCGCCCAGCGCGGCCAGATGCAGGCGGTCGATCAGATCCGGGAGCGCGCCGCGCAGCTCGACCTGCAGCTGCCGCCCATTTCGGCCGGGGACGCCCCCGCCGCGCGCGGCAGCCACTTCGCCTTTCCCGCGCAGGAGGCCGAGCTGCGCCGGGTCCTGGACCGCAGCGACCGCAGCCCGCAGATCGTGTACCTGAGCGGTCCCAGCGGAGCCAAGCGCTCCATGATCGACGCGGCGGCCCGCGGCAGCGAATGGAAGGTCCTGCACCTGCAGGTGACGGGGGACCCCAGACTGTTTCAGGCGACGCTCGTGCAGCAGCTGGCCCAGGCGCTGCCCCGACTCTCGGGAGCGCTGCTGGACACGCTGGAGCGGCTCCAGCGCCACCAGAGTCTGGACCTCATCCGGCTGGCCCAGGTCCTCATGCAGTCCGACACACCCCTGCTGCTCTCGCTGAATCTCAACCAGGCCGAGCCGTGGTTCGCCGGCGGCCTGCACTTCGCCCTGAACGGCCGCTGCCCGGTGACGCTGGTCCTGACTTCCGGTTCGACCGACGTGCTCGAGGACGTGCGCCAGCAGCTCGGCCCCGTCAATCTGGAGCGCATGCACCGGCTGTCGCTCCCCCCGGTGGGAACTGCCGGGCTGCTGCCGGCGCTGGCCGAACAGGCCACGCCAGGAAGTAGCGGGCCTAGCGAGGACGACCTGTACGGCTGCGCCGCACGCCTCAGCGCGCGCACCGAGGGCTGGCCGCTGTACCTGCGCAGTCTGCTCGGCAGCGCCGCAGGGGGCGACCCAACACCCAGCGCCGCCCAGACCTCCGAGATGGCGAGTGCCCGACTGGCCGAACTGCAGCACCTCGGCGCGCCGGTCCGCCGAGGCCTGAGCGTGCTCGCGCAGGTCCACGACCGCTTCGACCTGGCAATGGCGCGCGAACTGCTTGGCCCACTGGCCGAGGAAGTCATGCATGTCGGGGCGCAGCAGGGCGTACTGGTGCCTGCCCAGCTTGAAGAGGAGGTCCAGCTGCCGGGCCTGCTGACCTGGGTCAGCGACGCCGAGCCGCACGTCTCGTTTGCCTCCGAGATCACCCGCGCGGCGCTGGCCGGCCGCCTAACCCCTGCCGAACGCCAGGACCTGCGCCGCCGCCTAGCCGACCTGGCGTGGCCGACCTCACCCGCCCTGGCCGCCCACTACGCCGAGCGCGCGGGCTTGCAGGACCTCGCTGCCCAGGCCCGCGCCGCACTGGGTAGCCCAGCCGTTTCGCCGGCCCGGCTACCGGCTCCCCAGCCCGCCACTGGCCCGCTGGGCAACGCCGCGCCCCGGCGCGAGGTCCGTACGCCGGGCGGTTACCGCGTGGCGCTGGAACATGGCCGACTGGAAGTGCTGCGCCGCGGCCGCCCCGGCCCCACCCCCCGGTTGCGGCTGAACTTCGGGGAGGTCAGCGCCGGGCCCTGGAGCATGACCCTGCGCCTGGACCTGTATACCCACCTGCTCCCCGGCGAGGTAACCGGCCCCTATGCGCTGGGCCTGGGCCTGGGGCACGAGCCGCAGAAGGTCTACGCGCCCGCCCCTCTGAGCACGCCCATCGCCGCTGGCCTCGACCCCTGCCTGGGTCTGTTGCCCGTGGGCCACTGGGTGCAGATCAGCGGACAGGGCGGCGCCGGGCGACTGACCCTGAGCACCCGCGCCACCGACCTCGCCCTGACGATCGGCGCCCTGAGCTGGAACGGTCAGCACTTCCTGCCCGAGCGCTGAGCCCCGGGGGGCGGGAAAGGAACACTCATCGGGGCCCTTTCCCGCCCCCTCTTGCCTAGCCGTCTAGCCGGACTTCGGCCACCTTGGCGAGCATCCGGAAGGTCTGGAACAGGTGGTAGGCGTCGGGGCTCTCCCAGCCCACCGTCAGGGGGTCAAGCCGGGTGACCCCCGGCACACGCTCCGCAGCGTCGGCGCGGGCCTGATGGTTGAGCGACAGCTGACAGGTGGCCGGCCAGCGGGTCGTGTAGGGCCTGGCCTGGGCCGCGGCCCGCACGGCGGCCTCGGCTCCGGCACGGATGCGGCGCTGCGCCTCACGCGGATGCAGGTGGATCGCCGCGAAACTGCTCAGTCCCTCCTTGACGGCCACACATACGACCTCCTCGCCCAGCTCGGCACGGATCTCGGCCATCGCCACGTCGTCGCCGCTGGCGAACACCACTGGCACGCCGTAATGCCCGGCCAGCAGCGCGTTGAGGCCGTACTCGCCGGTGTCGCGGCCGTTGATCCGCACGTTGCGCACGAAACCGTTCCAGGTGTGCGCCAGCGGGCCACGTGGGCTGCCGGCGCGGGCGTGGTAACCCACGAAGAGCAGCGCGCCCACCTCCCCTTCCTGCACGCCCTGCACCATGCTCAGCGGTTTGTCGTTGCCGCTGGTGAAGCGCGCCGCCTCGGGCAGTAGTTCGGGAATGAGGTTACGCATGGTGTCGTGACTGTCGTTGACGAGCACGCCGGTCGCTCCAGCTGCCAGCGCGCCCTCGGCGGCGGCGGCGGCTTCCAGGGTCATGCGCTCGCGGGCGGCCTGGTACTCGGCGCCGTTGACCAAGCCCCCAAACTCGGGTGGGCTGACCTGCACCCACGACGCCACGCCGCACACCCCTTCCATATCCACACTGATGACCACGTTCATGCACCCAGGGTAGACGCACCGGGGAACACGTGGCGCATACCGGCGCCGGGGCGGGCTCCGGCGCCACGAAAAAGCCGCCCCGAAGAGCGGCTCAGCGTGAGGCGTAAGCCTCAGCCCTGCTGCGTGGCCTTGGCCCTGTTGATGGCGCGGGCGAGGCGGCTCTTGCGGCGCGCGGCGGTGTTCTTGTGCATGGTGCTGCCCTTGGCGGCCTTGTCGATCAGGCTCTCGGCCTTGCTCTGGGCAGCGGCCACATCTTCGGCGCCGGTCGTGGCAGCGATCATGGCCTTCTTGGTGAAGGTCTTGATGGTGCTCTTGCGGCTGCGGTTGATCAGGCGGCGCTTGAGGCTCTGGCGGTGGCGCTTCTGGGCGGACTTGTGACGTAAGGCCATGTTCGTAACTCCTTTGTTCTCCCGCACGTGCGGGGCGGTTTCGGGCCTGTTCCTGCCCGGTGAAGCGCGGGGGTGGCAGGGGGCCGGCAAAACGCGATGCGTCCTTCACCGCTTGCGGCGAGGCGCGCCTGCGCCGGCTTGGCGCCGGGGACAGGGTCGGTCCACCTGAAGTGGGCAACCTGCACAGTATGCCCGCGCCCGGGCTGCCCGGTCAAGCTGTGGGAAGCGGACCGGGGGTGACATACTGCCGGCCATGACCCGAGCACGTCGTCCCCGCCCTGGCCCGAGACCCAGTTCTTCCGGGGACGGCGCGGAAACGGACGCCGCGCCGCGCGCTCCCCGCCGCGAGCGCACACCCGAGGAGGAACGTGAGGCGCTGCTGGCCTACGCGTTCCGGGCATTGGGGGCCAGGGCGTTGAGTGCCGCCGAACTGCGCGCCCGGCTGGAAAAACGCAGCGAGCAGCCCGAACTGATCGAAGAGGTGCTGCGCCGCGTGCAGGAACTCGGCTACCAGAACGACGAGCAGGTGGCCCAGATCGAGGGCAAGCGCCGGGGCGTGGGCACGTTCCGCGTGCGCCAGACGCTACGGCGCCGGGGCCTGGACAGCGAGTTGATCGAGGAGACGGTCCAGGCCCGCGACCCGGACGAGGACACCCGGTCGGCGACCGACTTCCTGATGCGGCGCTGGCCCGCGCTGGCCCGCAAACGCGATCCGCGGGCGAGCGCCTACGCCCTGTTGGCCCGCCGGGGTTTTGGGGGCGCCGCCATCCGGGCCGCCATTGAGGAAGTGCAGCAGGCGCAGGAGTCGCCTGGGGACGAAGAGGAGTCGCCCGAGGATTGAGCAGGACCGCCCCGGAGTACGGAGCGTGCGGCGCGGGACGTGGCCTTGCTTGACACCCCGGGACCGTGGCCCGTAAACTACCGCCTGCCCCACTTTGGCGGGGTCGTGGTTCGGCGGGGCGTAGCGCAGCCTGGTAGCGCACGTCGTTCGGGACGACGGGGTCGGAGGTTCGAATCCTCTCGCCCCGACCACGTTCAAAGCGGCCTCTCCTTCGTGAGAGGCCCTTTTTTTGTGGCCCTCCGTCGCCCCGCCCTCATGCCGACCGCCCTGTCCCCGCCCTCTAGGAGCCTCCATGCGCGTCTTTGCCATTGCCGACCTGCATCTGTCCAGCGTGACGCCCAAACCCATGACGGTGTTCGGCACCGGCTGGGCCGGGCACCCGGAGGCCATCTGGGCGCAGTGGCGCGAGGTGGTGGCGCCCGGCGACCTCGTGCTGCTGCCCGGCGACCTGTCGTGGGCCATGCGCCTGCCCGACGCCCTGGTAGACCTGCGGCTACTGAGCAGCCTGCCCGGCACCAAGGTGCTGCTGCGCGGCAACCACGACTACTGGTGGCCCACCGCCAGCCGGCTGCGCGCCGCCCTGCCGCCAGACCAGTTCGCGGTCGTCAACGACGCCGTGCGCATAGGCAACGTCGTGGTGTGCGGCTCGCGCGGCTGGACCACTCCCGGGCACGAGGCCCTGGGCGCTGAGGACACGCGGCTGCTGGCCCGCGAGGGCGAGCGTCTCTCCCTGAGCGTGGAGGCGGCCCAGAAGCTGCGGCGGCCCGGCGACCACCTCATCCTGATGCTGCACTACCCGCCCGCCTCGCCGCCCTATCCGGCCAACCCCATCACGCAGGTCATCGCGCAGGCGCGGCCCGATATGGTGCTATACGGCCACCTGCACGGCGTTCCGCCCGAGCGGGCCATGAGTCATGTGGGCGGCGTTCCGGCGTATCTGGTGGCAGCCGACGGCCTGCGGTTCCGGCCCAAGCTGGTGCTGGACACAGGGAGGGCAAACAGCGCGGAGAGCTGAAGCCCGGCCGGCGGGGCCAGCACGCCTACGACTGGGCTTTTTTCTGGCCCTGCCGCCTACTCTATTTCGCCTTGTGCGTCGCCTTCCAGGCGAGCGCGAAGGCCTCGTAGTACTCCCGGGCCTGCGTGGCCGCGGTATCCTCGATATTCGCGCGGCTGATCAGGCCGTAGCTCTGGTCTCCCCACAGGCGCAGCCGCTCGGCGGTCAGGGTGCGGGCAGCGGGCGCCGCCTGTGGGCGGGCGGGAATGGGGGCAGAGGCCGGGGGGCTCAGCGTGACGCGGGCTTCGCCGCGCAGTTCGAGCTCGAAAGCGGCCGTGAACACGTACCGGCCACCCGCCGCCTTGAAGGTGTCCACCGTGAAGGTCTGGTAGACCGTGCAGGTGCGCGGGTCGCCGTAGCTCAGGCCGTACAGGGCGGCGTATTTGTCGAGCTGGGCGTCCAGGGCGGCGGCGAAGTCCCCGTCCTCCTTCTCGTCCACGTAGACGTAGGCCTGGGGCGGGCAGAGATCGGCGTTGCCCAAGCCCCGCAGGTTGCCCTGCGCGTCCTGGGCGGCCGCCGCCCCCAGGACCAGCAGCAGCGGGGCCAGGCGGGGACGGGTCATGTCGCCAGTGTACGCGGCCCCCAGCGGTGGGCCGGGCATCTGCGCGGCATCTGCTAGGCTGAGGTCACCTAGTCATCCCGGTGGCCGCACGCAGTGGCCGACCGACCCCGGAGCGCCGTGCCCATGCCTGCCCCTGCCCTGCCCCGTCATGCCCATCATCTGCCCCGAGCAGAGGGCGCAGACAGGCTCCTGAACCAGCGTCGCGCGCCCTGAGACCTGAACACCGGCCCCGCTCCTTTTTTCCCGCTCCACTCCGTGTACCCCAGGAGGGTCCATGACACTGTCTTCCGATTCTCTGCCCCAGGCGGGCCTCTCGGCCGAAGGCGCCGCCGCCTCCGAAGCCGCCTACGACGCGGGTCAGGCCGCCGGCCTCTTTCAGATTCTCGCCCCGGACGGCGAGGTCGTGCGCCCCGACCTGATGCCCGACGCCGACACGCAGCTGCGGCTGTACCACCAGATGCGCCGCGCTCGGCACTTCGACGAGCGCGGCTGGGTGCTCTACCGCCAGGGCCGTCTGGGCGTCTTTCCGCCCTTCGGCGGGATGGAGGCCAGCCAGGTCGGCACCGCCGCCGCCCTGACGGCGGACGACTGGCTCTTTCCAACCTACCGCGACACGGGCGCGGCCCTGACGCTGGGGCTGCCTATCGCCCGCACGCTGGCCTACTGGCGCACGAGCCCGCACGGCTGGGCCATGCCTGAAAACCTCAAGGTGCTGCCCTTCTACATTCCTATCGCCACCCAGTACCCGCAGGCGGTGGGCGCCGCCCTCGCCGAAAAACGCAAGGGCACCCGCAACGTGGCGCTGGCCTACATCGGGGACGGGGGCAGCAGCGAGGGCGACTTTCACGAGGCGCTGAATTTCGCGGGCGCGCTCGACGCCCCGTGCGTGTTCATCCTCCAGAACAACGGGTGGGCCATCAGCGTGCCGACCCGCAGCCAGACGCGCGCCGTAGACCTGTCGCGCCGCGCCGCGGGCTACGGCCTGCCCGGCGTGCGCGTGGACGGCAACGACGTACTGGCGACGTGGCACGTGACCGCGCAGGCGGTCGAACGCGCCCGGAACGGCGGCGGCCCGACCCTGATCGAGACCGTGACCTACCGCGTCAAGCCGCACACCGTCGCCGACGACCCCAGCCGCTACCGCACTGAGGAAGAGAGCGCGCCCTGGCGTGAAAAGGACCCCGTGACCCGCCTGCGCGCCCACCTGCTGCGCACCGGCGTGCTGAACGAGGAGAGCGACGCCGCGCTGCTGGCCGAGGTCGCCGCCGAGTTCGAGGCTGCGCTGCAGGAGGCCGACACCTACCCCGACCCCACGCCTGCCGAGATTCTGGACCACGTGTTCGCCGAGCCGACGCCGCAACTCCGGCGCCAGCGCGAGGAACTGCTCGCGGAGGTGGAGGCGTGAGCGCTCCGGTGACTCCCGAATCCGCGACCCGCACCCTGACGATGGTCGCGGCCATCAACGACGCGCTGGACATGGCCCTGGCCCGCGACCCCGACGTGCACATCTTTGGCGAGGACGTGGGCGTGATGGGCGGCGTGTTCCGCGCGACCGACGGCCTCCAGGCCAAGTACGGCGTGGACCGGGTCTTCGACACCCCGCTGGCCGAGGCCGGCATCGTGGGCATGGGCATCGGCATGGGGCTGGCGGGCCTGAAACCGGTGGCGGAAATCCAGTTCGCGGGGTTCCTGTACCCGGCGCTCGACCAGATCCTCTCGCACCTGGGGCGGTTCCGGCACCGCACGCGCAGCCGCTATCACCTGCCGATGGTCATCCGCGCGCCCTACGGAGGTGGGGTCCACACGCCCGAGCAGCACGCCGACAGCCCCGAGGCGATCCTGGCGCACACGCCGGGCGTCAAGGTGGTCATTCCGAGCACCCCGGCCGACGCGCGCGGGCTGCTGCTCTCGGCCATCGCGGACCCCGACCCGGTGTTCTTTTTCGAGGCGATCAAGCTGTACCGCTCGGTGAAGGAGGAGGTGCCGACCGACTACGTGACGGTGCCCCTGGGCAAGGCCCGCCACGTCACGCGCGGCGACGACGTGACGGTGGTGTGCTACGGCGGCATGGTCGAGGTCGCCACCCGCGCGGCCGAGGCGGCGGGAGCGGCGGGCATCGGGGTGGAGGTCATCGACCTGCGCACCCTGGTCCCGATGGACACCGACACCGTGCTCGAAAGTGTCGAGAAGACCGGCCGCGTGGTCGTCGTGACCGAGGCCCCGCGCACCGGGGGATTCCACAGCGAGATCAGCGCGACCATCGCCGAGGAAGCCATCGAGTTCCTGCGCGCGCCCATCGTACGCGTGACCGGCTACGACGCGCCGTACCCGCCCTTCACGGCCATCGAGGACGTGTACCGCCCGAGCGCCGTACGGGTGGCGCGGGCCATCCGGAAGGTCATGGCGTACTGACCCCAGGCCAGAGGTGTCCCGGCCGCGTAGACGTCCGGGACCCGGCGGCGGCCCGCAGTTGTCTATGCGTGTATGCTCGGCGCATCAAGGTTTTCGCACGTCTCAAGGAGAAGAACGGATGAGGGCAGCAGGACTCAACTGGCAGGGACTCATGGAGCAGCTCCAGGGGGCCCTTCCGTATGCCGAAGTGACCGAGGCGTCGCTGGCGTACTTCAAATACCCCAAGCGCACGGTGAGCGTGAATCTGCCGGTGCGCATGGACGACGGCCGCGTGCAGGTGTTCCGGGGCTACCGCACGGTCCACAGCACGGCGCGCGGCCCCAGCATGGGCGGGGTGCGCTTCAAGGTAGGCGTCAGCGCCCACGAATGCGAGGTGCTCGCCGCCATCATGACCCTCAAGGCGGCGGTGGCCGACCTGCCGCTCGGCGGCGCCAAGGGCGGCGTGGACGTGGACCCCGACCTCCTGAGCCCGCACGAGCTTCAGGGCCTGACGCGGCGCTACACCTCCGAACTCGTCGAACTGATCGGCCCGGGCGAGGACGTTCTGGCCCCTGACGTGGGCACCGACCAGCAGGTCATGGCCTGGGTGCTTGACGCCTACGCCGAGAACACCGGCGAGACGCAGGGCGGCGTGGTGGTCGGCAAGCCGATCATCCTGGGCGGCAGCTACGGCAGCAAGGACGCCCGGGGCCGCAGCGCCGCGCTCGTCGCCGCGCGTGTGCTGGAGCACAACGGAGTGCCCCTGCACCGCTCGCGCGCCGCCGTGTACGGCTTCGGGGACGTGGGCCGCAAGGCCGCCCAGACCCTGGCCGACCAGGGCGCCCTGGTGGTCGCGGTCAGTGACCAGCACGGCGCGGCTTACGCCAGCGGCGGCCTCGATCTCGACGCCCTTTCGGCGTGGCGCGAGGAGCGCGGCAGCGTAGAAGGCTTCGGCACAGCCATCACGCCCGACGAACTGCTCGGCCTGGACGTGGACGTTCTGATGCTCGCCTACGACTACGGCACCATCAACGCCGGCAACGCCCACGCGGTGCGCGCACGCTACGTCGTCGAGGCGACCAACCGCGCCGTACTGCCCGAGGCCGAGCGCTTTCTGGCCGAGGAGGGCGTGACCGTGCTGCCCGATCTCGTCGCCTCCATCGGCGGACTGGTCGTCAATTATCTCGAATGGGTGCAGGACGCCAGCAACTTCTTCTGGACCGAGGAGGAGATCGAGGCGGCCATCGACCAGCGCGTGAACGCCGCCGTGGACAGCGTGACCGAGTTCATGCGGACGCGGCAGGTCGGAATGCGCACGGCCGCCTACGCCATCGCCCTGAACCGCCTGCACGGCGCCACGGTGATGCGCGGGGTGTACCCATAAGCGCGTCCCCGGCCCCTGCCCTCCTGCCGACCCGGAACTCTGCCGCAGGCGTGAGAGGGCCGAGCCGGCAACGTACAGCCCAGGTCCTCTCCGGACCGATGACCCACTTTCCCTACCCCTCCGAAGGAGGCCAGACGTGACCACCACCCCGGAACCGGCCAACCTCACGCCGGATCAGAAAAAATACGGCGCCCACGACATTCCCAGCTACCTCGACCCCAACAACATCGGGCCCTACGAGATCTATCTCGAACAGGTCGAGCGCGTCACGCCGTACCTGGGCAAGCTGGCCTACTGGGTCGAGACCCTCAAGCGGCCCAAGCGCATCCTGGTCGTGGACGTGCCGGTGCACCTCGACGACGGCAGCGTGGCCCACTTCGAGGGCTACCGCGTGCAGCACAACACCTCGCGCGGCCCCGCCAAGGGTGGCGTGCGCTACCACCAAGACGTGACCCTCTCGGAAGTCATGGCCCTCTCGGCCTGGATGACGGTCAAGAACGCCGCCGTGAACCTGCCCTACGGCGGCGGCAAGGGCGGCATCCGCCTCGACCCGCGCAAGTACAGCCAGGGTGAACTGGAGCGCGTGACGCGGCGCTACACCTCCGAGATCGGGCTCATCATCGGGCCGGAAAAGGACATCCCCGCGCCGGACGTGAACACCGGCCCGCAGACGATGGCCTGGATGATGGACACCTACTCGATGAACGTGGGCCGCACGGCGACCGGCGTAGTGACGGGCAAGCCGGTCGCGCTCGGCGGCTCGCTGGGCCGCAGTGACGCCACCGGGCGCGGCGTGTTCGTGGCCGGCGCCGAAGCGATGAGCAAGCTGGGGATGCCACTGGAAGGCGCGCGCATCGCTGTGCAGGGCTTCGGCAACGTGGGTGAGGCCGCCGCACGCATCTTCCACGAACACGGCGCGAAGATCGTGGCGATCCAGGACGTGACCGGCACCATCTACAGCGACGCCGGTATCAACCCGGCCGTGGCGCTGTCGCACCTGCGCGCGACCGGCAGCATCCTGGGCCTGAGCGGCGCCGAGGAAGTGACCCGCGACGAGTTCTGGGGACTGCCCTGCGACGTCCTGATTCCGGCCGCGCTCGAAAAGCAGATCACGCTGGCGAACGCCGGGCGCATCCAGGCCCGCCTGATCGTCGAAGGCGCCAACGGCCCGACCATTCCCGCCGCCGACGACCTGTTGGCCGGCAAGGGCGTGACCGTGGTTCCCGACGTGCTCGCCAACGCGGGCGGCGTGACGGTCAGCTACTTCGAGTGGGTACAGGACTTCAGCTCGTACTTCTGGACGGAAGACCAGATCAATGAGCGGCTCGACCGCATCATGCGCGACGCCTTCCGCAGCCTGTGGGACGTCAAGGAACGCCACGGCGTCACCCTGCGCACGGCCGTGTACATCGTGGCCTGCACGCGGGTGCTCGAAGCGCGCGCGCTGCGCGGCCTGTACCCCTGAGCTCCTGAACCGGGGCATCTCCTGTCCCGCCGAGCGAGGCCCTCTCCCCCTGTGGGACGGGGCCTTTCGCGTTTTCCCACTCGGGGGCGCGGGCCAGGCCCTACCCTGGGGCCGTGCCCGACCTCGCCCCCGAACTGACCGAACTGCTGGAGTATTTCGAGCCGTTTTCTCTTCTTCGGCGCGACCTGCGCGGAGTGGCGACGCTGCTCACGCCGGGAGTGAACGTGCTGGCCCTGAACGCGGCGTATCTGCCGGCAGGCGGCGAGGCTCTGCTGTCCCTGCTGGGTGTCTGGCAGCGCGAGCACGGCACACCGCCGCTCGTCGCCTCGGTCACGGCGCTGCCCGGCGAGGACCTGGGCGGCGTGCGGGTCGGCACCTACCTGCCGCAGCCGGAGCCGGGGGTCATCGTGGTCGAGCAGGTCTCGCGCCTCGGGATCGCCACGTGGGCCGGCGTCCTGGCCGAAGCGCACGGCACGCCCGAGTGGGCCGGCGCGCTGGCCAGCCATTTCGGCGCGCGGCTGGAGGGCATGAAGGGCGCGGCCCTGCTCATGGCCTACGCGGGCGGCGAGGCTATCGGGGCACTGCTGTGGCAGGCGACCCCGGACGGCGGCGCGGCGCACCTGTGGGGCACGCTGGACCCCGCCGCCGACGCGCCGCTGCTGAATATGGCGGCCGAACTCGGGGGCGGGAACCTGCGGGCCAGCCTGCCCGATACCTCGCCGCTGACAGTCACAGACGAGGCGGTGGTGGTCTTCACGCGCCCAGAGGGACAGGCCGGGCCGACGCTGGACTGAGCCGAGTTCCGCTCTGTTGGGGCAGATAGGCTGGGGTGAATCAGCTCAGGCGGGCCAGAACCGTCTCGGCACCGGTCACGTGGTCGCCCACGCTGACCTGCGGAGTCGTTCCTTCGGGCAGCGCGACGAGCACCAGCCCCCCGCCCTCGGCATAGGCCGCCTTGTTGCCCACGCGGGCCGGGTCGCCGGGGCGCAGGAAGTTCAGGGTTTCGGCGTCACCTCCCTGGTCGGGCAGGGCGACCGTCACCTCGGTGCCTTTCTCGACCCCCGCCGGCGCGCGCAGCGTGAAGGTCAGGCGCGGACGGCCCAGCGCGGGCAGCTCGGCGGGCTGGCCCAGCAGGAGGCCCAGGCGGGCCCCCAGGCCCAGGCTGCCGGCTCCCGTTCCCCCCTGAAGGGCCAGCCCGTCGGCGAATTCCGCGCGCACGACCTCGCCGCCCACCGGCTGATAGAGGTACTGCACGTCCAGCGGCCCGACGTACAGGCCCAGCAGCCAGCCCGCTGCCGGAGCCTGCGGCCAGCCGAGCAGGTCCGTGACCGCGCCGTAGCCCTTGACCTGGCCGTCCGTGATCCGGCGCACGAGGAGTACCCGGCCGTCGGCGGGACTGAGAACGGCGCCGGGCTGAGGGGCCGGCAGGCGCACGGGGTCGCGGTAGCGGTAGACCCCACGTACATAGAGCGCCGCTCCGGCGACGACGGAACCCAGAAACAGAAGGCGGCGGGGAACACGCATACCCCAGTGTAGGGCACGGTTCCCCGCCGTCCTCATTGCCTGAGGTTTACTGCGAGACGTAGATCTCGACGGTGTTCAGCACGTCCGGCTGCCCAGCACCCGCGCCCTCGGTGCGCGTCAGGCTGTTCACCACGTCCTGCCCCGAGAGCACCTGCCCGAATACGGTGTACTGCCCACTGAGGAAGTCGGCGGGCGCCAGCGTGATGTAGAACTGGCTGCCCTGCGAGTTGAGGCTGGCGGAGCGCGCCATACCCAGCACCCCGGCCCTGTCGAACCGCAGGCCGTTGCTCACCTCGGCGGCGAAGTTGTAGCCGGGACCACCGGTGCCCCACTGGGCCTGCCGGACGGGGTCGCTGCTGAGCGGATCGCCCCCCTGCGCCACGAAGCCCTCGATCACGCGGTGAAAGCGCGTGCCGTCGTAGAAGTGGTTCAGCGCCAGGAACACGAAGTTGTTCACGGCCACCGGCGCGGCCTTGGCGTTCAGTTCCAGCACCACGTCTCCCTTGGCGGTCTTCATGACGGCGCGGTAGGTCTTGGCCGGGTCGGTGACGTTCTGACTGCCCGAGAAGGTCGTCACGCGCGTGGCGCTGAGATAGGGCACGGCCGTAAAGCCCGGAATGGTGGCGGTGCTGGCGGCAGGGGCAGCAGTGGTGGCCGGCGCGGTCGCCGCAGGCGTTGTCGTGGCTGGCGTCGTGGAGGTGGCCGTACTGGAGGCTGGTGTAGTCGTAGCCGGAGCCACCGTACCCGCCTGGGCATCCGTTCCTGTGGGGGCGGTCACCGCAGGCGTACTCGTGGCCGTGGCGGCCAGGGTTCCGTTGGGCTGCAGCGTGTAGGTGCGCGTCACGGCGGGCATCATGGGCGCGCAGGCGGCGAGGCTCAGACCGATCAGGACCAGCGGCAGGCGTTTGAACATGCCCCCCAGCCTACGCGCCGGCAGATGTGGGGCGTGGGAGAGAAATTGTGAGAACGTCCATGCTCCCGGGCGCGTGGGGGTCACTCCAGCGGCAGACTGGTCGTGTATTTCTCCTGCTTGACGATGATGGTGCTGTCGGTGTTGCGCACGCCCGGAATGGCCGCGAGCACTTCGACCAGAAAGTTCTGATAGGCGTCGAGATCGGCCACGCACACCTTGAGCAGGTAGTCGGTGTCACCCAGACACAGGTAGCATTCGAGGACCTCGGGCCGGGCGCGCATCTTCTCGGCGAAGTCCTCAAAGCCCTGTTTGGTCTGCTTGTCGAGCGTCACGCGCACCATGACCATGAGGTCGCGGTTGACCAGTTTGGGGTCCAGCAGCGCGACGTAGCGGTGGATGACCCCTTCTTCCTCTAGCCGCCGCACCCGGCGCAGGGTGGGCGCGGGAGTCAGGCCGATCTCGTCGGCGAGTTCGGTGTTGGGAATGCGCGCGTCGCGTTGCAGGATGGCCAGAATGCGGCGGTCGGTGGCGTCCAGATCAGGGGAGGAGTGGCGCTGCATCATGGAGCCACATTCTAGCAAGCCGGCGCAATTCTATTGCTGACATCGGTCCAGACATGGCCCCAGGCGCAATCCTGATGGGAGCTGCCCCTGCTAGCATTGCGCCACACCGACAGACATCTCGCCCGCAGGAGCCCTGCGCGGCGTGAAGGAGCACGCTCATGCAAATTGGACTTCCCAAAGAAATCAAGGTCAAGGAAAACCGTGTCGCCCTCACTCCCGGCGGGGTCGGCACCCTGGTCCGGCGCAGCCATGCGGTCGTGGTCGAGCGCGGCGCGGGCCTGGGCAGCGGCATCGCTGATCACGAATACGAGCAGGCCGGCGCCACCCTGGGCAGCGCCGCCGACGCCTGGGCCGCCGAGATGGTGGTCAAGGTCAAGGAGCCGGTCGCCAGCGAGTACGGTTACCTGCGCCCGGACCTGCTGCTGTTCACGTACCTGCACCTCGCCGCCGACCGCCCACTGACCGACGCCCTGATGCAGAGCGGTACGGCCGCCGTCGCCTACGAGACCGTGCAGCTCGCCGACGGCAGCCTGCCCCTCCTGATGCCCATGTCCGAAGTCGCCGGGCGCCTGAGCGTGCAGGCCGGCGCATACCACCTGCAAAAGCCGGTAGGCGGGCGCGGCGTACTGCTCGGCGGCGTGCCGGGCGTGCAGGCCGGCCACGTGGTCATCGTGGGCGGCGGCGTGGTGGGCACCAACGCGGCCAAGATGGCGATGGGCCTGGGCGCCAAGGTGACGGTGCTCGACGTGTCGCACCGCCGCCTGACCTACCTCGACGACGTGTTCTTCGGCAAGTTGACCACCATGATGAGCAGCGAGGCCAACATCCGCGCCCTGCTGCCCGAGACCGACCTGCTCGTCGGCGCGGTGCTCATTCCGGGGGCCAAGGCCCCGCATCTGGTGACGCGCGACATGCTGCCCCTCATGCAGGAGGGCAGCGTCATCGTGGACGTGGCGGTCGACCAGGGCGGCTGCGTGGAGACCATCCACGCGACCACCCATGACGACCCCACCTACCTCGTGGACGGCGTGATCCACTATGGCGTGGCGAACATGCCGGGCGCCGTGCCGCGCACGAGCACCTTCGCCCTGACCAACCAGACCCTGCCCTACGCCCTGCTGCTGGCCGACCACGGCCTCGGCGCCCTGAACCGCAACCCCGCCCTCATGCGCGGCCTGAACACCCTGCGCGGCCAGCTCACCTACGCGGGCGTGGCCGAGGCGCTGGAGCTGCCAAGCGTGACCCCCGAAGCGGCGCTCGCGGGCTGAGCACAGGCAGGGGGCGGGCAGGGAGGGACGTGGTCGGTCTCTCCTCGCCCGCCCTTTTTCAGTCCACCGCCGCGCGCAGTTCGCCGGGCGTCACCGGTTCAGTGAGCAGGCGCATGAACCCGGCGGGTCCCTCCTTCGCCACGTAGCGGCGCACGAGGTCGCCGCCGACGCTGTAGGTGAAGATGTACGAGCGCATGTTCGGCACCGATATGAAGCGCAGCGTCTGGCGGGCACGTTCCTCGCTGGCGACAGCATAGGTGCGGATGAATTCCAGGACCTCGGCCTCACCCGCTCCCTCACCGTGCAGCATCCGGGCCGCCTCGCCGCTCACGGCGCCCAGACCCCGGCGGGCGCGCTCGGCCGCCAGATAGGCGCGGATGTCCTCGGGGTCCAGATCTGTGAGGGGGGCGAGCTCGCCGGTCAGCCACGCCTCGGTTTCGGCCTCGCTCATCACGGCGCGCAGGGCGTTGACGGCGATCCCCTCGCTCACCACGCACTCGGGCGCGTTGATGAGCTGGACGCTGTGCTCGCGCCAGCCCTTTTCACGGACCAGCCGGGCCTCTTTGGTCGCGTGCTCGGTGTGGTGGCCGGGGTAGCCCTCGTGCGCCAGCAGGTCGGGCAGCGCGGGCAGCAGCACGGGCAGGTCGGTGTTGATCTCGATGAGGCTCTGGAGGTTGCCCAGCGGCCAGTTGTACCCGCCCCAGGGTTTGTCCGTCACCAGCCCGATGCTGAAATTCTCGCCGTCCGGTAGCCCGAAGCGCTCGCGGGTGCGCCGCCGCAACTCGTCCAGAATGGGCGCAGCGACCCGTAACAGGTCATTCTCGCGCACGGCCAGCCGGCCGCGCAGCGCCGCGTCGCGCTCGGGCAGAGTGCCGCTGCCGGGCAGCGCGGCGTCCAGGTCGCTTAGGGCCGTGTCCAGGGCCGCGCGGTCGGCGACCGGCACCTCGATGTCGTACAGGCCCGTCGCCTCCTCGGCGTAGGGCATGGCGGCCCCGGTCAGGCGGCGGGTCATCGTGTGCATGGCGCGCGCCTGCACGAGCAGGAAGGCGCGGCGCGCCTCGTCCTCGACCTCCCCCACCTCGTCAATCAGGGCCTCAGCCTCCGCGCGCAGCGCCGCCGGGTCGCGCGGGGTGCGGTCCGCCCACTCGGCCGGGCCGCCGTAGCCGTCGATAAAGCCCTCCGAGTGCGCGTTGATGGCGTGGGCCAGCCTGATGTAGCGTTCGGCGATATCCATGCGCCGGAGCATAGGGTGTGTGGCGCTGGAGGGTCCCTGCAGCCGGGACAGGCCCCAGCCCCCGGTTCAGTCGCCTACGAACACCGTCCGGGGAAACTGGCCGTCCTCGCCGGGAATTCCCAGCCCCGCCTCGGCTCCGTCGCGCAGCCTCTTGAGGGCCAGAGCCACACTCGGCCCCTCGCCGTACATCTCGGCCGCCTCGTCGGTGAGCAGCAGGTCCAGGCCCCGGCCGTCTGCCTCGGCGCGCAGGAGCCGGCCGCCGCGCACCGGCTGCTCAGTCACGGCCACGCCCGCCGGAAAGCCGGCCAGCTCCACCTGGTGCGCGAAGTCGGGATCGGGCTGGCCGGGCACGTGGGTCATCGGGCCTATTGTGCGCCCTGCGGCCCCCCCGCCGCACCTGGGGGTCAGGAATGGTCAAGACCGGGTTCACCTGAGAACGAGTGTGCCCGCCGTGCCTGCGCCGGAGCGCGGTGGGCCGCTACACTCGCGCGCGTGAACAGCCTTCCGTTTGTTGCGCCGAGGCGCCGGGCCGGCGCGGGGCGGTCCGCATGACCCTGTTCGACCCGCCCGCCCCACTGGCCGAGCGCCTGCGTCCCCACAGCGTGGCCGAGGTGGTGGGCCAGAGCAAGCTGCTGGGGCCGGGCCGGCCGCTGACCCGCCTGCTGGCCTCGGGCCGCCTGGGCAGCCTGATCCTGTGGGGACCGCCGGGCGTGGGCAAGACGACGCTCGCGCGCCTCATCGCCGGGGAGGTCGGGGCCCACTTCGTGCCGCTGTCGGCCGTCACCGCGGGGGTCAAGGACGTGCGCGAGGCGGTGACCGAGGCCGAGCGGATACGCGGGCGCGGCCAGAAGACCATCCTCTTTCTCGACGAAATCCACCGCTTCAACAAGGCGCAGCAGGACGCCCTGCTGCCCCACGTCGAGTCGGGACTGCTCACCCTGATCGGCGCGACGACCGAGAATCCCAGCTTCGAGGTAAATCCGGCGCTGCGTTCGCGCGCCCGGACCCTGGTGCTCGAGGCCCTGAGCCAGGAGGAGATTCGCGGCCTGCTGGACCGCGCCCTGACCGACCCGCGCGGCCTGCCGGGCGTGGGGGCCGAGCCCGGCGCGCTGGACCTGCTGGCCCGGCTGGCCGACGGCGACGCCCGGCGGGCCCTGAGCACCCTGGACATCGCCGCGACCCTGAGCGACCCCGTGACCGAGGAGGCCGTCACCGAGGCCTTTGGGCGGCACCTGCCCCAGATGGACAAGAACGGCGAGGACTTCTACAACCTGATCTCCGCGCTGCACAAGAGCGTGCGCGGCTCGCACGTGGACGGGGCGCTGTACTGGCTGGCCCGCATGATCGAGGGCGGCGCCGACGCCATGTACGTCGCCCGGCGCGTGGTACGCATGGCCGCCGAGGACATCGGGCTGGCCGACCCGCAGGCGCTGCGGCTGGCCGTCGCCGCGCGCGACACCGTGGAATTTCTGGGCAGCCCCGAGGGCGACCTCGCGCTGGCGCAGGCGGTCGTGTACCTGGCCCTCGCGCCCAAGAGCAACAGCGTGTACGTGGCCTGGAAACGCGCGTTGGACGCCGTGCGGGAGGGCGAGACCCTGCCCATTCCCCTGCACCTGCGCAACGCCCCCACCGCCCTGATGCGCCAGCAGGGGTACGGCCAGGGCTACGCCTACTACTTCGACGACCCGCAGGGATCCTTCGCGCAGGACTACCTGCCGGGGGGCGCGCAACTGGGCCTCTATGCCCCGACCGGCGAGGGCTGGGAAGCGCGGGTGCAGGAGCGCTGGCGCAAGTTGCAGGAGGCGCACGGCGAGGGGGCCGGGCCGGAGGCGCCGGAGGACAGCGGCCCGTGAAATCCATACGGGAGGGCAGGGGTCGTCTGCGCCGCCTGACCCTGGACCTGCCCGGAAAACGCCCCGCCTCCTCCGGATGGAGAAAGGCGGGGCGGGGCGCGGTACCGGCCCGCGTCGGAGCCGTGGTCGTGAGGGGTGCGGGGTGACAGGTCAGCAGTGAGAAGTGCTGGGCTGCCGGGTAAAAGGGGGTGACGCGGCCCCGCGCGTCGCAGCCTCCGACTCGACGAACCCCGCCGGAGGAATAGGGTTTTGGCCCCCGCCCGCGCGCGCGGCGCCGGCCCACCTTCTACTGTGCCGTCCGCCGTACCCGGCGGTCAAGAGCCGGGTAGGCCGGAGCACTCAGGGCAGCTCGGTCTGCCAGTTGGCCTGCTGGATCTGGACTTCGAGTTCGCGGCGGGCCTTGGCGAGCGCGTCGGCCTGCGCCTGCAGGTCGCGGGCGGGCAGGGTCGCCACCAGCCGCAGTTCGCTGCGGGCATACCGCTCCTGCGAGGTGCTCACGCCGGCGACCAGCTGACGCAGGGTGTTCAGCCGCAGGTCAAGCAGATCACGGCTGACCAGGACGTCCGTGAGGGTCTGCCCGTTCGCCAGCGTGGTCCCCAGATTCGCCCGGTGAATACGCGGCAGCAGCGTTTCCAGGGCCGCCGCCACGTCGTAGAACTCCTGAAGCAGTTGGCGGGGGTCCTCGGCGGGGACCTCGCCCTCCTGCACCTTGAGGTTGTTCTGGAGACGGACCTGAAGCTGCGCGGCGCGTTTTTGCAGGTCGGCGCGTTCGATGAGGGCCTCGGCGAGTTTCATGCAGCCCAGCGTAGAGCATGGCCTGTCGGGCGCGGCCCCGGCATAAGCGGGCCGGGGAGACGCGGGCCCTGAACGCTTCTCAGCGGGCGGGCGGCTTGGGCATGGAGTCGCCGTCGGCCAGCCGGATCAGCCACGCCATGAGCTGCACCAACGCTAGTGCCATCGCCGGGATGCCCGCCACCATCATGATCCAGCCCGAGAGCTGCTGGTTTTGCAGCGGGGTCAGGTCCCACAGGCACAGGGCATTGACGTAGGGGGTATACAGCACGCGCGGCGAGTAGAGCCACACGGCCGCGACCGACATCATCGGCAGCGCGGCGAGCAGCCCGAACCACCCGCGCGACCCGATACTGGCCGGCTGCACGGCGGGCAGGGGCCGCAGCACCACCGCCCACACGAGCAGGCTGCTGAGCAGGTACAGCGCGGGCAGAAGCTGCGTCGCCGAGTTGCTCACGACGCTGGCATTGAAGCCGGCCGGCACGTTCCAGAAGATGACCACTGCCGCCCACAGCGCCAGGGCCACCCAGGGGTCGAGGAGCAGCCCCAGCGCGCGCCCCAGCCCCCGCCGTGGGTCCAGGGCCACGCCGCCCGGCAGCCCCAGCACCAGCAGGGGCGGCACCACCTCGGCAAGCACCATCAGGCGGCCCATGTACAGCGCCATGCTCTGGCCCGTCAGGGCGCTGGCGCGGCTCTGCGTGACCAGCAGCCACAGCAGCGTGCCCAGGCCGAACAGCACGGCCTTCCACACGGGCCAGCGCGCCCGGCCTGCCTCGCTGCGCCGGGCGGCGGCGAAACGCCAGAAGTACAGCGCCCCCATCACAAGTGCAGCGACCAGCATCGGCCAGTCGGGGGTCAGGGCCAGAAGTTCGCCCAGGCCGGGGCGCAGGTTCACGCCGCCCGCTGCTCCCAGCCCCCCCACTCCGGCGGCGCTCATGGTGCGGGGTTCTGCATGACGTAGCGCACGTCGGCCGTCACGCGCTCCACCTGTGGCAGCTGGCTGTAGTCCCACAGGGCGCGCAGCTTGCCGTTGCGGTCGATGAGATACGAGGCGGTCGTGTGGTTGATCTGGTACTCGTCCGGCGACTTCACGTCGGCCTTCTCGTAGCCGACCCCGTAGGCGCGGGCCACGGCGGCCAGTTGCGGCTCGGGCACGTTCACGGCGGTCGCCTTGCCGAAAAAGGTCGCGTACTCACGCAGCCGCGTGGGCGTGTCGCGCGACGGATCCACGCTGACCATCATCACGCGGAAGTTTTCCTGCTCGGCCGCAGGCAGGCTCTGGCGCACCTTGGTGAGGTAGGTCAGGCTCAGCGGACAGATGTTGGGGCAGTGCGTGAAGCCGAAAAACAGCGCCGTGGTGGTCTTGCCGTCCGGCGTGAACGAAAAGGCCCGGTTGTCCTGGTCGGTACCCGTAAAGGCCGCAGCGGCCGGGCGCGCGTCGTAGGCCGTGCCGAAAAAGGGATACGGACTTTTCAGGCGGGTATACCCCCACACGCCGCCCAGGAGCAGCGCGACGGCCACCGCCGCCATCAGGGCCGAGACATACCACGGCCGCCTGGCGGGAGCGGTGTGGAGCGCGGCGGGTTCGGGGGCCACGAGCTCGGTGGTCAGGGGGTTCGGCGTATGGGCGTCCATCTCAGGGCTTCCGGACCGTGGCGCTCACCGTCAGGCGACGGCCGTCCGCAGTGGAGAGAACCACCTTCAGCGTCTCGCCCACCTTCAGGCTGCGCTTCAGGTCCATGAGCATGAGGTGGTCGCCGGTCGCGCTCAGGACCAGCTGGCCGCGCGCGGGCACCACCAGGGCGGCCGTCATCTTCATACCGGTCATGGCTCCGGACTTGACCGTGTTCATGAGCATGGCGCGGCCCGCCACGTCGCTGCGCGCCCCGGTGATCTTCAGGGGCTGGGCGCCCGTGTTGGTCAGGGTCAGGAACACCGAGGTCTCCCCGATGCCCGGCGGCACCGCGACGACGGTCGCCGCGCTGGCCCGCAGCGGCAGGGGCGCGCTGGACGCGGGCGCCGGGGCCGTTTTGGCCGGACCGGGCATGGGCATCGTGTGACCCGCGTGCTGGGCCAGTGCCGCCGGCAGGAGGGTCAGGGCGGCGTAGGCCAGGGAAGCGGCCAGGACGGACCGGCGAAGGAACAGGGGCAATTCGGACATGCACAACCTCGTTTCGGTGGGGCGGAGGCGGACGGGCACGGAAGAGGTTTCCTGCCCTGGTGCCGCACTCGGAGACGTTGGAGGGCAGTCTACGGGGCTCCCCCGGCCGGATTGTCCCCCTGAACTGGCCGGGCGCGCGGGCCAGTTCTGGAACCCGTTCCATGCGGCGGGGTATGGTAGCGGCGAGCGACATGCGAAAACCCACCATTCAAGACGTGGCCCGGACGGCGGGCGTGGGCGTCGGCACCGTGTCCCGCGTGCTGAACAACCACACGGCCGTCAAGGACACCACCCGTGAGGCCGTGCTGCGGGCCATTGCGGACCTCGAGTACACGCCCAATCCCCACGCCCGCCGCATCGCCGGGGGCAAGAGCTACACCATCAGCGTGCTGCTGCCGGTCGTGACCACCGAGTTCTACGTGCGCCTGCTCGACGGCCTGGAGACGGCCTTTCAGGCGGCGCGCTACGACGTGGCGATCTTTCCGCTGCTTGACCGCTCGCGTCTGGAACGCTACCTGGGGTCGCACACCCTGGCCTATCAGGCCGACGGCCTGGTCATGGCGACCTACAACCTCACGGGGCTGTTCGACCAGCACCGGCTGCGCACCCAGCAGCCCACCGTACTCGTGGACGCCTACTCGCCGGCGGCCGACTGCGCCTACATGGACAACGTCAGCGGCGGGCGCGTGGCGGGCGAGTACGCCTGCACGCTGCCGGGCACGCTGTACGCCATGTGGGTCGAGACCGAACTCGACCAGCTGTTCACCACCCGCGTCTTCGAGGACCGCCGCAGCGGCTTTTGCGAGGCGCTGAGCGCCGCCGGGCGTCCCCTGAAGGCCGAGTACGTCTCCAGCTTCGACAACCTCGCCGCCCGCCGCACCGCCACGCGCCTGCTCGACGAGGCCGAGCTGCCCTGTACGGTCTTCGCCTCGGCCGACCTGCTGGCGGCCGCTCTGATCGACGAAGCCCAGGAGCGCGGCCTGGTTCCCGGCGAGGACGTGCGGGTCATCGGTTTCGACGACCAGCCCTGGGCCGAGAGCCGGGGCCTGACCACGCTGCACCAGCCGGTCGAGAAGATGGGTCAGGAGGCGGCCGCCCTGCTTCTCTCCCGTCTGAGCGGCCACCAGGGGCCCCCACGCGCCCGCAAGTTCTCGCCGGTCCTGGTCAAGCGCAGAAGCGCCTGAAACTGGCGGGCCGTGGGAACCGGGCAGGTACACCGCCCTGGTCCCACGGTCTACTTCCCGGCCAGCCAGCCCTCGACGTCGTCCCGCAGGCGCGAGGCCAGCGGGTACGCGAGCAGGGCGCGCAGGCGGTCAGGGTCGCGCTGCCGGGCGAACCACAGGTCGAAGATCTCGCCCACGGTGGGTGCTCCCTCCGCGGCCGAATGAACGGTCACGGCGTCGTCCGCGCCCAGCGTACCGGGGCGTAGCACGCGGGCGTACAGTCCGGGGCGGCGCACGGCGGCAAAACGTTTGACGAACGTGGGGTCGCCCATACGCGCGGCCAGCGTGGCGCAGGGAATGCGCGCCGCCGTGACTTCCAGCCGGGCGTCGCCGCAGTCGAGCTGCGTGCCGATCCTTACCTCAGCCGATTCCAGGCCACTCAGGAGCACGTTCTCGCCGAAGGTGCCAGGGGCAGGCCGCTCGCCCAGGACCTCGGCCCAGCGGTCATAGTCGGGGGCCGTATACAGGTACACCGCCTGGTCGGGGCCGCCGTGGTGACGGGTGTTGAGCACATGATCACCGCCCAGCCCCAGGCTACCCACCGGCACGCGCCCCGGCACCGGCCGTTTGTCGATTCCGCTCGTGACGGCCCGGCCGCCGATCTGAACGGATGCGGGACGGCCCACCTGTACGCTGAGGATTCGCACGTTCATGACCCCAGGCTAAAGCCTGCCGGGGCCCGGCGAGGCGCGAAGAGCGTGTAGCCTGCCGGGGTGCGTTTGGTGTCGGTGCTGGGGCTGCTGCTGTTGATCGCCGGCCTGCTGCCGAAGCTGCCGGGCGGCGCGGCGTGGTTCCTGCCCGCCGGGGTCACCATCCTGACCTCTCCCCTGCCGGCCCCGGACCTCGCTGCCCTGGACGGCGCAGGCCTGAACACCTGCCCCCCGCCGGAAGCCCGGCTTGACCGGCTGCTCTACATGCGCACGCGCGGCGAGGGCGCGGCCCTGAGCTGCGGCAACGAGGTTCTGGGCCTGATCCACTTTCCCAACCCCGACCCGGCCTATAGCGACCAGCCCGCCAACCCGCAGGGCGGCTTCGCGCTGGTCGAGGCGCAGCTACGTACGGCGCGGCGCGAGATCGTCATCGCCAACATGCTGTGGGAAGAGGGTCAGGACTCGCCCGGCGCCGCCATTGCCCGCACGCTGGCGGAGCTGCGCCGCGACGTGCGGGCCCGCCCCGAGCACTATCCCCAGGGCCTGACAGTACGCGTACTGCTGGGCCACTCCATCCGGCTGGGCGACCTGACCGACCCCGCCGCCAACGCCTTCACGGCCGCGCGGCAGCTGCTGGCCGCCGGGATTCCCCTGACCGGCGACGACGTGCCCGGCTGGCGGCTGGAGCTGGCCGACTACCGCTACGCCGCGCCGCACCAGCACGCCAAACTGGTGGTCGTGGACGGTCAGGACGTCCTGGCCGGGGGCTTCAACCTGAGCTGGATGCACCTGCCGTCTACAGTCCGCGCCCCGGATGCCCCGCAGGGCGGTGGCCAGGACCTCACCGACCTCGCGCTGCGCGTGCGTGGCCCGGTCGCGCGGCAGGCCCTGGCCGCCTTCGCCGACGGCTGGTCCCACAGCACGGTCCTGAAGTGCCGCGCCGTCCCCACCCCCCAGACCGTGCGGGAGCTCTGCGCGTTTACCGCAGAGGGCCGGATGCCACTGACCTGGGACGCCCCCGCCCCCGCCCAGGGCACAGCGCGCGTCTACGGCCTGTACCGCCGCAGCGGATACGAGACCCAGGACGAGACGGTGACCGAACTGTTCGGCGCGGCCGAGCGCAGCATTGACGTGATGCAGTCGCAGGTGAGCGGCACGCTGGGATGCAGCCTGAGCCTGACCCTGCCGGGCCTGTGCCGCTTTCCAGAAGATCAGCTGCCGGTGTGGCGCGCGGCCGTGCAGGCCGTCCGGGGACACGGCGTGACACTGCGGCTGCTCCTCGACCACGACCCCCTGCTCCAGGTCGAGGGGCTCTCGCTGCTGGGCAGCCTGCGCGCGGCGCTGGCCCCGGAGGGCCTGGCCGGGCACGTCCAGGCACGCTGGTTCGCCGGAGCGGGCGGCCTGCACGCCAAGGCCGCCCTCATTGACGGCGAGATGCTCACGGTGGGCAGCCAGAACCTGCACTTCAGCGCCTTCGGCCCGAGCGGCCTGAGCGAGTACACCCTGGCGACGAGTGACCCAACCACTCTGCGCGCCTTCGGGCGGCAGTTCGAGTACGAGTGGGCACGCGCCCGGCCGGTGACGCTGCCGGTCTGGTCGCCCTGAAGGAGGGGCAGCCGCGACCCTAGCCCGGCAGTAGCCGCCCTCCGACGCTCTGGCCAGCGCAATTGGGCGCCGCGTCCCGGCACCTGCGCCGCGCGCGTGCTGAAATGAGGTGTGAGCACGCCTGCCCCCCGTCCCTCCTCGCCGCACGACCCGGCCCTGGCCGGCGCCGGCCGCGTACCGACCCAGGTCGTGCTCGCGGGCCTGTTCATGATCAGCACGACGCCTTTTCTGGCGGGACTGCTCCAGGGACAGACGGGCGATTTCGCGCGCAACGTGCTGTATACCTGTGCCACGGCCGCCCTGCTCGCGCAGGTGTGGCTAGGCAGCGTGTGGGCGTGGCGCGTGACCGTCGGCCTGAGCATGTTCACGGGCATTCTGGTGTTCATCGTCGGGATGCTCACCGGCACCGTGAGCTGGCAGGGGTGGGTCATCAGCGTGGCGGGGCTGGCGTACATCGCGCTGGGGTTGCTGCTCGTGGGGCAGCCGGCCATCCGCTCCTTTCTCGACCGCCGCTGGGACGAGCGCCACGCGCGCCGTGACCAGCGCCGGGGGGGGGCGCGGTGAGCGGCCGGCGCTTCACGGTGCAGGGCACTAACAACGCCTTCACCTGCCAGTCCTGCGGAGGCGAGGTGCGGCCACTGCGCAACGGCTCGGTGCGCAACCACTGCCCGCACTGCCTGCACAGCCTGCACGTGGACGTGCTGCCCGGTGACCGCGCCAGCGAGTGTCACGGCGACCTCGTGCCGGTGGGGGTCGAGCACAGCGGCAAGAAGGGCTGGATCGTGCTGCACCGCTGCGCCAGGTGCGGTCATCTGGGCCGCAACCGCGCCGCCCTCGACGACCCGGAGCAGCCCGACGACTGGGAGGTTCTCGTCGCCCTGAGCAAGGCGGTCAGCCGGGACTAGGCCGCGCGCAGGGGCGGGAGGGTGCCTGTACCCACCTGCCCTGGCCTGCTCCTCGGCCGCCCGCAACTCCTTCCCACGTCCTGCCCGGACTGCCCCACCCCTTTCAAGGCGAGGTCAAGAGCGCCGGCCGGGACCTGACGGTATGCTGCGTTACATGGAAGGACACCAACTGACCCACCGCGCGGCGACACCGCCGCTCTCCGCGAGCATCTGGGTGCTGGCGGTGCTGGGGATCGGCGCGCTGCTGGGCATCGGCACGGCGGCGGCGCTGCTGGCCCGCAAGGACCGCCCCCTACCCGACGATCCCGACGAGCCCCTGTTCATCTGAGCCGCGCCGCGTCCGGGACCCGGTTGTCCTCACGGGTTGCCGCCGTCCCGGCGGGGCGAACGCATACCCCTCACCTGACCGGCAGCGCAGAGGACGCCGCGCTCACGTCCCTCACGCCCAGGCTCTAAGATGACGCGGATGGTCGGCCGTTCTCTGCCCTGCACGTTGCTCGCCGCGTCCCGGTTTCCTCGGGGCGCGGCGAACTGTGCGGGGCGGCCATGAGCGACCGCCAGCGCCGGGCCGCCCCCGCCTCTACGCGGCCGCGCGCGGCCCGGCGCTGGCCCTGGGTGCTGCTGGGCTCGGGGCTGCTGCTGGGGGGGGTCGTGGCGTACTCGCCGGCCCTGTTCGGCGGGCTACTGCTCACGCGACTGGGGGGCAGCGGCGTGCAGGCCGGGCGCGTCACCGGACCGCTGTGGGCGCCCCGGGTCGAGGGCGCGCGGGTCGACCTTCCGGGCGTGAGCGCGACGGTGGGAGCAGGGGGCGTGACGGTCACGGGCGTCAATCCCGCCACACGCACCGTGCGGGTCGCCGTGGCGGTCGACCGGGCGAACGTGGACCTCAAGCTCAGCGAGCTGCTCGGGGGGGCGACCGGGGGCGGCGGGGGGGCGGCGAGCGGCGGCTGGAAGGTCGTGGTGAGCGGCGTGGACATCCGCGACTCGGCGCTGCAGGTGGACGGCCAGGGCGTCAACGTGCCCAACCTGCGCGCGAAGGTGGACCAGGGCGAAGGCGGCCGCCTGAAGGTCGAGGGCGAGACCGACGACGGCGCGTTCACGGCCGGGGTCACGGTGGCCGAGACGGCAGCCGGCACCAACCGTTTCACGGTGGACGTGGACGCCGACGCCCGCATCGCCCGGCACTACTGGAAGGGTGTCGAGGGCGGGCGCATCACCGGCCGCTACGTGGTAGGCGACGGCCCCCTGAAGGGCGACCTGCGCCTGAGCGGCGGCGAGCTGCGCGTGCCCGAGGCCCGGTTCGTGCGCGTGACCGGCGTGACGGGGCGCGCCACGCACCGCGGCGAGCAGATCAGCTTCACCCTGGCCGGGCAGGGCTGGGACGGCCCCGTCACTGCGCGCGGCGGCGTGGACCTCGGGGCCCAGAACTGGACGGTGAGCGCCGACGCCACGCCCACCGTCGCCGGGCTGGCGCGCGCCGTCGGCACGACCGGCCAGGGCACCCTGAAGCTGCGGGTCACAGCCGGCGGCTGGACCACCGTGCGGGTCAAGGGCTACGCGCAGGCACAGGGCACGGTGGCGGGCGTGCCCTTTGAGGCCGCCAGGGCCGAATACACCTTTCTCAGTGCCGACAGCACCTCCGCGGCCGGAGAGACCGTAAACGGGCAGACCAACGACCTGGCCTTCAGCGCACGGACCCGGCTGGCCGGCGCGCAGACCCTCACGGGCCGCTTGGCCCTCGGGCGGGCGGGCACGGCGGCGTGGAAGGGCGACTTCGCGGGTCGGCCGCTGGACCTCACGGCGGGCATCAACGCGCGCAACGTCGTCACGCTGGGGGGCGCGGCGCTCGGCGGGCCGCTGGAGGCCCGCTACGCGGTCAAGGGCGGAACCCTCTTGGCCACGCTGAACCCCGACTACGGCGCGGCGCGGGCCCGCGTGGCCCTGAGCGGCACCGCCGAGAACCTGCGGGCGACCGTCAGCGGCGGGCAGGCCGGGCCCTTCGCCCTGAACGGCAGCGCCCGCTACGACCGCTCGGGCCTGCGCGCGGACCTGGGGACGGTCCGGCTCGACCTCGACCGGCAACTGCGCGGCACCTGGGCAGTCCAGAATCTCGTCGGCGCGGGCGTCACGCTGGGCGGCACCGGCACCCTCAACCTGCCCGGCGGCGCCCTGAGCGGCAACGTGAGCGCGCGGGTCCCCGGCCTCGAGAAGACGCTCAGCGGGCCTCTGAACCTCGACTTCCTGCGGCGCCGGGCCACCTTCCGCTCGGGCGAGCAGGCGCTGGGCTGGAACGGCGAGACCTTCACCCTGCGCGCGCGCGACCTCGCGGTGACGGGCGGCGCGGCCGTGAGCGGCGACCTCTCGGTCAATACCAACCTGGAAGCCGTGGGCGAGCTGCGCGCCGAGGGCAACGGCTACGACCTGCGCGCCGAGGCGCTGGGCACGGCGGCCCGCGTGCGCGGCACGGTCGGCGGCGTGACCGTGCTGGCCGACACCGACCTGCGCGCGCCCTACCGCACGGCTGCCCGCATCGAGGGCACCGATATCCGGGGCAGCCTGAGTGTGCAAAGCGGCGTGCGCTTCTCGCTGACTACCTTGGGCGACACGGCCAGCGGCCTCATCGACGGCGCCGACTGGCAGGCGACCGGGCGCGTGAACCTCGCGGCGCTGCGGCCACTGCTTCCCACGGTGGCCAGGCTGGGCGGCACGGTGGACCTGAACCTCGCCGGGCTGGGCGGCTCGGCCCAGGTGCAGGCGCAGGCGGCGGGCGCCACGGTCGCCGGCACCCTGACCCGCCGGGGCGACACCGGGCAGACGCCCATCGGCACCGTGACGGCCGACCTGCGCGCCGGGCTGCCGCTGGGCGGCGAGGCGGCCGAGGCCACCCTGAGGGGCCGGGTCTATCCCGACGTGCAGGCCAGCGGCGCGGCGACCTTCATGGGCCAGACGCTGCGGGCGACCGTCGCCGGTCCCTACGGCGCGCTCGCAGCCCGGCTGAGTGGGCGCACGGGCGAGCTGTCTTTCGGTGGGGTCAGCGTGCCGGCGCAGGACATCAACGTGACCGGCACCCTGACCCCCGCCCTGAGCGCGCGCGGGCGCTGGGGCGACCTGGGGGTCACCTATGACGGGCGCAGCGGTCTGGTGCGGGTGGCGGGCGCGCAGACCCTGACCGCCTTCGGACAAACCGGGCAGGTGCAGGGGCGCGCCACCTGGGGACCGGGTCAGGGCGGCCGTGAGGCCTTCCGGGGCGCGGTCGAGGCACGCGGCACGCTCGACCAGTACACCGTGGCCCTCAACGGCCCCTGGGACCGTCTGAATGTCCTCGTGACCGACGGCGAGGGCCTGCGTGCCGAGGGCCGGGCCTCGCTGCCCGCCGGGCGCTACGACGTGAACGTGCGCGGTCCCCTGACCGTACCGGGCGCGGGCGGCGACGGACGACTGCTCGTCGACGGCAACATCCAGGGCACCGGCGCCAGCCCGCGCGGCACCCTGAGCGTGCGCGACAGTGCGGGCGGCGCCGCCACCGTGACCCTGCGCGGCTTCGGTGATCTCCAGGTGGACGCCCGGCGCCTGACCCTGGCGGGCCAGACCCTCGAGGGCCGCCTGAGCGCTTCGGGCGGCGTCCTGAGCGGTCGTCTGCGCGCCGGGCCACTGGACGTGATCGCCGCTGCCGGGCGCATCTCGGCCTCGGGGACGGTGGCCGGCCAGACGGTCCTGGCCTCGGGCCGCCTGACCCTGCCCGCGACCGTCTCGGACCTGAACCTGCGCGTGGACGGGCCGTACCTGAGCGCCCGCGCCACGGGCGGCGTCTCGAACCTCAGCGGGACAGTCCGGCTCAAGGCGCAGCGCTTCGGGTCGGGGGCGGCGGCGCTGGTCGTGCCGGCCCAGACCCTGCCGCTGAGCGGCTCGCTGACCGGGGCGCGCGTGCGCCTGGGCGGCCTGACCTACGCGGGCGGGGCCTGGGCCGGGCGCTTGGGCCTGCGCTACGCCCTGGAGAGTGCGGCGGGGACGCGGCCCGGCACCCTGAGCGTGGCCGGCGACGGTCCGCGCCTGAGCGCGGTACCCTCGGGGCCGCTGAGCGGGCGCCTCCAGGTCCTGCCGAGCATCGGTGGCACCCTGAGCGCCGACCTCACGCCCTTCACGGGCCTGTTGCCAGAGAACCTGCGCGCCGTGATCCGCCCCGGCCGACTCGTGGCCGAGGTGCGCGCGACCGGCGCCGACGTGTCGCTGACCCAGACCCGGTATGCCGGCGCGCCGCTGGGCCTGGACGCCCGGCTCGACTGGCGCGGCGGTGTGGACGCGCGGCAGATCGTTGCCCAGGGCGTGCTGACCCACCCCGGTACCCGCCTGCCGGTGCGCCTCGCGGGCGGCACCCTGAGCGTGAGCGGCGGCCGGGTGGACGCCCGCGCGCTCTCGCCCCTGCTGGCCAGCGCCGGGCTGGCCGACGCCGACCTGGCCGGAACAGGGCTCGGCGACGTGACGGGCTCGGCCGCCCTGGACCTGAACGTGCCCGACCTGGACTTCGCGCGGGCCAGTGGGCAGCTCGGCGTGGACCTGCGGACCAGCGGCGAGCTGCGCAACCTGCGCGGGAACGTGACCCTGCGCGCCGGGCAGCTCGCCGCCGACCTGGGGGGTACGGTGTCGGGCATCTCCGCAACGGTGCGCGGGCCGGTCTACCCGCAGGCGGACGCGGCCCTGACCGTGCGGTCCCAGGCAACTGATGGCCCCCGACTGAGCGCCACCCTGCGCGGCAGCGCGGCCGAGACCCTGACCCTCACGGCGACGGGCGCGTATGCGGGCCGCGACCTAACGCTGAACGCCAGTGCCCAGGCCATCGCCACGGAGGCGGCGCGGGCCACCGTCAGTGCCTCCACCTCGGGCGCCACCCTCGACCTCGGGCTGACGCGCAGCGCGGGGAACGGCCTCGGCGCGTGGCGGGTCGCCGGACAGCTCGCCGCGCCGGACCTGCAACCCCTGGCGGGCGTGCAGGGCGCCCTGAGCGCCACGCTGGGGGGCACGCTGGCCGACCTGCGCGCGCAGGCCAGCGGCCAGGCGGCCGGGGCGCGCTTCACCGTGCCGGCCCGCTACGTGGGCGGCGCGCTGCGGGTCGACGGCGCCGTGGCGACCCTGACGGGGAGCGCGCTCGCGGGCACGGTCGTGCGCGTCTCGGGACCGGTATACCCGGCCCTCGCCCTGAGTGCCCGCGCCGACGTGAACAAGGTGGTACCGGGCCGCTTTACGGCGCAGGTCGGCGGCGACTTCGCCAAGCCGGACGTGAACGTGCAGGGTCTCCTGACTGGGGCCATCGGCGGCGAGCACGGCGAGGGTCTGGCGGTCGCCGGCACGCGACTCACCGCGCGGCTGCTGGGCCAGGACTGGAAGGTCGCCCTGACCGGCGAGACCGTCAACGGCCCCCTGCGCGGCCGCCTGGGCAGCGGAGCGCCCGGCGGCCTGCTCAATGCCCGGCTGAACCTGAACACCCGCTACCGCAGCGGCGAGGCCGACGTGGCCCTGACCGGCGCGACCGGCTGGAACGCCCGCGTGGGCTGGCTGGGCCGCCTGCGCGCCGTGGGGCCGGTGCCGGGCGGGGCACTCGACGCCGCCCTCAGCGGCGGCGGACCACTGAATCTGGCCGGCACCCTGGGCAGCGGCGCAAAACAGGCCAGCTTCAGCGGCGCGCTGGGCGCGGGCCTGCCGCTGCGGCCGGGCGGCACCCTGACCCTGAACCGTCTGGACGCTGGGGCCTTCTGGGGCCGGCCCGGACAACTCGGCGTGGGCGGCACACTGACCCTGGGCGGCGCGGCCTGGAACCGTGTCGAGGCCACCTTCGCCGGGCGCACCGAGGACACCCTGGGCGAGCTGAGCGGCGACGTGCAGGCCAGCTACCGCGCGGGCGACGTGGCCCTGAGCCTGAGCGGCCCGGCCCTGAGCGGCGCGGCCACCCTACGGGGCGGGCGTTACGACGCGGCCCTCAAGACGCCCTCGCTGCGGCTGGCACGGCTGCTGCCCGCCACGCTGGATGTGGACGCCCTGACCTTTGCGGGCACGGCCGAGGCCCACGGCACCCTCGCGGGCGGTCCCGAGAGCTTCAGCGCGCGCAACCTCGCCCTGCGCGGCGAGCAGGGGCAGGTGGGGCCGTTCAGCCTGTACGGCTCGGCCGAGTACCGCCCCCAGGGCGAGGTGCTCAAGGCCGACCTGCGCGGCAGCCTGCGCGGCGGCCTGCTGAGCGCCCAGGGCAGCCTGCCCCAGGGCCTGAAGGTGCAGGTCAATGGCGTGCCCACGGCCTACCAGGGCGCGGCCTCCTTCGGGACGGGCAAGGTGGACGCGGCCCTGACCCTGACCGGGCAGGCGCGCGACCCCAGCGTCTCGGGCACCCTGAACGCCGTCACCGACGCGCTCGCCGCCCGCCTGACCCTGAGCGGCCGGGCCAGTGACCCGCACCTGCTGGCCCGCGCCGAACTGCGCGGCCAGGGTCAGGGCGGCGCGCTGTACGCCGACGTGCAGGACATCGACCTCGCGGCGGGCACGGCAAGGACAAGCGTGTACGGCAGCGTGCAGGCCTCGGGCAACCGCGCCGACGTGAAACTCCAGGGCCAGTGGCCGCAGCTCTCGGGCACGGTGCAGGCCAAACTGGGCGCGCTGGCCGACCCCCTGACCCTGCGCGGCGACGGCCGGGGCGGCTATGCCTTGGACGCCGGCAGACTCGGCGGCGGTGACGTGACCCTCACGCGCGCGCAGGGCTTCATCCCCACGCTCTCGGGGCGGCTCGATCTCACCCCGCTGGGGCTGGTCGCGGGAAGCAGTGGCCGGGCCACGGTCGCCGCGACGCTGGGCGGCACGGTGGCCGCCCCCACCCTGGCCGCGACCGTCACGACCACCGGGGCGGCGGTGTCGGGCGTCTCGCTGGCCGACCTGACCGGCACGCTGAGTGGCAGAGTCAGGGGCCTGAGCGGCGCGCTGACCCAGGACGGGGCCGAGGTCGCCCGCCTGACCGGTCAGACCGTGACCCTGCGCGACTTCGCACTCGAGGCCGCCGGAAGCCGTGTGCGTGTCAGCGGCGCGGCGGGCCTGAACGGCGTGGCCGACCTGGCCCTCACAGCCGCCGGCAACGTCTCGGGCAACCTCAAGGCGAGCTACCGCGCCCAGGCCCTCGCGGTGCAGGGCAACGTGTCGGCGCAGGGCCTGAACGCCGCCCTGAACGTGAAGGCCGACCCCTACACCGGCTGGCACGGCACGGCGCGCGTGACCGGCGGGCCGCAGGGCGTGCTGACCCAGCCCGCTGACCTCACGCTGTCGGGCGCCTTCGCGCGGCCGCTGCTGACCGGCACGGCGGGGCTGCTGGGGGCAGGGGCGCGGCTGATAGCCGACGCGCGCGGCGTGCAGCTCCGACTGGTGGACGGCCCCGGAGCGACGGCCAGCGGCGCGGTCGAGCTGCGCCCCATTCCGGCAGGCCAGAGCGGCGCGGGCCAGTGGCAGTGGCTGGGCGCCACCAGCCTGAGCCGGCCCGAGCTGAGTCTGAGCGTGACCCCCAGCGGGCTGCTGGCCGATCCCCGGCTTGTCCTGAGCGTGCGCCGGGGCGAGTGGCGCGCGGCGGGAACGGCGAGCCGCGCGGCGGCCGACCTGAGCGTGAGCGACGGCGAGACCGCGGGCCGCGTCCTCTGGAACGGCGAGCAGGTCACGGCCGACCTGCCGGGCCTGGACCTCGCACGCTTAGACGTGGGCGGTCTGAGCGGCCGGCTAACGGCGAGCGGGTCGGTCGGCTCGCAGACCCGCGACGGGGCCTTTACGTTCCGGATCGCGGGGGTCCGTGCGCCGCAGGAGATTCCCTACCTGGGGCTGCCCCTGGCCGGCGACGTGAGCGGCGAGGTGCGCCTGGACGCCGGACGCCCCCGCGTGCAGGCCACGGCCGCCCTGAGCGCCGGCACCCTGAATCTCACGGCGGCGCAGTCGGCGGCCGGACCCTGGACCGGCACGCTGGCCGGGCAGCTCCGCAAGGACGCGGGCGCGCTGAACGTAAACATTCGCGCCGCCGACTCGGGGTTGACCGGCACCGTGGGCGTGACGAGCTACCCGGTCGAGATCTCGGGGCAGACCCTGACGGTGGGCGGGCAGATCGGGCTGACCGGCCAGAGCTTTACGGGCAGCCTGCGCGCGGGCAACGCGATGGGCAGCGCGCAGGTTACGGCCGAGGGGGGGCTGGCCGACCTCGTGCCGGCGCTGGGCAGCGTGCTGGCCGTCAGGCCCACCGGCGAGGGCTACAGCGCCCGCGCGATCCTGAACGAGGTGGACCTGGGCGAGCTGAAGCTGCTGCCCGGACTGGGCGGCCAAGTAAGCGGAGAAGCCAACCTGAACGACGGTGGCGGCACCTTCTTCGTGCAGTCGGCGGGCCTGAACCTCGGCACGCAGACTGAGGCGGCGCGGGTCGAGGGCACCCAGGTGGCGGGCAACTGGCGACTGCGCGGCTACCTGGGCCGGTCGCAGTTCACGGCCGGCCTGGGCGGCGGCGAGGTCTTCGGGCAGGCGACGTTGCAGGCGCTGCCGCTGGGCGCCCTGGTGGGGGCCGCGACCGGCACCACCCCCGGCGAGGGCGTCGTGACCGGCATCGCGCGTTTCCGGGTGCCACTGGCAAATCCGGCAGCGGGCACGGCGACAGTGGTCGCCGAACGTATCCGCGTGAGCGCCAGCACCACCGCGGCCGAGGCAGCGGCCCTCGCCCAGACGAAGACGGTGGCCCCGGCAGCGGCAGTCGCCGCCGCACCCCTGACCCCTGCCACCACCCCCGCGACGAGTCCGGCGCCGGGCACTACGGTGGACGCCGCCAGCGGCGTGCGCACCGAGACGCTGGTGGGCAGCGGCACGCTGGACTACGCGGCGGGCGAACTGCGCAACATCAACGTCCAGCTCTCGGGCGCCGGCACCTGGGACGTGCGCGGGCAGTACACCCGGCAGAAGGTGGACCTCAGCGCGCAGTTCACGGGCACGACCTTCACGCCGGTCCTGCGCCTGATTCCGGGCCTCGCGGAGTTGCAGCCCAGCCTGCGCGGCAGCCTGACCCTGAGCGCGGCCGGCACCTACGACCGCCCGCGCGGCCTGCTGCGCGCCCAGAACCTGGTGGGCAGCGTGGCGGGCCTGAGCGTGCAGGTGCCTGAATTTGCCGGCGACCTGCCCGACAGCGGGGCCTTCACGGGCGGCGGGCGCGTCCTGACCGGCGGCACGGTGGGCACCGACGGGCGCGTAGACCTGAAAGGCCAGCTCACCCTGGGGCGGCTCTCGGGCACGGGACTCACCTTCAGCGGGTTGGTGGCTCCCGAAGCGCTCGGCGCGCTGCCGAACACGGTCGTCACCCTCTCGCAGCAAAGCGCGGAAGCCGGGCAGCCCGAGCGCTGGACCGTCTCCGGCCAGAGCACGAGCACCAACCCGGCCACGGGCGCGGGGACCCTGGCCCTGAGCGGCACGCTGTCGCCGCTGGACCTGAGCCTCGCGGCGCGCAACTACAACCTGCCCCTCGCCGCGATCTACGGCCGCGACAGCGCCCTGACCGGCGACCTGCGCGCCGTGACCGAGGGCCAGCTCATCCGCGTGAGCGGCGCGGCCGATTTCGCTCGCCTCACGCTGGGCCGCGTCAATTCGCCCACCACCATTCCCGGCCCCGGCGAGAGTGCCCAGGCCGGTACCGACGGGCGCACCACCGACAACTTCGCCAGCCCGCTGCCCGAGCAGTACACGACCTTTCCGCAGCCGCAGGAGGAGGGCAAGGAGACGCCGACCCCGCAGCGGCCCTTCCTGGAGCGCCTGGTGCTCGACGACGTGCGCGTGACGGCCCCCAACGGCATCCGGGTGGACGAGAACCTCGCGCGCGCCGAGTTCGGCACGACCGGCCTGACGATCTCCGGCACGGGCGCGCGCCCCCGCATCCGGGGCGAGATCCTGGCCCAGCGCGGCACCCTGTTCCTGCGCGAGAACGAGTTCAACATCACCCAGGGCCGCGTGGGCTTCGGGGGCGAGGGCCTGTATCCGACCTTCAACATCACGGCGCGCGGCACGGTGCCGGGCACCGTCATGGTGAACGGCCGCTCGGTGCAGCAGCAGGTCCCCATCGCGCTCTCGGTGGCGGGCGACTTCCGCACGGTGGCCGGCCGCCCCAACGTCCTGAACCTCGAGACCACCCTGAGCTGCCCGGAAAACAGCGGCGCCGCCTGCGTGAACCCGGCCACGGGCACGGCCTACGGCGAGCCGGAGCTGTACGCGCTTGTCGTGACCGGCGTGCCGGACCTCGCCAGCCTGCCCAGCAACCTGGGCACCCTGGGGGCCAGCGCCCTGCGCACCGCCCTGAACGTGTTCGTGCTGGGCGAAATCGAGCGCACCCTGGCGCGCGCCCTGGGCCTGGACGTATTCCGCCTGACCCCGACCCTCTCCACGGACGGCGACGTGAACGCCACGATCACGGTGGGGTCGTACCTGACGCGCGAACTGTTCTTGCAGTACCAGACCGACCTGAGCGGCAACGGCCTCGTGGACGCCTCGTACAGCACGCCCGACGGCCGCTTCACGTTCCGGGTCAGCACGCCGCTGCGGGGACTGAATCTCGAGAGCATCCGGCCCAATTTCAGCGCTGACTACAACGTCAGCCGCCGCGCCAGCCTGAGCCTGGGCGTGACCACCACCCCCAGCACCGGCTCGGACCCCGAGAGTACGCGCGTGCGGTTCGGCGTGACCTACCGCTTCGGCGTGCGCTGAGGCCGGGGAGTCGCGAAATACAGACGCCGCCCCGGCACGGCGGCCGGGGCGGCGAGCACACGCGCGTTTAGGCGCTGACGCTGGCGCGGGGTTCCAGGGCGTAGAAGGCCACGACGGCGACCAGGGTACCGACCCAGCCGGGAGCGCTGCCCAGTTCCAGCTCGAAGATGCGGCCCAGGACCGTGCTGCCGAGCTGCCCCGAGAGGTGCTCGCCCTGCTGCTGCGCGACCACGTTCCAGCCGACGATAGGCTGGCCGAAGAATCCGGTCACCCGGTCCACGCCGCGCAGGGTCAGCTTCTGGCTGCCGACGTTGCCGCGCAGTTCGCCGGCTTCCAGCTCGATCTTGACGCTTTCGTTGCCGACCGTGCCCTGCACGCCGCGCTCGGTGATCTCGAGTTCGATGTCCTTGCCGTGCAGCTTGCCGCCCGCGCGGCCCACGATCTTGTCGCCTTCGATGGCGCAGCGGATGTCATAACCGTCCGCGCCCCCGAGGCGTCCCTTGATGAGATCTTCCATAACCGCGAGTATAGCGAAAGACACCTTCGGCGGAGGGGCAGCGTTCTGCCCCTGTCGCCGCATGAGGGGGGCAGGCAGCGACTGCTGGACTGGACCTGAGCAGCCGCGAAAGCGCGGCCGGACGAATCCGGGCCTATCCGGCCTGCACGCTGGGCTCCAGTTGCGGTTCCTCCGGCGGGCGTACCGGGCGTACCACACCGGTCCGCTCGAAATACTGCCGGCGGGTCAGGACCAGTCCTCCTTCGCCCAGTTCCGCGCGGCCCACGTTCCAGCGTTCGAACAGCACCCGCAGCGCCCCGGCCAGCAGCGCCGCGCCGTACCACGCCTCCACGGGGGCCGAGAAGCGCAGGGTCCGGCCGTCCCAGGCGAGATGCGGGCAGGTCTCGTCGTGGGCCGCCCAAAACATCCCGCCTCCGCTCCCAGCGGCCTCCCAGTCGCCCAGACGCTGCGCCCGCACGGTCAGGGGCGGCTCGCGGACCTCGGCGTCCCACTGCGGAGCCGCGTGGACCTCGGCATATAGGCCGTACAGCTCCTGTTGCAGCGCATGGGCCTGGGACCGCAGCCGGCCCTCCTCGCGGCCCGTGAGGCTGCCGGGCAGGGCATCGAGCTCGCGGCGCACCTCGCCCAGACAGGTTTCCAGTCGCCCCAGACGCTGCCGGGGCGTGGGCGGAGGGGGCGGCGGCGGCGGGTCGCCCTCCAGGCTGCGGGCCGGGTCCTCGTAGCCGCGCGCGCCCCAGCCGGCGACCTCGCGCAGTTCGCGGTCCTCGATAATCCACAGCCGCGTGGCGACCTCGCGCGCGAACCGGCGGTCGTGGGTCACGATAACGACTGCGCCCGCGTAAGCCTGCACCGCGTCCTCCAGCGCCTGCAACGCCTCGACATCCAGGTGGTTGGTCGGCTCGTCGAGGAGCAGCACGTCGGCGCGCAGCGCACTGACGAGGGCCAGCCCCGCCCGCGCCCGCTCGCCGCCCGAGAGCTGCTCCGGGGTCTTGGGCCAGTCGGCCTCGGTGAAGCCCGCGCGGCCCAGCAGGCCGTTCGTGCGGTTCCCGAAGCGGCGAACGAACTGCGCGTGCAGGCCCTCGCCGGGCGTCAGGCCGTGCCAGATCTGGTCGAGACTGGCCACCGTGACCCCGCCCGCGAAGTTCAGCGTGGGGGGCGCGGCCCGCTCGGACGCGGGCGGATCGGCGAAGGTCTCGCCCGACAGCAGCCGCATCAGGGTGGTCTTGCCGGTGCCGTTGGCGCCCATCAGGGCCACGCGGTCCCCCTGGCGCAACTTGAAGGCGGCGCCCGTGAGAATCAGGTGCTCGCCGTAACTCTTGGACAGGTGATCGCCCCAGGCCACCACGCGCGCGCGCGCCGTACCCGCCAGCAGCCGCATCCGGACCCGGCGCTCGGGCAGCGGCGCCTCGGCGACTTCCACGCGGCCGGCCCGTGTGCGCAGCGCCGCCGAGCGCCGGCCCCGCAGGTCCAGCCACTCGGCGCTGCCCTCCAGCCGCCCGCGCTCCTGCCCGCTCAGGCGGGCGGCGCGGGCCTGGGTCCGCCGCTCCAGGTCACGCTGCGCGGCGGCGCGGGTATAGCCGCCCGCGTACTCGGTGGCTTCGCCGCCCGCCAGCCACAGCGAGCGACCGGCCACTGCGTCCAGAAAGTCGCGGTCGTGGCTGGTGAGTAGCACCCCGCCGGCGAAGGCCCGCAGTTCACCTTCCAACCACTCCCGCATCCGGATGTCGAGGTGATTGGTCGGCTCGTCAAGGACCAGTAGGTCGGGTTCCTGAGCCAGGGCCAGCGCCAGCGCCAGCCGGGTGCGCTCGCCGCCCGAGAGCGTGGCGGCCTCGCGGCCCTGAAAGCGCGTGAGGTCGAGCATGCCCAGGATGCTCCGCGCCCGCGCCGGCCACGCGTAGGCCTCGGCGGCGTCCAGCCGGGCGTGCAGGGCGCTCCAAGCGGTAAGGCGTTCGGGGTCGCCCAGGTCAGCCTCCAGGGCCAGCAACTCTTCCTCGGCGTCGCGGTAGGGGTGCGCGGCGTCCACCAGTTCGCGCACGCTGACCCCCGGCGGGTGGGCGTGGTGCTGCGCGAGGACCGCCACGCGCAAGCCCGGCGCCCGCCACACCTCACCCTCCTCGGGGCGCAGGTCGCCGGTCAGAATTCGCAGCAGTGTGGTCTTGCCCGCGCCGTTGCGGCCCAGCAGCGCCACCCGCTCGCCCGAGGCCACACCCAGCGACACGTCCGCGAGGACCGGGCGCTCGCCGTAGGTCAGGGAGAGGTGTTCGGCGCGCAGCAGCGTGGACATCAGCAAGGAGGGTAGCAGCCGGGCACGCCGCAGACTCTGGCCCTGGCCCCCATGCCGTCCCCACGAATCGTTGAGACTTCCGGCGCGTGCAGGCTTCCCGGAACCTGTCCCGGCGACCCCGCCGGCGTGTTATGTACAGGCATGAACCGGCGCTCCGCTCTTCTGGCCCTGTGTCTCCTCGGCGCCGCCTCGGCGCGGCCCAACCCCGACCGCCTGGGCATCTGCTACGTCTTCGCCGCGGGCAAGCTGTCGCTGCGCGCGCCGTGCGTGGTCAGTCCCGGCTACGGCGCGGGCGCGCAGTACGTCGCCCTGACCATCGGCACGCGGCAGTACAACCTCGAATTTCCGAACCTCAAACCTGACCAGCCCCCCACACTCGACGGTCGCGCGGCCCTGGCCTACCGGCGCGACGCGAGCTTTCTCGCCGTCCTGAAGGGAAAACCGGAGGAAGGCGAGGAGTACGTCGACTGCGTCAAGACCCGGGACGGGCGGACCGACCTGTGTTACTCCGTGCCATAGAAAGCCGCCACGGAGAAGGCCACGTCACAGAACCCCTGGGAAAACGGCGTGAGGTGTATCCAGCCGGTGTACGCAGAGCGAAGGCCACCCGTGAAGGTGGCCTTTCTGCTGTCCTGCCTGCATGTTCATGGTGGGCGGTGAGGGATTCGAACCCCCGACCCGTCGCGTGTAAAGCGAAAGCTCTACCGCTGAGCTAACCGCCCCTGTCCATGCAGCTTGCCACTCTAACCGCCCACGCGGCCGAGTGCAAGCCATGTCCGCTGGGCGCTGGCCTACCAGCCGTCTCTTTAGACCGGGCCTCTATGTCTTCAGCTGTGGCTGCTGCGTGTCTCCCGGACCCTGCACAGATCATGAGGGACCAAAAGCGCCGCAGCGCCGGAGCATGAAATGCCTACGGCACGCTCACCGGTTCACTGTCGCCCTCATCCACGGCCCAGTCGGGTGGGAACTGCACACCACCCAGCGCGCGGTTCAGGCCCGAGGCGATCGAGAGCAACCGGGCGTCGCTGCCCTCGGGGCCGACGAGCAGCACGCCGCCGGGCCGGCCGCCCCGCGCGAGTGGCACCGGAACCGCCACGCTGGGATAGCCCGCCCGCGCCGCCTCGGCGCAGCCCCGGATGCCGGGAAACACGGCGGCGGCGAGGCCCTGCGCGAACAGCACGTCGAAGCCCTCGGTGCGTGAGAGCCGCAGGTCACGCTCGCGGGCCTGCCGGTACGCCTTCTCCGAGAGGTCGCCGCGCGTGCCCTGGGCGGCGTGCAGCAGCGTCTGGCCGTAGCGCAGGGTACGGGCCGGATCGGCGTCGTTCGCCGCAACGACTTCCGCCAGCGACCGCGGGCCGTCCGTCACGCCGCCCAGGTAGGCGTCGAGCCCCGGCCGGAACTCGTAGACCAACACCTCCAGCTGCCAGCCCCCGGCTCCGTCGGCCGCCCGCGCCGGCCACGCGAAATCGTGCGGGGCCGCGCCCGCCGCGCGCAGGGCCTTCGTCACGGTCTGGAGGGCCTCCTGCTCGGCCGGACTCAGCCCCGGCTCGTCACTGACGATGCCCAGGTGCGCCCCCGAAAGGGCCCACGGGTCGAGGGTGAGGTGCAGCGGCCCGAAGCGCCGGCTGGCCTCGTCGGCCGCGTGGGGGCCGGCGATCACACCCAGGATCAGGGCGGCGTCGCGGGCGCTGCGGGTGATTGGCCCAGCAGTGTCCTGGCTGTGGCTGATGGGCACGATCCCCGTGCGCGGCACGAGTCCCAGCGTGGGCTTGAGGCCGATGACGCCGTTCTGGTGCGCCGGACTGACGATACTGCCACTCGTCTCGGTGCCGATGGCCGCAGCGGCCAGCCGCGCCGCGACCGCCGCGCCGCTGCCCGACGAACTGCCTCCCGTGTCGTGCGCCGGCCCACCGGGCTCATTCCAGGGATTGACCGTCTGACCGCCGTGCGAGGAGTACCCGTTGGGCATCCCCAGCGTCATGAAGTTGGCCCACTCGGTCAGGTTGGCCTTGCCCAGGATGACGGCCCCCGCCGCGCGCAGCCGGGCGACCAGCGGCGCGTCCTGGGCCGGCACGTGGGCGCGCAGCAGCGCGCTGCCGGCCGTGGTCGGCAGCCCCGCCACGTCGATGTTGTCCTTGATGAGCATGGGCACGCCGTGCAGCGCGCCGCGCTGTTCGGCCGCCAGGGCGTCGAGCGCCCCGGCATCGGCAGCAGCCTGTGGGTTGACTGCTAGGGCGGCGCGCAGCCGGGGATTGATGGCCTCCAGGCGGGCGAGGTAGGTCAGCGTCACCTCCAGGCAGGTCAGGTCTCCCCGGCGGGTGGCCGCCGAGAGCGCGCAGGCGTCGAGGTCCAGAATCGGGTCGGGCACGGGCAACGGCATGGGCCCACTCTAGAGCCCTCTTCCCGCAGGGGCGCGGCCCCGGCATTGGGGCAAGGTCCATGCTTGTCCCCGCTTCCCAGCCGGCGCGGCGCCCTGGCCCCTGCCCAGCGCACGTCTACCTCGGGGCCGCCCCGGCGCGCGGCCCGTGCGCTAGCCTGCGCCGCATGAGCGTTCCGGCCACGACCCCGCAGGCCATCCCCGACCCCGACTCGGCCGGGCAGGCCGCCCGCACACCAGCCGGCCCCACCGTGGCCTTTCAGGGCAACCCCGGCAGCTACGGCGAGATCGCCGCCCTGAACGCCCTGCCGGGCGTAGGCCAGACGCGCGGCTACCCCACCTTCCACGAGGTCGCCCGCGCGGTCGAGTCCGGCGAGGCCGACTACGGGGTGCTGCCGGTCGAGAACAGCCTGATGGGCGCGATTCTCCAGGCCATCGACCTCCTGAGCGACACCGAGCTGCACGTCACCGGCGAGGTGGTCGTGCGCGTCTCGCACTGCCTGATGGCGCTGCCGGGCGTGGAACTCGGCGACCTGCGCCGGGTCTACAGCCAGCAGCCCGCGCTCGACCAGTGCACGGGCCTCATCCGTAGGCACGGTTGGCAGGCGGTTGCCGCGCACGACACTGCCGGGAGTGCGCGCGACCTCGCCGAGCGGGGCGCCCGCGACGAGGCCGCCATCGCCAGCCGCCGCGCCGCCGAGCTGTACGGCCTGAACGTCTTGCAGAGCGAGGTCGAGGACGAGCCCTTCAACTTCACCCGGTTCATGACCCTGGCCCGCCACGAGCCCGCGCCGTCGGACGCGCCGCACAAGACCAGCCTGGTTTTCGCGGTGCGGCACACGCCGGGCTTTTTGCTTGAGGCCCTGAACGAACTGCGCGGCCTCAACCTCTCGCGCATCGAGAGCCGGCCCCGGCGCGACCGCGCGTGGAGCTACCTCATCTATGTGGACATTGAGGGCCGCGCCGACGATCCCCAGGTGGCCCTGGCCCTGGCCGGCGTGCTGCGCAAGGCCAGCTACGCCAAAATTCTGGGTAGCTACCCAGCGGCGATGGGAACGGTAGGCTGAGGCGCGGAGCCTCGCCCGCGCCCCTTCTTCAGCGCCGCACCTGCGCCTTCATCCAGGCGGCCATGTCGTTCATGGGCTGGGCGGCCATCGGCGCGAACACGTCGCGGGTGAGGTCGGCGGCCGGGCCGAGCGAGTGCCCCAGGCCCGGGTAGAGCTTCAGGGTCGGGGACACGTGGCCGGCCGCCCGCAGCGCCGAATCCAGCTGCCGGGCGTACTGCGCACTGACGTTGCCGTCGTTCTCTCCCTGGAGGATCAGGACCGGCATCCGCAGTTCGGGGGCCAGTCGGCCCAGCGTCGGCAGTGAGGTGGCCGGAGCGTAGAGCGGCGACGCCGCGGTCAGGAGTTCGTAGAACCCCTGGATTCTGGGTTCGACCTCGGCCCGCAGGTCGAGCTGCCCGTCGCCGTCGGTGTCCAGAATGGTCGCGAGTTTGGGCTGCTGCGGCGTGCTCTCGCGGTCGAGCAGCAGCGCGGCCTGCGACTTCGCCAGGGGGCTGCCCGGTCCCCCCAGGGCCGAGAGCACGCCCTCCAGGCCGATCTTGCCGCCCTGGGCATAGGGCGTGAGGTAGGCCAGCCCGGTGGTGGCGAACTGCCGGGCAAAGGTCTCGGCGAAGCCGGCCACGACCGGCCCCTGCACGATCAGCCCGCGCGCGCCGGCTTCCTGGGCCAGCGAGGCGGCCACGACGCTGCCCTCGCTCCAGCCGTACACGAAGACCTGCCGCGCCTCCACTCCGGGCTGGCGGCGAGCCGTGTCCAGGGCCGTGCGGGCGTCGGCCAGGAGGTCGCGCATCGTCAGGGCGGCGTAGCCCGTCTGGGCCGCCTGGGCGGTGGCCGGCACGAAGGTCTGGGCGGCGTAGCGCTTGTCGTAGCGCATAACCGCGAAGCCCTGCGCGGCGAGGCGGCGGGCCAGGGCGCCCAGCGACCCCTGTACCACGCCGCCGGGCACCGCGTAGCTGCCGTCGCGGTCCTCGGGGCCGGTGCCCTGGATGAGCAGCACGAGGGGCGCCGGCGCCGCGCCGCCCGGCAGCAGCAGCTCGGCGCGGCTGGGCACCCCACCCAGGTTCAGGGTCAGGGTGCGTGAATGCACGCCGGCCGCGCCTCCTTCGGCGCCGCCAGCCTGCGCGGCGCCGAGCGTCAACGAGAGCATCAGGGAAACGAGTCGCTTCATGCTCAGACCCTAGACCGTACCCTGCTTCCCATGAAAGGCCCCGAGGGAAGCAGCTTTCCGCCCGGCACGCTCACGGTCGTGGACCCGGCCCAGGCCGCCGTGGTGACCGACCGGACCGAGTTGCGCCGCCTGGCCCCGTTCATGCGCGGCGAGTGCACCGTGACCGAGGCGGCCACCGCGCTGGGTCTGGGCCTGACTCCGGCCTACAAACTGGTGCAGCGGTATCTGCGCCTGGGCCTGCTGAGCGAGAGCCGCCGCGAGGCGCGCGCCGGGCGGGCTCTGCGGCACTACCGCGCGCCGGGCGCCTTCTATGTGCCCTTCCACGTGCGGCCCTTCGAGCAGATGGGCGAAGCCAACCGGGGTGCGGGCCTACAGGCGTTCGAGCGCAATCTGGAACAGGCGATGCACACCCGCACCTGGGAAGGCTGGGGCAGCCTGAGCTGTTTTACGCCGGCCGGGGACGTGTACTACGAATTCGTCTCCGAGGCGGGTGAGGTCTGGGAGCCGCTGGCGCGCGGCGCGCCGCTCATCCTGGCCGGCTGGAACCGCGTCACCCTGAGCCCTGAGGAGGCCCGCACCTTGCAGCGCCAGCTGGCCGGCCTGCTCATTCCCTACCTGAACCGCCAGGGCACGGGTGAGCCGTACCAGGTGGGCATGTTTCTCGCCCCGGACAGGCCGTAGGCTGAGGCCATGCGCCACTTTCTGCTGCTGTACCGCTTCCGCTACGCCGACCACGCCGAGCGCCGGGTCCCGTACCGCGGAGCGCACCTCGCCCACGCCCAGGCCGCTGCCGAACGCGGCGAACTGCTCCTGGGCGGCGCGCTGGAAGACCCGATGGACGGCGCCGTACTGCTGTTCCGCGCCGAGGGGCCGGAAGGGGCGCGGGCTTTTGCCGAGGCCGATCCCTACGTGCAGGCCGGGCTGGTCGAGTCGTGGGAGGTGCGCGGGTGGACGACGGTCGTGGGCGAGGGGGCAGCCCAGCGGGTCTAGGGGTGGCCCCACAGCCAGCGCGCCCCCTGCTCGTCCTCGACCTGGACGAGACGCTGTGGCACGGGGACGACACCGCGCAGGGGCTGTCATTCGCCCTGCGCCCGTTTCTCGGCGAGTTCCTGCGGCAGGTAGCCGAGCACTACGACCTCGCCGTGTGGACCTCGGCCAGCGGGGAGTGGATGCAGGCCGGGCTGGCTGCCGTACAGGCCGAGACCGGATTTGACCTCGCCGGGCAGGCCTTCTTTCTCTGGGACCGCTCGCGCTGCTCGCTCCGGCGGCTGGAGGACGGCGAGTACGGCTGGCACAAACCTGCTCGCAAGTTCCGCGCGGGCTGGATCCGGGCGCGTTACCCCAGAGAACGCATCCTCGCGCTGGATGACGTGGCCGAAAATTACACCACCGGGTACGGGCATCTGGTCAGGATCAGCGTCTGGACAGGCCAGCCGGACGACCGGGCCCTAGAAGACGCGGCACGCTATCTGGTGTCCATCGCCGATGAACCCGACCTGCGCGCCCTCGAAAAGCGGGGATGGTCCGGCCGGACCCGGCCAGAGGGCTAAACCACCCCCACTTTTCCCCCACATCACCCGCGCTATCCTGGCCCCATCGCGCCCCCAAAGCGCGGTCATCCAGAGGCGTCCGAGGGAATTTTCTGGCCCGCCGACGACGCGGCAACCGGCCTTCATCTCGGCAGCGGTGCCCCCAGAAAAGTTCCCGTGTGGGTGCGCCGACGATGGCGCGAGCGGCAACGATGGCCCAGCCCGATGACGCCGCCGAGGTGCTCATACAGACGCGCAAGACGCTTCCAGGCCGCCCAGCGCGGCTGTTTTTATAGGGGTAGACGTGACGACGCAGACCATCCGCCCGGATATCCGGACCGAGGCGCACAAACGAATCCTGATCCTCGACGGGGCCTGGGGCACGCAGCTTCAGCGCGCGGGCCTCACCGAAGCCGACTTCCGCTGGCCGGAGGCCGACCCCCTGCGGATGTACCGGGGCAACTTCGACCTGCTGCAACTGACCCGGCCCGACGTGATCCGCCAGGTGCACCGCGACTACTTTGCGGCGGGCGCCGACATCGCCAGCACGAACACCTTCAACTCGACGACCATCTCACAGGCCGACTACGGCACCGAAGCCCTGGCCTACGCCATGAACGAGGCCGGCGCACGGCTGGCGCGCGAGGTGGCCGACGAGTTCACGGCCCAGGACGGCAAACCGCGCTGGGTGGCGGGCAGCGTGGGCCCGACCAACCGCACCGCAACCCTCTCGCCGGATGTCGAGCGTCCCGAGTTCCGCAACGTGACCTACGACGGACTGGTCGAGGCCTATACCGACGCCGTGCGCGGCCTGATGGCGGGCGGGGCGGACCTCATCCTGCTGGAGACGGTGTTCGACACGTTGAATGCCAAGGCGGCCCTGTTCGCCTGCGACGAAGCCTTCGCCGCCGAGGGCCGCCGCCTGCCGGTCATGCTCTCGGGGACCATCACCGACGCCTCCGGGCGCACGCTGAGTGGGCAGACGCCCGAGGCCTTCGCGGTGAGCACCGAGCACGCCCGCCTGTTCTCGCTCGGCCTGAACTGCGCTCTGGGGGCTGACCTGCTGCGTCCCCACCTGCGCGCCATCGCGGCGAACACGGGCGCGCTGGTGTCGGTCCACCCCAACGCGGGGTTACCCAATGCGTTCGGCGAGTACGACGAGACGCCCGAGCACACGGCCTCGGTGCTGGCCGACTTCGCGCGCGAGGGGCTGGTGAACATCGTGGGGGGCTGCTGCGGCACCACGCCCGAGCACATCCGCGCGATCGCCGACGCCATGAGCGCCCTGCCGCCGCGCACCGCCCCCGAGCGCACGCCGTACCTGCGCCTCAGCGGCCTGGAAGCCTTTACCCTCACGCCCGAGACCAACTTTGTGAACGTGGGCGAGCGCACCAACGTGACCGGCAGCCCCAAATTCGCGCAGGCGATCTTGGCCGGGGACTACGACGCGGGTCTCAAGATCGCGCGCCAGCAGGTCACGAACGGCGCGCAGGTCGTGGACATCAACTTCGACGAGGGAATGCTCGACGGCGAGGCCGCCATGGTCAAGTTCCTGAACCTCCTGGCCGGAGAGCCGGACATCAGCCGCGTGCCGCTGATGCTCGACTCCTCGAAGTGGGAGATTCTGGAAGCGGGCCTCAAGCGCGTGCAGGGCAAGGCCATCGTCAACTCGATCAGTCTCAAGGACGGCGAGGAGACGTTCCTGGCGCGCGCGCGGCTGCTGCGGCGCTATGGAGCGGCCGCCGTGGTCATGGCCTTCGACGAACGTGGGCAGGCCGACAACCTGCAGAGGCGCCAAGAGATCACGGCGCGGGCGTACAAGTTGCTGACCGAACAGGCCGGCTTTCCGCCGCAGGACATCATCTTCGATCCCAACGTGCTGACGGTGGCGACGGGCATCGAGGAACACGACCGCTACGCCCTGGACTTCATCGAGGCGACGCGCTGGATCAAGGCGAACCTGCCGGGCGCGCTCGTGTCGGGCGGGATCTCCAATGTGTCCTTCAGCTTCCGGGGCAACAACCACGTGCGCGAGGCGATGCACGCCGTGTTCCTGTACCATGCCATCCGCGCGGGGCTGGACATGGGCATCGTAAACGCGGGAATGCTGGCCGTGTACGCCGACATCGAACCCGAGCTGCGCGACGCCGTGGAGGACGTGATTCTGGCCCGCAGGCCCAGTACGGGTGAACACAGCGCGACCGAGCGGCTGCTGACGCTGGCCGACCGCTACAAGGGCGTGAAGCGCGAGGCCGCCGCCCAGAGCGCGTGGCGCGAACAGCCGGTCGCCCAGCGGCTGACACACGCGCTCGTGCAGGGCATCACCGACCATGTCGAGGCCGACGCCGAGGAGGCGTACCGCGAACTCGGCTCGCCCCTGAAGGTCATCGAGGGGCCGCTGATGGACGGCATGAACGTGGTCGGTGACCTGTTCGGCGCGGGGCAGATGTTCCTGCCGCAGGTCGTCAAGTCGGCGCGCGTAATGAAGCGGGCGGTGGCGTATCTCACGCCCTACATGGAGGCCGACCAGCAGGAGAGCGGCGGCAAGGGCAAGGTGCTGCTGGCGACCGTCAAGGGCGACGTGCACGACATCGGCAAGAACATCGTGGGCGTGGTGCTGGCCTGCAACGGCTATCAGGTGACAGACCTGGGCGTGATGGTCCCGACCGAGAAGGTGCTCGACGAGGCCACGCGCATTGGCGCGGACGTGATCGGTCTCTCGGGCCTTATCACCCCCAGCCTCGACGAGATGGTGGGCGTGGCCCGCGAGATGACGCGCCGGGGCATGAAGCAGCCCCTGCTGATCGGCGGCGCGACCACCAGCCGCGCCCACACGGCCGTCAAGATCGACCCGGCCTACGAGGGCACGGTGGTGCACGTGCTCGACGCCAGCCGCGCCGTGACGACCACCTCCGACCTGCTGGCCGACGAACTGGGTTACCGCGAGCGCATCCGGGGCGAGTACGACGCCCTGCGCGAGCGCCACGGCGGGCGGCAGGTGCGCCTGATCTCTATTGGGCAGGCGCGCGAACGTGCGCCGAAACTGGCGGCCCCCACGCCGCCTGCGCCGCGCCAGCCAGGCCGCCAGATCATCGAGCAGCCGATTTCGGGGCTGCTGGACTTCATCGACTGGACGCCGTTTTTCATCGCCTGGGAGATGAAGGGTATCTACCCCAACATCCTGACCGACCCCCTGCGCGGCGAGGAGGCCCGCAAGCTGTTCGCGGACGCCCAGGCGCTGCTGCGGCGCGTGGTGGACGAGGGACTGCTCCAGGCACGCGGCGTGATCGGGCTGTGGCCCGCGCACCGGGAAGGCGACGACATCGTCCTCGAACCTCTGGAGCACGAGGGGACGCTGGACCACCGCACCCATGAGGCCGCCGCCGGGCGCGGGAGCCTGCCCGACCGCCCACGCCTGCATACCCTCCGCCAGCAGCGCGAGCAGAGCACGCCGAACGTGGCGCTGGCCGACTATGTGGCCGGGGGAGCCGACCACATCGGCGCGTTTGCCGTCGCCATCCACGGGGCAGAGGAACTCGCCCGAGCGTTCGAGGCTGCGCACGACGACTACAACTCCATTCTGGTCAAGGCGGTGGCCGACCGACTGGCGGAAGCTTTCGCCGAGAAGCTGCACCGCGACGTGCGCCGGGAGCACTGGGGTTACGCGCCGGACGAGCAGCTGGGCAACACCGACCTCATCCGCGAGCGCTACAACGGCATCCGCCCCGCGCCGGGCTACCCCGCGCAGCCCGACCACACCGAAAAGCGTACCCTGTTCGCGCTGCTGGGCGCGGAGGAGGTCGGCCTGAGTCTCACCGACTCGTGCGCCATGTTGCCGGCCGCCGCCGTGTCGGGGCTGTACTTCGCGCACCCCGAGGCCCGCTACTTCGCCGTGGGGCGAATCGGCAGGGATCAGGTCGAGGACTACGCCGCGCGCAAGGGCTGGCCGCTGGAGGAAGCCGAGCGCTGGCTGGGGCCGCTGCTGGCCTACGACCCGGCCGCCGCGCCGCTGCCTGCCGAGGTGGCGGCTTCGGGGTCGGCCCTCGGCGCCGGGGGAACGGCGTGACCCGCATCTCCCTGGAACTCGTGCCGCGCAGCCGCTCGGGCCTGCGCGCCGAGCTCGCCACCGTGCGCGAGCATTTTCCGGGCGTGGACACGGTCAACGTGCCCGACCTGACGCGCTTTTCCACCCGTTCGTGGGAGGGGTGCGCCTTCGCGCGGCCGCACCTGCGCGCCATTCCGCACATCCGTGCCATCGACCTCAACCCCAAGGAGCCGCTGCCCATGTCGGGCCTGCTGCTCGCGCACGAGATCGACGAGGTGCTGATCGTCACTGGCGACGCCCCCAGCGACATGACGCGGCGGGTCTACAACGTGGACGCCGAGGCCGCCATCCGCCGGTTCCGGCGCGAACTGCCGCACGTGCGGGTGTACGCGGGTCTGGACCCGTACCGCCAGTCCTTCGCCCGCGAGCGCGACTACCTGGAGCGCAAGCTCGAGGCGGGCGCGGTGGGCTTCTTCTCACAGCCCTTTTTCGACCTGCGGCTGATGGACACCTACGCCGACCTGCTGCCCGACGGCGCCGAGATGTGGTGGGGCGTCACCAACGTGACCACCGAGGGCTCGGCCAACTACTGGAGCTCGCGCAACAACGCGGTGTTCCCCCGTTCCTTCGACCTGTCGCTGGAGTGGAACCGTACACTCGCCGCCGCCGCCCTGCAATTTGCCCGCGACCGGGGCCAGCACGTGTATTTCCAGCCGATCCGGACGGATTTGCGGGAGTACCTGGAAGGGATCTTGTAGCAGAAAACCCCTCTCCCCAGCTGGGAGAGGGTCTCGCGCAGCGAGGGGCCTCAGCTGTTGTCGACCACGACCGTGAAGCTCTTGCTGACCTTGCCCTTTGCGGGCACGTCTACCTTGAGGGTCGCGGTGCCCTGGTTCTGCGTGGGCGCAGCGTTGTCGATGATGATGCGGCGCCCACCCACGCGCTCGGTCACCTCGGCGCGCACGGCGCGGGTCTTGCTGCTCTCGAAGGCGTAGGTGACCTTGTAGGTCGTCTTGGTCACGCTGCCCTTGGCGTCCTTGACCTGGGTGACGGTCTGGACCGTGCGGGTGTACTCGACGTCGGGGTCGTTGCCCAGGGCGAACTCGACCTGTCCACCCTGACGCGTCTCACCAATGTTCGTCTGCCCGACGATGCGGCCGTCCTCGCGCACCGTCATCTGACCGCCGGGCAGGCGCTGGTCGGCCTTGAAGCGGTAGAAGCGGTTGAGGGTGCCTTCCTGGGTGCCGGTGCCGAAGTAGGTGTTCAGGCCCACGAAGCGCTCGAAGGTGCTGAGCTTGGGGGTCAGGAAGGGCAGCGTGATGACGCTGTTGGCCGGCAGCGTGAAGGGCGTGGTCAGGGCGTAGCGGTACAGCCCGCGCAGGTCGCCCTGGCTCTCGATCTTGGGCGCGGCCATCGGCGCGGCGACCGCCCGGCTGAGGGCGCCGTCGAACATGGCTTCCTGCGCCAGCGGCGTACCCTGCACCTCCACGTCCCCGGCGTACAGCTCGGTGGCCTTCACGTCGTAGGGCTGCTCGGTCGTGTTGCGGATGTCGGCCAGGGCCGACAGGGCCGCGCCGCCGTCGCCGGCCTGCAAGGTGTAGCGCGGCGCCCAGCTCACGGCGCGGGTCAGGTAGCTCAGGGTGCCGCTGCCCGCCGCCGGCAGACTGAACACCAGGGTCTGGGTGGGGGCCTGGGCATTGACGGGCGGCGCCTCGGTGAACTGGAGCTGCTCGAAACGCACCGTAAAGAACCGGCCCGCCGCGTCCCTGACCAGCAGGTCGCGGGCCCGAACGAGCGTCACGGCCTCGGGCGCCTGGCCCTCGCGCACGAGGTACACCGTCTTGCCTTCCAGACCCGCGAGCCAGTTGGCCTGCTGGCTCTGCACCGCCTGCGTGAAGGGCAGGCCCTCCAGCGACAGGCTGCCCGACAGGATGCTGCCCCAGGTGTCCTGCGGCAACGTGACGGTCAGGGCCGTCCCCGTACTCTGCACCGGCTGACGAACTTCGGTGAAGCTGGGGTAGATGCGGAGGTCGGCAGCCTGGGCCATGCCCGCGCCCAACACCAGGGCGCTCATCACGATTCGGTTCATGCCCTCATGCTGAGGGGCGGGGGTTTATGAGACGTGAGAGCGTGCGTCAGACGGCGAACAGCTCTGACCCGTCCGTCAGAAATGCACCGTATCTCCTGGTCAGGTCAGGCCGTCCCCACAAAACAGAAGGGGCCCCGACACCTGCCTAGGCCCCTCTGACGCAAGGAAAGATTACTTCCTGGCTGCCTCGATCAGTGCGGGCACGATCTGGTTGATGTCGCCCACGATGCCGTAGTCGGCCACCTTGAAGATGGGCGCCTCGGCGTCCTTGTTGATCGCCACGATGTACTTGCTCTTGCCCATGCCCGAGAGGTGCTGCACCGCGCCCGACACGCCCAGGGCAATGTAGGCGCCGGGCTGCACGGTCTTGCCGGTCTGGCCCACCTGCTCGGCGTAGGGGCGCCAGCCCGCGTCCACGACCGCGCGGGTCGCGCCCACGCCCGCCCCGATGCGGTCGGCGAGGCCCTCGACATAGGCCGCGAAGTTCTCGGGGCTGCCCACGCCGCGCCCGCCGGTCACGATCACGTCGGCTTCCGAAAGGGCTACGCGGCTCGTCTTCTCGACGTTGCGGCCGGTGACCTCCACACGGGAGGCCGGCAGGTCGAGTTCCACATCGTACTGCTCGCCCGCGCTCGCGGCGGCCGGCGCCGGGGCGAACGACCCGGGCTTGGCCGTCACGACGACCACGCTGTCCTCGGCCTCGACCGTCTCGGTCACGCGGGCGAGGTAGGTGTAGCGCTGGGCCTGCACCGCCGCGCCGTTCATGCCGAGCCGGGTCGCGTCTTCGAGGTACGGCGCGTCAAGCTTCACGGCGACGCGCGGGGCGTACTCGCGGCCCGAACGGCTGCCACCGATGATGACCAGATTCGCCTCACCCTCCTGCGCGATCTGCGCGGCAGCGGCAGCCCAGAGTTCGGGGTTGTAGGCAGCCAGTCCCGGCAGGTCGGCCACGAGGACCTGCTCGGCATAGCCTGCGGCCTCGGTGGCGACGCCCGCCACGTTCTGCCCCAGCACGAGCAGGGTGACCGGGCCTTCGCGGCCCGCAGCAGCCACGTCGCGCGCGGCGGTGACCATTTCCAGGGTGGACTTGGCGAGCTTGCCACCCGCGTGTTCAGCGACGATCAGAATCATGTCCTCTTCTCCTTTACGCCAGAACCTTGGCTTCGCTGCGCAGCAGTTCGAGCAGCTGCTCGGCGGCGGCCTGGGGATCCTTGCCGTCGATGATGCGGTTGAGGCGCGCGCGGGTCTGGATCTCGGCGTTCACCGTGCGCACGCGCGGCTGCACGCCGTAGGTGTCCAGCGTATCCTTGCGCAGTTCCTTCTTCTTGGCCTTCATGATGTTGGGCAACGTGGGGTAGCGCGGCTCGTTCAGGCCCTGCTGCGTGGTCACGACCGCGGGCAGCGGCGCGCGGAAGCTCTCGTTGCCCTCGTCCACGTCGTGACGGCCGGTGATCGTCTCACCGTCGATCTTCAGTTCGTTGGTCCAGGTGAGCTGCGGCCAGCCCAGGCGTTCGGCGGTCGCCGCGCCCAGCGCCTGCGAATCCCAGTCGGCTTCCTGTCCGCCGACGAGAATCAGCGTGGCGTTCTCGGCCTGCGCGACCTGCGCCACCACGCGGCTCAGGCTCACGGCGTCTACCTTCTCGGTCGTCTCGACGTGAATGGCGCGGTCCACGCCCATCGCCAGGGCGGTACGCAGGGCGTCCTCGCTGCGCTGGGGGCCCACGGCCAGTGCGATGATCTGTTCGATGCCCGCGCCGCCTTCACGCAGGCGCAGGGCTTCTTCGACGCCGTATTCGTCCATGCCGTCGATGACCAGAGTGGTGCCGTCGAGATCGACGGCCTGCCCGGCCACCTTGACGCGCGCTTCGGCGTCCGGAACCTGCCGGACGAGGGTCAGAATGTTCATTCATCCTCCATGCGGCTGCCGGAGCAGCCAGGGTGTACCGTATTGGACTCGGTGCAATTTAGCGCCCCGTCCCCTCTTTTTCCAGTCGCCTCAGCATAGGGCGTGCTCCACCCGCCGACTGTCTGATGCGGGGCTGTCGGCTTTCTCAAGGGGTCATGTGGACCTTCATGAGCCGTTCTCATGTGTAGGGCCGAGGGTAGAAGACATGAAGAAGGCCCTGATCGCCGCCGCCATCGCCGCCGCCAGCTGTTCCGCCGGCGCACAGTTCGTTTCCGGATCGTCCCTCAACGGCGTCGAGCTCGGCCTGAGCGCCGGGTACGCCTCGGGCCTGTCGTTCGGCAGCTTCGTGCATGTTCCCAACGTGGCCGGTCCGGTCGGCGTGCGGGCCAGCGTGGACTATGTCCGCCCCTCCGACGCCCTGCGCGACGATGTGGACGTGGGGGCCGGCACCGGCCTGACGCTGGGGACCTTCGGCAGCTACAAGAGCGGTGGCGTAGCGACCGAGAGCGGCAGCCAGACCCTGCTGGGTCTGGACGGCACCTACAGCCTGGGCGAAATCGCGCCGGGTGTGGACGCCACCGCCTACGCTGGGGGCCGCTACGGCCGTTTCAGTGCGACCGAGACCTACGCGGACAGCAAACGCAACAGCCAGACCACCACGACCAACGCCTTCGGGATCGGCGCGGGCGCGATGGTGAGCTACGCGCTGGCGGGCAATATCAGTCTGTTCGGTGACGTGGGCCTCGACCACTACTTCCCCTCGACCTTGAGCAACGGCACCGACGCGGGCACCTACGCCCCCGGCGAGCCCGGGTACAACGACCTACGCAGCCGATTCGCCTTCCCCGGTACGGTGGTCAAGGCCAAGATCGGCGTGAAGCTGAGCTACTGAGCTCCGCCCTCCCCAGCCCCCTGCCCTTCCGGGTGGGGGGCCTTCTCTTTACCCTCCAGCAGGCCGCGCAACTGCTCGAAAGCCCCCACCACACGCGGAAACCCCAGATAAGGCACGCACAGCAGCAAGGTCTCCCGGACCTCCTGCTCGGTTGCGCCAGCCCGCAGCGCCCCGCGCAGGTGGGTCCGCAGTTCGGGGGGGCTGCCCAGTGAGGTCAGCAGCGCGCAGGCGACCAGCTCCTTGGTCTTCAGGTCGAGCCCGGGGCGCTCGTACACCGTGTCGTAGGCGAAGTCGCGCACATAGGTCATGAGTCCGGGGTCCAGCGCCGCGAGCCGCGCCAGGATGCGCTCCTCCTGCGCGCCGAAAATGGTCTGGCGCGCGCTGGGCTCGGGCGACCCGGAAACCGGTGCAGGGGTCGGATCGGGAGAATCGTTCACGGGGCCAAGGCTAGAGCAGCGCCGGGGCGGCCGCGCGCCATTGCCCGGAAACCCGGCCCGGAAACAGGCATACTCGGAACCGACCCACAACCCACACTTCACCCCACCGGGGACCCACAGCACAGGGAGGACGGATGACGAACGGTTCAGCGCGCGAATCCATGTTCACGATAGAGGCCACGCCCGTGAAGTTCGGAGCGGGCGCGGCACACGACGCCGGCTGGGAGATGCGGCGGCTGGGCGGCCAGCGCGTGTTCGTGGTGGTGGACCCGGAGGTGCTCGCGCGGGGCGTGGCCCAGCCGGTCCTCGACTCGCTGACGGCGGCGGGGCTAGACCTCGTGCTCTACAGCGAGGTCGAAACTGAGCCCTCGCTCGCGGCGCTGGAGCGGGCTGTAGCGGCGGCGCGGGCGGCGCGTCCCGACTCGTTCGTCGCCGTGGGGGGCGGCAGCGCCATAGACACGGCGAAGGTGGCGAACCTGCTGTGTACCCACGGCGGCGAGATCATGGACTATGTCAATCCGCCGGTCGGCCTGGGGCGCCGGCCCCCCTCGGCGCTGCGGCCACTGCTGGCGGTGCCCACCACGGCCGGCAGCGGGTCGGAGGCGACCACCGTGGCCATCCTCGACCTGCCGGAACTGAAGATCAAGACCGGCATCAGCCACCGTTCCCTGCGTCCCGCGCAGGCGCTCGTGGACCCGGAACTGTCGCGCACCGCCCCCAGTGCGGTCATCGCCGCCGCCGGGCTGGACGTGGTGTGCCACGCTGCCGAGAGCTTCCTGAGCCGCCCCTATACGACCCGTCCCCTGCCGGCCACGCCCGACGAGCGCCCCCCGTATCAGGGCAGCAACCCGGTCGCGGACCTGTGGTCGGCGCAGGCCCTGCGCTACGGCGGCCAGTACCTGCGCCGCGCGGTGGCCAGCGGCGACGACACGGAGGCGCGCGGGTTCATGATGCTCAGCGCGACGATGGCGGGCGTGGGCTTCGGGTCGGCGGGGGTGCACATTCCCCACGCCTGCGCCTACCCCCTCGCGGGCCTGCGGCACGAGTACCGCGACCCCGGTTATCCGGGCGACAAGATGTTCGTGCCCCACGGCTTCAGCGTCATCGTGACCGCGCCGGCCGCCTTCCGGTTCACCTTCGCGGCCGACCCGGCCCGGCACCTTCAGGCCGCGACCTGCCTGACCGGCCAGAGCTACGCCCCGGACGACCGCGACGCGCTGCCGCGGGCCCTGATCGCCCTGATGCGTGATGTCGGCGCGCCCAGCGGCGTGTCGGCCCTGGGCTACGACGAGTCGGACATTCCGGCCCTGATAGACGGCGCCCTCAAGCAGCAGCGGCTGCTGGCGGTGGCCCCCGAGATGCCTACCCGCGACGACCTGGAGCGCATCTTCCGCGAATCGCTGCACAACTGGTAAGAACTGACAAGAAGCCGGGCCCCCGGACTCGGCGTCCTGGGAGCCCGGCGGGGCATCCGTTACGTTATTTCTTGAGCGCCTTCATGACGGCCGGAGTGAGGTCGGTGGCCGAGCTGTTGGCATACACCACGAGCTTGCTGCGGGCGGCGACCTGCTGGTCGAACACCACGCCGAAGCCGCTGCTCTTGGCGACGCTGGCGATGGTGCCGTCGAGCTTGCTGCTCAGCGGCTTGAAGGCGGCCGAGAGCCGCGAGGCGTAGCCCTTCTGCACCGAAGCGAAATCCTGCTGCGCCTTTTGCAGTGCGGCGCGGTCGGCGGCCGTCCGGCTGCGGGTGGCCTTGGCGGCCAGTGTCTGAATGTTCTGCTCGCGTTTGCCCAGGTCGGCGTCCACGTTCTTGCGCAGCGCGAGGTAGGCGCTGCTGCCGGACATGCCCGACACGAGCTGCTGCACATTGACGAAGCCCACGCGGCTGCGCGACTGCTGGGCGTGCGGGACGGTCAACAGCAGGGCCAGGGGAAGAAGGGTCAGAAAGCGTTTCATGGATGGTCCTTTCGCGCCCCGGCGGCATGAACAGGCCCCCGTGAGGACACCGGGGGCCGGGGGGCGGCGGCCGCGCTTACTTGACGTTTTTCTTGACGGCTTCGGTCACGTCGGTGACGGTGTCGGCGTAGACCACCAGACCGCTCTGCTGGGCGATCGAGCGGTCCATGATCACGCTGTAGCCGTTGGACTTGGCGTAGCTCGACAGGGCGGCGTCGACCGAGGTCTCGATGGGGCCGGCCTTGGCCTTCATCTGGTCGTCGTAGCTCTTGAGCTGCGCGTTGTAGGTGGTCACGAGCTGCGCGCGCTTGTCCTTGTCGGCGGCGGTGGCGGCCGTTCCCTTGGCGTCAATGTCCTTGATCTGCTTGTCGAGGCCAGCGAGGTCGCCCTGGAACTTGGTCTGGATCGCCTTGACGTCCTTGTCGTTGGGGTGCGCGGCGAACAGTTGGTCCACGTTCACGAACCCGACCTTCTGGGGGGTGGTCTGCGCGTGGGGGGCCAGGGTGCCCAGGCCAAACGCGGCAGCGATGGCGAGCGGGGCGAGCGCCTTGGGGGTCATCTTCATGGCAGGCACCGTAGCACACGCTTTTCTGAGCCGAATGAAGGCTTTTTCGCGCCGTTCACATCTCCCATCATCTCCCGATCAGACCGGCGGTGGGTGATGTGCTGGGAGCCCCGAAGCGCCGGCGGGACAGAGGAACAGGGCCGCAGGCCCTAGACTGACGCCATGCTCGTAAGCGACTGGATGACCCCCGAGCCGGTCAACATTACCCCGGATACACCCGTCATGGACGCCCTGAAGATCATCAAGGAACACCACTTCCGGCGGCTGCCGGTGGTCGAGGGGGGCGAACTCGTCGGCATCACGACGCGCAAGGACCTCAAGGACGCCATGCCCAGCCGCGCCACCACCCTGAGCGTCTGGGAACTGAACTATCTGCTGAGCAAACTGACCGTCTCCGAGGTGATGGCCCGGCCGGTGATCACCGCGCAGGAAGACGAGTACATGGAAGACGCCGCGCTGCGGATGCAGGACCACCACATCGGCGGACTGCCGGTGCTGGACGCCTCGGGGCGCCTGAGCGGCATCATCACGACGATGGACATCCTGCGGGCCTTCACGGGCATCCTGGGCATGAAGGAGGGCGGCCACCGCCTGACCCTGGACATGCCCGACGTGCCCGGCAGCCTGGAGCGCGCCACCCGGGCCGTGCTGCCCAGCAACATCATCAGTGTGGCGAGCTACGACCCCGGCGAACCCAACGGCAACCGCCGCTTCGTGCTGCGCGTAAACGGCGCCGGCGTGCGCGACGTACGGCGCCGGGTGCGCGACTCGGGAATCACGGTGCTGGACTGACCGACAGGGCGGCAGTGGTGGGTAGGAAGTAGAGAGAGGGAAGCCGGCGCCTCCCCCCTCTCCACTGGCTCTGGCCCCGCCCCGCTGCGAGTCACAGGTCCAGCCCCCCACTCTCCCCTACTTCAGTGCCTGCCAGGCCGCCTGCACCGCGACGCCCCGCTCGACGCGGTGGCCCAGGGCCGCGAAGGCGTCTTCCAGGATGCCGGCAATCGCCAGGGCGTCGTAGCGGTCGGCGTAGCCCATCGTCGAGACGCGGAACACGGTGTCCTCGTGGGGGGCCTGACCCGGCAGGGCGCGCTGACCCATCGCGGCGAGCTGCGCGGCCACCTGCCGGCCCGTGAGGGGCGCGGGCGGGGTCAGCACGGCGACGGCGGGGCTGGTGCGCGCGGCCCACGACCCGGCGCCCAGGGCGGTGCCGGCGGCGATCAGAGCGTCGGTCTTGCGGCGCTGCTCGGCCCATAGGACTTCCAGCGGCACGGCGTTCAGGCGCTCCAGAGCAGTGCTCAACGCATAGATGAGGTTGATGGCGGGCGTCTGCGGGGTGTTGCCCGCCTTCTGCCCAGCGAGTTCGCGCGTCATGTCAAGGTAGAAGCCGTGCGGCGTGTCCCTGATCATGCGGGCCTGCACCTCGGGCGAGAACAGCACGAAGCCCAGGCCCGGCGGGGTCGCGGTACCCTTCTGGCTGCCCGAGACGATCACGTCCACGCCCCAGGCGGCGGGGCGCAGTTCGGCCACGCCGTAGCTCGTGATGCAGTCGGCGATGACGATCAGGTCGGGGTTCCGGGCCCTGGCCGCCTTGGCGATGGCCTCCAGGTCGTGCAGCGCGCCGGTGCTGGTTTCACTGTGGGTGATGAGCAGCGTGTGGGCATCCGCGGCCGCCTCGGCGACCTCGTCCGGGTCCAGCACCTCGCCCCAGGGCCGGGCCACGATCCGGGTGTCGTAGCCGAAGCGCCGCGCCATCTCGCCCCAGCGCTCGCTGAACTTGCCCGCCTGGGCGTTGACCACCTTTGCGCCGGTGGGGGTGGTGCTCACGAGCGCGCCCTCGAAGGCCCCGGTGCCGCTCGTCGTGGTGATCACGGCGTCGTAGGGGTCGCCCAGCAGCCGGGCGAGCTGCGCGCGGGCCTCCATCAGCTTCTCGACTCCCTCGGGCGCGCGGTGGTGCATCTGCGGCCGGGCCAGCTGGGCCAGCACATCAGGCGCGACCTCGACCGGCCCCGGCGCGATCAGGCGGTGGCGGTTCAGGGGGGTGAAGTCGGGCACGGTGGGCGCGGCGGGCCGGGCGGGGGCAACGTCGGTCATGCCCCAGGGTAGCGGAGGCGACGGCGCAGTGGAGCGGCCGGTCTGAACCTCTGTGCCCGGTTCTCTGGCAGGCCCGTCCATCCGGCGTATTGCCCCCACCTCCCCCGCCGCGCTCTGCTGGGCGACGTGACCGACCCCGCTGCCCTGCCCGCCGGAGGCTTCAATACCCTGGTACCCGAATTTGACGTGTTCGACCTGAGCGCCAGCCTGGACTTCTGGTGCGGTGCGCTGGGCTTTGGCGTGGCCTACGCCCGCCCCGGTTTCGCTTATCTGGAACGGGAAGGCGCGCAGGTCATGCTTCAGGCGATGTCCGGCGAGTGGGGCACCGGGCCGCTGGAGTACCCGCTGGGGCGCGGCCTGAACGTCGAGATCGGCGTGTCCAGCCTGACGCCCATTCTGGAGGCGCTGGCCGGGCGCGGCTGGCCGCTGTTCCGGCCCGTGCGCGAGCGCTGGCGGGTCACGGGTGACCGCCAGACCGGCAACCGCGAGATGTTGGTGCAGGACCCCAACGGATATCTCCTGCGCTTTTCCGAGGCGCTGGGCGAGCGGCCCGTCAGCCTGCGCTGAGGCGTGCAGGCCGCTCCAGTTGCCCACCGCCCTACCGGGGAGCGATGGGCAGAATCCGCACGCCGCCCTGCCCGTCTCCGCCCAGCAGCGAGGTGCCGTCGGGGCTGAGGAATTCGGGATAGCCGTCGGCGATCCGGGTCAGGGTGCCCACCGTGCGCCCCGTGGCGGCGTCACGCAGCTCCAGCCAGTCGCGGCCCTGGCCGTCGGTCGCCAGCCCGCGCACCAGGACCCGGCGCCCGTCCATGCTGAAGCCCAGCGCGCCCGCCGAGCCCGCCAGGTACGCGGGCGGCGTGACCTCGCGTCCGGTGGCGAGGCTCAGCAGTCGCCCCCGCGAGCCTAAAAACCCCTGGCTGTCGGGCGAGAAGGTGCCCACCCCCACCCCGCTCAGGGTGGTCCTGAGGTCGCCGGTCCGGGCGTCAAAGATCCGCGTGCGGACCTGCCCCCGGAACATCGGCGCGAAGAGGCGGCTGTCGGGGCTGAACAGCAGGGCGGCCGGCTCGCTGCGGTTCTCGCTCTGAACGGTGGCGATCCGCTTGCCCGCCTGCCAGTCCCACAGCTGCGCGTAGCCGTTGCGGTTGCCGGCGGCCAACCGCATGCCGTCGCGGCTCAGGGCGAGGCTCTGCGTGCCGTCCAGGCCCCCGGAGCGCACGGTCCAGCCGCCCGGCGGCAGGGGCTGCGGCCCACGGGTGGCTCCCCCCTGCACCGTCGAGACGATGGCGACCCGTCCCTCACGGGTCTGGGGGTCCGGAATCAGGGCGGCGGCCAGCCAGCGGCCGTCGCCGCTCAGGGCCGGGGGCACGCGCAGGTCGGTCTCGCTGGGCAGCCAGACCTCGCGCCGCAGCTCGCCGGTCGAGGCGTCGAGCAGCCGCACGTGCAGCGAGTACTGCCCCCGCACGGCGACCAGCCCGGTCAGGGGCGGGACGGCAGGAACGGGCGGGGCAGGGGCGGGACTGGCCAGGGAACCCGGCGTGGCCGCACTGCCGGGGGCCGTCGGCGCCGCGTCCTGCGCCACTCCGAGAATGAGCAGGGGATCGGGCGCGATACGGATTTCGACCTGGGCGGACGCGACCGTGAGCAGGGCGGCCAGAACGGTACTGAGGGCGGCTTTCATTGGCGCTCAAGGTAGCGGCCCCGGGGGGGCGGCAGATGTGACCACCCCGCCGCGCCCCCAGCACTGCACTCAGACCCTGCTCCAGGACCGGGCTGGGGAGGCGTAGGCTACAGGCATGTCACCCCTCGCCTACCACGCTGGCCCCCCCCGATCCCGCCCAGCCGCCGGGGGGGTCAGGTGAATGTCCTCGCCGGGCTGCTGGTGGCGGGGATTGCGCTGCTCCACGTCTATATCCTGGTGCTGGAGATGTTCCTGTGGACCACGCCACGGGCCATGAAGGCTTTCGGGACCACGCCGGAGTTCGCGCAGGCGACCCGCTCGCTGGCGGCCAACCAGGGGCTGTACAACGGCTTTCTGGCGGCCGGGCTGCTGTGGGGACTGCTGACCGGGTCGGCGGCCACCGAGCTGTTCTTCCTGGGCTGCGTGGCGGTCGCCGGGATCTACGGGGCACTGACCTCCAACCGGCGCATCCTGTTCATCCAGACGGTGCCGGCGGTGATCGCTATTCTGACCGTTCTGCTGGCGTCCTGACCTCCCGCCGCGCGGGCGGCCGCGCCGCCGGGAAGCGCCGCATGCTCTAGCCTGCGGGCCATGACCTCTTCCCCGCCGCGAATCCTGATCGCCGGAGGTGTGGCTGCCGGCATGAGCGCGGCGAGCCGTGCCCAGCGCCTGAACCCGGACGCCAGCATCACCGTGTTCGACCGGGGCGACTATGTCAGCTACGGCGCCTGCGGCCTTCCCTACGTGCTCGCCGGCGACGTTCCCGGATTCGGGGAAGAGGGCTGGGACGTCTTGGTGGCCCGCACGCCGGCGCAGATGCGCGCGCGCGGCGTCAGTGTGCGGCTGCGCCACGAGGTGACGGGAATCGACCCGGTGGCCGGCACCCTGACCGTGCTGGACCGCGGCGCCGGGCGCACCGTCACCGAACCCTACGACCGGCTGCTGCTCGCCACGGGCGTCTCGGCGCTGCGGCCCGACTGGGCGCAGACCAGCCTGGGCGGCGTGCATGTCCTGCGCGAGATTCCCGACGGTCAGGCCATCGAGGCGAGTCTCAAGGAGGCCAGGCGGGCCGTGGTGGTCGGCGGCGGCTACATCGGCATCGAGCTGACCGAGGCGCTGCGGTCACGCGGCCTGAGCGTGGTGATGCTGGAAAAGTCACCCGAGATCGCCGGACGGGGCCTGGACACCGGGTACCAGCGCCGCGTGCGCGAGGAGCTGGAGCGCAACGGTGTGGACGTGCGCTGCGGCGTGAGCGTCGAGGGCCTGACCGGCAAGGCGGGCCGCGTGACCGGCGTGCACACGAGCGCGGGCCTGGTGCGGGCCGACCTCGTGATCGTGGCGGTGGGTGTCCGGCCCAACGTGGACCTGGCGAAGGCGGCGGGCGTGCGCCTGGGCAAGACCGGCGCCGTCGCCGTGAATACCCGCCAGGAAACGAACGTCGAGGGCATCTACGCGGCGGGCGACAACACCGAGAGCGTGCACCGGGTCACGCGGCGCAAGGTCCATATTCCGCTGGGCCTGACCGCCAACCGCATGGGCCGCATCGCGGGCGTGAACATGGCGGGCGGCGACGCGACCTTTCCCGGCATCGTGGGCACGTCCATCTTCAAATTCTTTGGTCTAGGCGCGGCCCGCACCGGCTTGACCCAGGCCGAGGCCGACGCCCTGGGCCTGAAGGCGAAGAGTGTGGATGTCAGGAGTACCGACCACGCCGGCTACTACAAGGACGCCCGGCCCATCCACGTGCGCCTGACCGGCGAAGTGGGCACGGGGCGGCTGCTGGGCGCGCAGCTCGTGGGCTGCCGCGAAAGCATCAAACGGGTGGACGTGGTCGCGGCCCTGCTGGGCCAGCGCGCGGACGTGCAGGCGCTGTTCGACGCGGACCTCGCCTACGCTCCGCCCTTTTCCGGGGTGTGGGACGTGCTGCTGGTGGCGGCCGACAAGCTCAAGCGCGAGCTGTAAACTTTGGGAACTCTGTGATGACCAGCGCTCATACTGTCAGGGTGAACCGCTGGCTGACCCTTTTCCTGTGTTCCCTCGGTGTGGCTTCGGCCCAGAGCGATGAGGCCGCGACCCGGTTTGCGCAGTCGCTGCGGCTGCCGGGTGCCACCTACGCCCCGGCCCCCGTCTCGCCCATGCTCGACCTCGACCTGCCGAGCGGCAGTATCCGGCTGCTTTCCTTTCAGAGCGTGCAGGCCCAGAAGCTCAAACAGGTCTTCGCCGACCTTCCGGCCACCTACGGCTCGCGCTGCGGCGAGCAGGAGGTAGTTCTCTTTCCCGGTACGAAGCAGACCGTCCGCCAGCTCAGCGCCACCCTGCTGGCCCGGCCGCAGACTCTAGGTCTGCTCGACACCTGGCGCGAATTTGTCAGTCGGCAGGGCAACGTGTTCAGTGTGCTGACGGAAACCTCCAACGGCTATCTGCTGGCCTCGTGCCGTCTGGTGTCCGAGAAAACGGTCCCCGCCGTGATCCCGACACCTCTGAACGTGTATACCGGCCCAGTGCCCTACATCGTCCTGGCCGAGACGACCGGCAACGTCAGCTGGTGTATGGGGAGCGGAGCAGTCCAGACGCTTCAGGCCTTCGGGGGCAGCGTCTCGGCCACTGCCCTGAGCAACGACGGCGCGCTGCTCGCCGTCGCCGGCTGGGAGGCTTCCCCCGCCGTCAAGATCTACGACGCCCTCACGCGCACCCTGCTCGGAGAGATTCCGCTGTGACGGGGTGCGGCGGCATTGGCCTTCACCGGTGACCGGACAGGGCTGCTGGTACAGCCGGCAGAAGGCGACTACACGCTCTACGATGTAGCGACCCGGCAGGTCCGCAAGGCCTTCGACAACAGATCGGGCGCCGGAACGACCCTTCAGGGAGCGGGCGCGACCCTGTTTTCCGACTTCTTCAGGTCATACCCACCCATCCGGCTGTTCGATACGGCGACCGGCCTCGCCTTCCGCAATATCCGGTCAACCGGCATCGTCGATCATGCCCTAGCCCCTGGCGGTGAATGGGCGGCGCTCGTCACAAACACGGGCCAGCTGGAAGCCTACCGGACCACGTCCCGCACCCCAGGCCGCGTTCCCGAACCCGAGGTCGTCAATACGCTGGGCGTCCGGTCGGGAGCCTGGCTGTACCCCGGCGCCGCGCCGCAGGAGGTGCTGGTCATGCTGGCCGGTCGCCAGGCCGACCGGTCCATCCGGGCCGAACTGATGGCCTGGGACATCGGGCGCAACGAGCTGCGGGAGGTCCACCGCCTCGATCTGCCCGCCACCCACATTCCCATCGTCAATCCGCAGACCCGGCAGATCGGCGCGGTTCGGCACTGTCTGGACGGCGAAGTGCTTCAGCACAACTGAGCCGGCCGGGCTGGACGGTGCTGCGCCCGACCCCCGGCGCGCTCTACGCCCGGACCAGGTACGCCGACTCGATCACGTCGAGGTCGCGGATGGCCTGGAGCTGCTCGGGGGTCAGGCCATCATCAAGGGTCAGGGTGAACAGTGCCTGCCCGCCCTTCTCGGCGCGGCCCAGGGCCATTCCGGCGATGTTTACGCCCCAAGTGCCCAGCAGGTTGCTGAGCTTGGCGACCGCGCCCGGCTTGTCCTTGTTGCTGGCGATCAGGATGTAGCCCTCGGGTTCGAGCTCCACGCGGAAGTCGCGCAGCCGCGTCAGGCGCGGGCTGCGGCCGAAGACCGTGCCGCCCACCGTCCGGGTACGGTCCTTGTCGGCGCCGTGGGCCGTGACCTTGACGATCACCTCGGTCTGGTAGTCGGGGCTGTCTCCCTCCTCACGCACCGCGATGTTCAGGCCGCGTTCCTTGGCCAGCGCGCGGGCGTTGATAAGGTTGGGCTTCTCGTCGGTGCTGCCCGACAGGTAGCCCACGAGGGCCGCCGTGACCACCGGGGCGGGCTCGGCCGGGAACTCGCCGCGGAAGGTCAGCTCGATGTCGTGCGCGCCGGGCAGCAGTTGCGCCAGAATCCGCCCGAGCTTCTCGCCCAGCGTGAGGTAACCGCCCAGCGCCTCCATCGTCTTGGCGTCGAGGGCCGGAGCGTTCACCGCGCCCTTGCTCACGTCGCCGTGCAGGGCGTCGAGGACGCGCGAGACGATCTCGGCGCCCACCCGCTCCTGCGCCTCGAAGGTGTTGGCCCCCAGGTGCGCCGTGATGCCCAGGTTGGGGGCCTGGAGAAAGTGGTGATCCGGGGTGGGCGGCTCGTCCACGAACACGTCCACCCCGGCGGCGAACAGGTGCCCCGATTCCAGCGCCGCGACCAGGGCGCGTTCCTCGACGATGCCGCCGCGCGCCGCATTGACCACGATGGCGCCCGGACGCAGCAGCGCCAGTTCGCGCTCGCCGACCATGCCCTGCGTCTCCTCGGTCAGGGGGGTATGGACCGTCAGACAGTCCACCCGCGCGAGCAGGTCGGCCAGCGTATCGGCGCGCTCGACGCCCTGGCGCTCGAATTTGCTGGCCGGCACATAGGGATCGAAGGCCACCACCTTCATGCGCAGGCCCTGCGCGCGGTCGGCCACGATGCTCCCGATGCGGCCCAGCCCCACGATGCCCAGCGTCTTGTCCTTGAGTTCGATGCCCAGGAACTTGCGATTCCACACGCCCGCGCGCGTCTGGCTGTCGCTGCGGGTCAGGCCGCGCGCGGCGGCCATCAGGTGCATGATCGCCAGCTCGGCGGCCGAGACGTTGTTGCTCTCGGGAGCGTTCAGGACGAGCAGGCCGCGCAGGCTCGCGTAGTCGAGGTCGATGTTGTCCACGCCCACCCCGCCGCGCCCGATTACCTTGAGGCGCGGCCCGGCGGCGTCGATGAGCTCGCGGTCCACCTTGGTGCGGCTGCGGGTGATCAGGGCGTCGTACTCGGGCAGGCGCCGCAGCGTCTCGGCGCGCTCCATGTTGCCCTCGTAATCGATCTCGAAGCCCTCATGCGTCAGGTTGCCAGGGTTCATCTCGTCGCAGATCAGCACGCGCAGCGGCGCGGCGAGGGTCTGCTGCGGCGTGGCGGACAGGGCGGCAGTCATCCCCAGAGGGTAGGCCTCCCCTGCCCGGCGCGCTGCTTTCGGGCTAGACCGATTCCCTCCCATCCCCCCCGGCTTTAGGAGGACTAGCTTTTCTTTTTAGGCAAGCCTAAACTTCGGGACATGTCAGAGATACCGCCTCCCACCAGCCTGCCGCCCGACTCGCTCGACGCCCGCATGACGCAGCGGGCCGCCGACGTGCTGTCACGCCAGGGTGGGCGCCGGGGCCTGGGACGCGTGCTGCCCTTCATCGGGCCGGCCGTGATCGCCTCGATCGCGTACATGGACCCCGGCAACTTCGCCACCAACATCCAGGGGGGCGCCGAATACGGGTACGCCCTGCTGTGGGTGATCCTGGCCGCCAACCTCATGGCCATGCTCATCCAGAACCTGAGCGCCAAACTGGGCATCGCCACCGGGCAGAACCTCCCGCAGGTCATCGGCAAGCGCTGGCCCCGCCCGGTCGTGTGGTTCTACTGGGTGCAGGCCGAGATCGTGGCGATGGCGACCGACCTCGCGGAGTTCATCGGGGCGGCCATCGCCATTCACCTGCTCACCGGGCTGCCTCTCATCTGGGGCGCGGCGATCACCGGGGTCATCACCTTCTGGCTGCTGACCCTGCAGGGGCGGGGATTCCGGCCACTGGAACTCGTCATCGGCGGCTTCGTCCTCGTGATCGGGGTGGCGTACCTGACCCAGTTCGTGCTCGCGCGGCCCGATCTCGCCTCGCTGGGCGCCGGGTTCATTCCCAGCTTCCAGGGCACCGGCAGCGTGTACCTGGCGGTGGGCATCATCGGGGCGACCGTCATGCCGCACGTCATCTACCTTCACTCGGCGCTGACGCAGGGCCGGGTACCCACCCGCAGCGACGAGGAAAAGCGGAGATTGTCGCGCCTGAACCGCGTGGACGTGATCGTCGCGATGGGCTTCGCCGGACTGATCAACATGAGCATGCTGGCCGTGGCCGCCGCGACCTTCTACGGCAAGAACATCGAGAACGCCGGCGACCTGGAAACCGCCTACCAGACGCTGACCCCGCTGCTGGGGCCGGCCGCCGCCGTGGCCTTCGCCGTCGCCCTGCTCGCCAGTGGCCTGAGCAGCAGTGCCGTGGGCACCATGGCCGGGCAGGTCATCATGCAGGGCTTCGTGGGCTTCAGCATTCCGCTGTGGATTCGCCGGACGCTGACCATGCTGCCCGCCTTCATCGTGATCCTGCTGGGCCTGGACCCCACCGCGACGCTCATCCTCTCGCAGGTGATCCTGAGCTTCGGGGTGCCGTTCGCCCTCGTGCCGCTGCTGCTGTTCACCGCCCGGCGCGACGTGATGGGCGCGCTCGTCAGCCGCCCAATCATCACCGCTCTGGGCTGGCTGTTCGCTTCGGTCATCATCGGCCTGAACCTCTACCTGCTGTGGGGCACGTTCACCGGAAGCTGAACCGGACCAGACGAGAGCGGGAGGCCACCACGCCTCCCGCTCTCCTTGTCCGTTTAGTTCCGGGTGCGCAGAGGCGGAGCCAGCGCGTGCCGGGTCAGGCGCGGCAGCACGAAGCGGTCCAGGCCCCACCAGCCGGCCACCCGCCACGCGGCGACCAAGAGCGCCGCCGCCACGAGCAGCAGCGGATTGCTCGACAGCGTGCCGGCCAGCAGGTAGGCGAGGTTCATGACGCCGCCGAAGAAGGCGGCCGCGCCCGTCAGCAGGCCCAGGATCAGGGCAATGCCCACCGCCAGTTCGCCGTAGGCCACCAGATAAGAGAACAGCCCGGCGTTGGGCAGCGCCACGTTCTCCAGAAAACGGGCGTACCAGCCCGACACGTCCGGGGACTCGCCGCCGGCCTTCTGGATGGCCCCGTTCAGGAACCCGCGCACCCCCTCGCCGGCCTGCGCGCCGGTCCACTCGGGACTGCCGACCTTGGCCAGCCCGGCTTCGAGCCACAGCCAGCCCACGTACAGCCGCGCGATCAGCCAGACCACGGCCATGCGGGCGTCGGCGAACAGGAAGCGGGTGACGGGCGAGTCGGGCAGGGCGCTGTAGGAAGGTGGGGCGGCGGTCGGGGTCCGGGTCATGAGGCTCCTTGCCGGCCCACTGCCGGGACCGGGTGCCCCTATGGTGGCAGCCGCACATGACCGGCTCTTCAGAAAGATTGACCCAGGCTTGGGAAACTGGTCTAGTCGAGTGAGACGTCGGCCCGCAGTGCCCCGGCGAGCAGCGGGCGGTACGCGGCCGCCCCGATCTCGTACACGCCCAGGGTGGCGATGTGGCTGTTCTGGATCTGGGCGTCGAGCAGCGTGAAGCCGCGCGCGTGCAGGTGCCCGGCCAGCAGCACGAGCGCCGCCTTGCTCGCGTTGGTCACGCGGTGAAATTTGCTCTCGGCGATGAAGGCCCCGCCCAATGCCAGCCCCAGCACGCCGCCCGCCAGCTCGCCGTCCCTCCAGACCTCGAAGGAGTGGGCCAGTCCGGTAGCGTGCAGGTGCAGGTAGATGTCGGCCAGTTCGTCGCTGATCCACTCGCCTTCGCGCTCGGGGGCGCCGGGCAGGTGGCCCCGACAGCCCTCGATGACCGCCGCGAAGGCCGTATCCACCTGGACCTCGAACCGGGGCAGCTCGCGCCGCAGCCGGCGCGCGACATGCAACCCGGCGGCCTCGGTCAGGGGCACCAGGGCGCGGTCCTCCACGCTGTAGAACTGTGGACCGTCGCCGTTGTCCATCAGGAAGGCGCCCTGCGCGTAGGCGCGCGCGACCTGGCGGGTCAGGCGGTCGGGGTGGTGCAAGAAGGCGTCGGCGCTGGGCATGGCCAGCCCAGGGTAACGCCCTGCTCTAGACTCCGGGCCATGCAGGAACTTCTCGACGTGATGCGGCGCCTGCGCGCGCCCGGCGGCTGCCCCTGGGATCAGGAACAGACCCACGAGTCGCTGCGCCCCTACCTGCTCGAAGAAGCGGCCGAGGCCGCCGACGCTGTGGGAACCCCCGAACTGCCCGGCGAGCTGGGCGACGTGCTGCTCCAGGTGGCCTTCCACACCGTGATCGCCGAGGAGGAAGGCACTTTCGACTATGTGGCGATCGAGCGCGGCATCGTCGAGAAGCTGGTGCGGCGGCACCCGCATGTGTTTGCCGACACGGTGGTCGCCGGCAGCGACGAGGTCACGCGCAACTGGCAGGCCATCAAGGCCGCCGAGCGCGGTGGCCGTCCCCGGCGCGCCACCGACCGGGTGCCGGCCGGTCTGGGGGCGCTGGCCCGCGAGGCCAGGGCCCAGGGGCTCGCGGGCACGCCGCAAGGCAGCCGGGACGCCCTCGCCGCGCAGCTCGCCGCCGCCCCCGACACGGCGCAGGGCGTGGCCGAGGTGCTGGCCGGGGCCGTCACCTGGGCGCGGTCGCTGGGCGTGGACCCCGAGCTGGCCCTGCGAGATCATGTGCAGGCCACGCTGGCCGGGCTGCCCGACGAGGTGGCCTGAGATGCGCACGGCCCAGGCATGACCCGGAACACGCAGGGCGGCCCGCCCGACCCCGGCACGCCGGCTCCCGACCCCTTGGATGAGGTCCAGGCCGATCCCTGGGCGCTGTGGCTGGGCGGGCGGCAGCGCGCGCCTCTGGACCTGCCCCACTACCGCCGCGCCGCCGTACTCGTCGCCCTAACCCGCGAACCCAGTCCCCGCGTCATCCTGACGGTACGGTCCTCGGAGCTACCCACCCACAAGGGCCAGATCGCCTTTCCGGGAGGCAGCCTGGAACCGGGCGAGACGCCGACGCAGGCGGCACTACGCGAGGCCTGGGAGGAGGTCGGTCTGCCCCCCGGCGCCGCGCAGGTCCTAGGCGAGCTCGACGACGTATTCACCCCGGTCGGCTTCCACGTGACGCCGGTCCTGGCGCGCATCCCAGCGGGGCTGCCGCTGATCCGCACCCCGGAGGTCGCCGAAATCATCTGTCCGTCTCTGGCCGAGTTGCGCGCCCTGACAGTGGTGCGCGAGACGCGGCGGCTGCCCGACGGCACGCCCGTGCCGCTGTACCGTTATCCCTGGCAGGGCCACGACATTTGGGGCATGACGGCGCGTGTGCTCCACGACCTGCTGACCCAGGGCCCGACCTGAGCGCCGGGGAAGGCCGGCCCTTGCACCGCCAATGAAAAACCCCCGCCGAAGCGGGGGCCTGTGTATCCGGGCCCAGGGCTCAGCGGGTGGGGTTGATGGTGATCTGACCGTTCTGCGTAACGTTGTAGTTGTTCACGAAGGTGCGGTAGCCGGGGGCGATGACCACGATCTCGCGGGTACCGCGCGCCACGCTCAGGTTCAGGCCGCCGTTCTGGATGGTGCCGGCTTCCACGCCGTCCACGAACACGCGGGCGCCGTTCACGCTACTGCGCAGGGCGACCGTGTAGCCGGCGGTGTTGGTCGGGGTGGTCGTCACGGGGGTCGTGGCACGCGAGAACTCGACGTTCAGGTTGGTCGTCGTGTTGGCGCGGATGGCGACAGTGGTCGTGTAGTCGGCGTAGCCAGGAGCGCGCACACGCACGGGGTAGCTGCCCGAGGCGAGGCCCGTGTAGGTCGTGTTGGCGCCGCCCAGGGTGCGGCCGTTGAGGATCACGCTGGCGCCGGGCACGTTGGTGCCGACAAACAGGTTGCCGGTGGTCACGGGGTTGGCCGCCACGACGCTGAAGAACGCCGTATCGCTGACCCAGGTATTCTGGGGAATCGGGTTGACCACGATGCTCAGCGCCTGGGCGAGACCGTCCTGGCCCTTGGCGTTCACGGTGGCGAACTGGTCCTGACCGCTGAAGTTGGAGAGCTGGTCGAGGTTCAGTTCGGTGGTGCTGGCGAGGGCCAGAACCTTGTTCAGGCCGACCTGACCGTCAACGCTGTACGTGAAGCCTGCGCCCGCAGCGGGGAACACGGCGGTGGTGTTGGCCTTGACGAAGTTGCCGCCGCCTTGGATGCGGTTGGGCAGAATCTGGCTGACTTCGCCGGTGCTGTCCACGTTGAACAGGTACACGTAGGCGTCACGGTTGACCGTGGTGCTGATGCTGATGTTCTCGCCCACGCGGTAGCCGGGGTTGGCGTTACCGGTGGTGTCCTTGTTCACGCGCACGCTGACGCTGAGGTCGGGCTGGGTGGGGTTCACGATAATGCTCTGGGCGCTGATCTTGGGGGCGGCGAACGCAGTGCTCACGAGCAGCGCAGCCGGAATCATCAGAAACTTTTTCATGGGTGGTTCCTCCGAGAAGTAGCCTACGGGCCGGAACTTGACGGGCCATGAGCCTCCGTGCGGCGAACATTAATAGTGGTTCAGCCCACCGTCAGGAAGGTGACGACGCGGTCAGGCTGGCGCGCAGGCCGGCGAAAGTCCTTGATCCATGGCGTGTTTTGCTCCGTGCCTGGGATATGCCTACCAGCTCAGGCCTCAGCGGATGATGCGGGCCGGCTCCACACTGGCGGCGCGCCGGGCGGGAATCAGGGCGGCAAGCAGCGTGGTTCCCAGCCCCACGGCGTTGACCCACAGGAGGTCGCTGGCCCGGACCTCGACCGGCAGCGCGGTGATGAAGTACAGGTCGCCCGGCAGCGTGAAGGGCCGCACCGTGAAATACGCGCTGATGCCCAGGCCCAGCAGATTGCCCAGCACCAGTCCCGCGAGGCCCAGCGCGAGGCCCTCGATGACGAAGGTCCGCGTGATGACGCCGCGCGTTGCCCCGATGGCGCGCAGGATGGCGATTTCCTGCGTCTTCTCGAAGACGGCCAGGGTAAGCACGTTGGCGATGCCGAACGCCGCCACGATCACGATCAGGAACACCACGAAGGCGATGACCCGCTTTTGCAGCGCGAGCTGTTCGAGCAGCGTGCCGTACAGGTCCTGCCAGGGCAGCGGCGCGTAGGCGACCGTGCGTGTGAGGGCGTCCCCCACGGCGCGGGCGTCGTCCGGGTTGTGCAGGCGCAGCTGGTAGCCGGTGATGTTCGTGGTGCCCTGAAGCCGCTGCAACGTCGCGGTGTTGGTGAAGGCGTAGCCGCTGTCGATGAGGTAGTTGCCGGTGCTGAACAGCCCCCGGACCTTCAGGGCGGTGCGGCGTTGCGTGCTGTTCAGCAGCCGAACCTCGTCTCCACTGAAGGCCCCCACGCTGCGGGCCAGAGCCGAACCCAGCAGCACCTCACCGTCTTTCAGGTCGGCGAGCTGGGCGTTCGCCAGTTCGGGAAGTTGCAGGACCTGGGCCGCCGACGGCCCCACCCCGAACAGGGTCGTGAAGTCCACTCCGGCCGCGCGGCCTTCGCTGGCTGGCCGGGTCAGCAGCCCCTTGTCGGCCACGAATGGAGTGAAGGCCTCGACCCGCGGGTCGGCGCGGATGGCCCGCTCGAGCGCCGGGTCGGCCCCCGCCGGCGCGAAAGAAGTCAGGCTCAGGTGAGGACTGGCGCGCAGTGTGGCGTCCACCAAGGCGCGGGTAAAGCCGTTCGTGAGGCTCAGGGCGGCGATGAGGACCATCACGCCGACGGCGATACCCAGCACGGTCAGCAGGTTCTGGGTCCGGCGGCGGGTGAGGTGTGCGCGCGCCAGGGTCCAGGCGAGGTCGGGGGTCGCCGCGCCGGACGAACGGCCAGGCACGCGGAGGGGAAGGCGGAAGCCGGGCATGTGGGCCGAAGCTTAGAGCATGGGAACGCGCCCCCTGCCCCCCGAACCACGAAACCGGCCGGACCACGGAGGTGGCCGGCCGGCTGGGACGTGAGGTGCAGGGTCAGCGGACGGCGGTGATCCGGACCTGCCGGGCGCCGAAGGTCATGGCGTCGCGGTAGCTGCCCATCCAGATGTCGATGCTGCCGGTCTTGCGCGCGGCCATGGTGTCCTCGACGATGAACACGCGGTTGCCGAAGTTGTAGCGGCCCGAGAGGTCCTGCAGGGTCACGCGGGAACCGTAGGGAAAGCTGCGCAGCAGGTCGCGGCTGAGGGCGACCACGCCGGGACGGGTGCGGGTGCCGGTCGCGGTGATGTGAGGGGTGCTGTCGGTCTGGCCCGCGAGGCTGTTGTACGCGGTGGCCCGGGCCACGGCGCTGCGGCCGGTGCGCGGGGCCGCTGCCAGCGTCTCCTGGATGTATTCCTGGGCCGCCGCCTGCTGGGCGCTCTGAGGAGCCGGCGCCGCACTCTGCGCGGGGCTGGGCTGACTCAGGGCCGTCTGGACCGCGTCCGAGATGAGCTTGTCGGCAGGCAGGGCAGGGAGCGCACCGGCGAAGGCAAACAGGGCGAGGAGCAGGGGGGCGGCGAGGTACTTGTGGGACATGAAATCTCCTGAACAGTCAAAGGCACGTGAACGGACGTGGCCGGCTAGCCACACTTCCGGTTCTGCGATGGGTCTCGGATACAAAAAAAAGCGTCGGTGTCGCTCAGGCTGGGAACGTGGCCGACCAAGGCGGCCGCACGTTGAAGCCCCAGTGGCGTCTGCCCGTACGTCACAAAGCTTAGTGGCGTGAACTGGCAGTCCCGTGAGAATCTGCGCTCTTTGCTCTCACCCTTGACCTGTTCAGAAACGTTTCAATTCACTTTTTTGGACGTTTTCAGCGTCCGAAACACGATTTTTTAGATGAGATAAATAGCAATACCAAGCCTCATACTCTCATGATGAGGATGAGAATCAGAGGCCGCTGAAGCCTTTTCAAGGACAAAAAAGCTGCCGTGCTTACGTTGTAGCAGCTGGAGAAGTGATCCTGATCACAAACAGCTGAGGCGACTTCTGGTCAGTCGCCGTGTGACCCGCCTCAGGTGCACCTTTCGCTCATTTCTTACTCATTTTAAGAAAGCCAGGCTTGATAGGCGTACTTCGGTTCGGGGAGGACAGCCTTACCTCCGGCTGTCCCTTTCCCCGTACGTTCAGTTCCGGCGCCTCTCAGGGCGTGGTGGCCTCCGCCTTCTCGGGCTCGATCCGGGGCGCGGTGCCCCACTCGGAGATCAGGCCAGAGGCGATCCGCTTGTAGATAGGCGCGGCGAGCATGGAGCCGTGGTAGTTCAGCTTGGCCCCGTGAACCATCACGGCCACCGTGACGCGCGGCGCGTCGGCAGGAAAGAAGCCCGCGAAGGTGCTGTCGTAGATCGTCGAGCTGTACTTGCCGTCCACGACGACCTGCGCCGTGCCGGTCTTGCCCGCGAGCGCGTAGCCCTCGATGCCGGCCTGGGTCTTGATACCCTCGGACACCACCGCTTCGAGCAGCCCCCGGATCTCCCGGGCCGTGCCGGGCCGGATGACCTCGCGGCGCTCGCCCACCCCCGCGCCCTCGACCAGTCGGGGCGAGAGGTACATGCCGTCGTTGGCGAGCGTGTTGTAGGCGGCGGCGAGTTGCAGCGTGGTGCTGCTCATGCCCTGCCCGAAGGCGTTGGTCACGCGCACGAGATCATCCCACTTGCGCAGCGGTTGCAGGCGGCCGGTAGCGGCCGAGACGGTCGGCAGCTGCACGTCCTGCCCAAAGCCGTAGCTCGTGAGGTAGTTGCGCAGCTTCTCGGACGGGAAGTGCTCGACGACGTGGCTCATGCCCACGTTGCTGCTGAAGCGCAGCACCTGCTTGGTGGTCAGGGTGCTGGGGTGCTGCACGGCGTCGTTGATGACGCTGCCCCAGCGGCCCCCGACGTGACGGCGCATGGGGGTGTCGTAGACGGTCGCGGCGGTGGTGAGGTTCTCGTTGAGCGCGGCGGCCACCACCAGCCCCTTGACGGTCGACCCCGGCTCGAACACGTCGAGGAAGGGCCGGTTGCGGCGCGTCTCGGCGCTGTAGTCGCGCCAGGAGTTGGGGTCGAAGGCCGGGTAGCTCGCGGCGGCCAGCACGCGGCCGGTGCGCGTCTCAATGACGACCACCGAGCCGTACTCGCCCTCGTGGGTCTTGACGCCTTCGGCCAGCGCGGCCTCGGCGCTTGCCTGCGTCCGTGGGTCAATGGTCAGCTTGAGCGACTGCCCACTTTCCAGGTCGCGGTTGTAGGCGGCTTCCAGACCTTCCAGACCGCTGCTCTCCCCCATCATCCCGATGATCTGCCCGGCCAGCGTGCCCTGGGGATACACGCGCTTTTTATTCACCGTGCGCGCGAGCACCGAGCCGTCGGCCGCCAGGATCGCGCCGCGCGCCGTGGGCGAGGGCCGTCCGGCGCCCTGAGGCATCCCCCACTCGAGCTGGGCATAGGCCCAGACCAGAGAGGCGAACATGAGCAGGGCGAGCATCTGCATCATGCGGGAGCGGTTGCGGATCTTCACTTCCATTGTGTCTTCACCTCGAGAACAGGGGTGGAATCGGCCAGGGGTGGGACCGCGGCAGCGGCGCCCAGATCACGGACGGCCTTGCGGCTCTCGGCAAAACGCTGCATGCCGTTGTCGAGCGCCCAGCTCTGGACCTTCTGGGGCGTGGTCGCCGCCTGCACACGCACGGTGAGGTCGTCGCGCTCCTTGATGAGCTCTTCTTCGCGCAGCTGGGCGGCACGCAGGTCCGGGCGCACGTCCTGGCTGAGATACCGCGCCCCGACAAGGAGCAGCGCCAGCGCCAGGTAGATCGCCAGGTAGCGCAGCGTGCGCCGCTGCCAGGTGACGGGCGTGGTGTCGAAGGCCCAGCGCAGGGCGGTCACCCATCCACTTCCGGGACGGCGGCCCGCTTCTCGGCCGAGCGCAGCTTGGCGCTGCGGGCGCGGGGGTTGCCGGCCTGTTCCTCCTCGGAGGCCACCAGCGGGCGCTTGGTCAGCGGCGTGAGGGTCTCGCTGCCCAGCAGGTACCGCTTGACGATGCGGTCTTCGAGCGAGTGGAAGCTGATGACCGCCAGCCGCCCGCCGGGCCGCAGCAGGCCCTCGGCGGCTTCGAGGCCGCCCCGCAGGGCGCCGAGTTCGTCGTTGACATGAATCCGCAGGGCCTGGAAGGTGCGCCGCGCGGGGTGGATGCCCTTGGAAAAGCCCGGGTAGGCCCGCTTGACGATGTCGGCCAGGGCCACGGTCGTCTCGATGGGGGCCTTTTCGCGCGCGTACACGACCGCGCGGGCGATGCGGCGCGATAGCCGGTCCTCGCCGTACTCGTAGATGATGGCGGCGAGGTCGGCCTCGTCGTAGGTGTTGACCACATCGGCGGCCGTCTCGCCCGACTGGCTCATGCGCATGTCCAGCGGCGCCTCGGTGTGGTACGAAAAGCCCCGGTCGCCGTCGTCGAGCTGAAAGCTGCTCACGCCGATGTCGAGCAACACGCCGTCCACCTGCGTGACGCCCTCGGCGCCGAGCAGCGCGGCCATGTCGCGGTAGTTGCCTTCCAGAACGTGCAGGCCGGGAATCTGGGCCGCGCGGGCACGTTCCAGGGCGTAGGGATCCTGGTCGATGCCGTACACGGTCGCTCCGGCGTCCAGCAGCAGCCGGGTGTGGCCCGCGCCGCCGAGGGTGCCGTCCACGAAGACTTTGCCGGGGGCAGGTTCGAGCGCGCCGAGCACTTGCTGGGCCAGCACGGGAATATGGGAGAGGTCGGAAAGGGGTGCGGAGTTGGTGGGGGGAGTCGTCATAGTTACGCCACGAAGTTGGCGAGAAGGTCAGGTTGGGGCGGATGGTCCTGCACGGCCGTGATGGCGGCTTCCCAGCGCGCCGGTGCCCAGAGTTCCAGGCGTCCGGGCGCACCGGCCACGATCACGTCGCCCTCCAGGCCCGCGAAGGCCCGCAGGGTCTGGGGCACCGAGACGCGGCTCTGGTTGTCGAGCCGCGCCTTGCTGGCCCCGGAGTAGAAGAAGCGGACGAAGGCGCGCGAAGCGGCGTCGGTGAGGGGCAGGCCCTCGAGCTGTTCCTCGACCCGCCGCCAACTGGAGAGCGGAAAAACATAGAGGCAGCCTTCCATGCCGCGCGTGAGGATCATGCCGTCCTCGACGAATTCCCGGAAGGCCGGCGGCATGACCACGCGCCCCTTGTCGTCGATGGTGTACGGGTACTCTCCAAACGGCACCTTCGCTCCTTCTTCCCCACTGTTCTCCCACTGACCCCGAAGGGCCGGTGAGGGCGAGGTACAGCCCGGACTTACGCTGAGCACAACTCCGAACTGTTAAGGAAAGTGTAACAAGCGTCCCCCCTGTTTACCACCGCGCCCCACTGCACAGAGCGAATTGGCCCCCAGTCCGGCCCCTTTTCCCACTCTGGCCACCCTGGCGGGACATGCGCGCCCCTGCCCGGTGGCTAGCGTGGGGATATGCGTGCCCAAGTCGCCCTGCAAACCGGAGCCGTTCTCGCCGCCCTGGGGGTGGCCTTCGGGGCCTTCGGGGCCCACGCCCTGCGCGAGCGCCTGGACCCACAGATGCTCGCCAACTTCGAGACCGGCGTGCGCTACCAGATGTACGCGGCCCTCGCCCTGATGGTGCTGGGCACCCAAATGAACCAGACCCGCGCGCCCCTGCTGCTGCTGGCCGGAGCCATCGTGTTCAGCGGGACCCTGTATGTGCTGTCGCTGAGCGGCCTGCGCTGGCTGGGGGCCATCACGCCCATTGGGGGCCTGCTCCTCATCGCGGGCCTGGTCGTAGCGGCGATAGACGCGGGGAAGTGAGCCGCTGGGGCGCGGGCCGAAGGAAGCTGGGCCACCTCGCGACCTCGGCCCCCCTGTTCAAATGACTGCGCCCCTACCCGAAATCGAGTGGGGGCGCCTGTCTGGTGCGGGGGAACTGTAAGCCGGGTTCTGTCCACCACTCGCGTGGCTGCGCGGTCATCTCTCTGGGACGGGTGTCGCCACCCGCCTCAAGCGACCATCCTGGCGGTCAACGGGCGGGCCGCCCTCGCGCACTGTCGGGTCTTGCACCGGATGGGGTTTACCAGCGCTCCCCGTCTCCGGGGGGCCTGGTGCGCTCTTACCGCACCGTTTCACCCTGACCGCGCCTCCGCCCGCGCCGGGGCGTTGCGCTCACGCGCATAGCGCGGCGGTCTGGTTTCTGTGGCACTGTCCTTCGGCTTCGCCGCTGCCCACCCTTACGGTGCCGGTGTGGGTGCTCGACTCGCCGACCAGCCGTTAGCTGGCATCCTTGCCCTGCGGTGCCCGGACTTTCCTCACCCAGTTGCCTGGGCGCGACCGTGCATTCCCCCGCGCCCACGAGCATAGCAGAGTCGCGCCGGCGCTCAGCCCCAGCGCCGCCGGATGCGTTCCCACTGCCGGTCACGGACCTGCGGGGGCGTGCTGGCAGGTTCCAGCAGGTCCTGCAATTCGCGGCGACTCAGTTCGCGGTACTCGCCCACATCGAGGTCGGCCAGCCACACCCCGCCCACGCGGTAGCGCAGCAGCCGGGTCACGGGGTGACCCACCGCCTCGAGCATCCGGCGCACCTGCCGCTTGCGGCCCTCGGCCAGCACCACATGGGCCCCGCCTATAGCGGCCGAGGCGTGGGTGGCCTGAGCGACGCCGTCTTCGAGTTTCACACCCGTGACCAGCGCGTCCAGGGCCACCTCGTCGGGTTCGCCCTCGGTCCAGGCGCGGTAGGCCTTCTCGTGGCCGAAACTCGGGTGGGTCAGCGTCTGGGTGAGGTCGCCGTCGGTCGTGAGGAGCAGCAGGCCCTCCGAGTCGCGGTCCAGCCGCCCGACCGGGTGCAGGCCCGGCACGTCGGGCATGGCGTCGAGGACGTTCTTGCGGCCGTACTCGTCGCGGGCGGTCGTGACGTAGCCGCGCGGCTTGTAGAGCGCGAAGGTCACGGCCTCTACGCGCTGCGTCTCGATGAGTTGCCCGTCGAGACGGATGTCGTCGGCCTCGGTGACACTCTGACCCAGGGTCGCGGGGACGCCGTTGACGCTCACGCGCCCCGCCTTGATGAGTTCCTCGGCGGCGCGGCGCGAGGCGACCCCGGCGCGTGCCAGGTGCTTGTGGAGTCGCTCGCTCATGCGCGGCCGCCCGGGAAGGCGCGGGGGGGCGCGGCGAGGGTGGCGGCCACCGCCAGGGCGGTCAGGACGGCGCACAGTCCGAGAAGTGCGCTGCGCAGTGACGGAGCGAGCAGCGACCCTTCGCGCAGGGTGGGCGGCAGCAGGGCGGCGACACTCAACAGGTTGCCGCCGACGAGGCCACCGACCTTGACGGGGTCGGGCGCAAAGCTGGCGGCGAGCTGATAAGCCCCCCAGGCCAGCAGCAGACCGCCCGAAAAGCGCGCGAGCCACAGCGGCGAGACGCCGACCAGGCCAGCGACGGACGGAGGCAGAAAATAGAGAAAGAGGCCTATGGGAATGAACAGGAGGGCCGTAAGCCAGAAGGCAGCGCGTAGCACGCCCGCAGTGTAGAGACTGGGGGCGGCCGGCAGTGTGGCGCCGCCGGGCCGGGCTGCTAGCATCGGCCCGGTATGCCGGTCATCGCCGTGGACAAGCCCCTGAACCTCACCTCGCACGACGTGGTCGCCCGCGCGCGGCGCCTGCGCGGCACGAAGCGGGTGGGCCACACCGGCACCCTCGACCCGCTGGCGACCGGCGTCCTGGTGCTGTGCGTGGACGAGAGCACCAAGGTCGTGCAGTTCATGGAACGCGACCGCAAGGCCTACCTCGCCTGGATTTCGCTGGGCGCGGGCACCCCTACCCTGGACGCCGAGGGACCGGTGGAGGACACGGCCGACGTGGTCCTGCCTGCCGAGGACCGGGTGCGTGAAGTCCTGGCGGGCTTTCTGGGACCGCAGGAGCAGGTGCCGCCGCAGTACAGCGCCCTTCAGGTCGGTGGACAGCGGGCCTACACCGTGGCGCGGGCCGGGGGCGCACTTGACCTGCCCGCCCGCAGCGTCGAGATTCATACGCTCGACCTGCTGGGCGTGTACCCCAGCGCACAGGCGTCGCCGCAGCACTTCTCCCCCACCCCCGCCGGCTGGGCGCCCGATCCTGGCGGCCGCGCCTTCACGCTGCCCCCGGCACTCGGTGAGTTCCCAACGCTGCTCGTGCGGGCAGAGGTCGGCAGCGGCACCTACCTGCGCTCGCTTGCACGCGACGTGGGGGCGGCGCTGGGTGTGCCCGCGCACCTGGGCGGGCTGGTACGCACCCGCGCGGGCCGCTACGACCTCGCGGATACGGTGCCGCTGGAGGGCGTCGCGGAGGCGGTGGGCGTAGGCGACCTCGCCGCGCTGGACTTTCCGGTCATCGAGGCCGACGAGCGGATGGCGCGCGAGCTGCGGCAAGGCAAACGGCCCGCGTACCCGGTCGCTGGGCGGCAGGTCGTGACCCTGCGCGGCGACCTCGTGGCGGTGGTGGACGGCGACGGCGAGCGGCTCAAGGTGGTCCGGGTCTGGGCCGGGCCAGAACAGGGCTGACCGGCCCTCTCACCTTGCGGTCTGAGGTCCTCTCCCGGCCTGCACCTCCAGTCCACCCAGCCGCCGGCTCAGTTGCGGGTCATCTCGCGCAGCAGCTGGCGCTCGATGAGCTGGGCCGCGATGGGACCGCGGATGCGCCGGAACAGGTGATAGTCGAGGAAATACACCTGCCCCGCGCGGGTGGCGCGCAGGCGGCTGGTCAGGGCGCCGGCGTTCCAGTCGGCTCGGGCCCGCGCAGGCGTGTTGCTACCCGAAGCGAGCACGATTACGGCGTCAGGATCAAGTGCCACCAGGCCCTCGACACTGACCACGGCGTCGCGTTTCTCGCCGTCGACGACCCCCAGACCCAAGTCGCTCAGCAGGCCGCCCGTCCAGTCGTTGTGGTCGCTGATGGTGAAGGTATTCTTGCCCTCACCGCCGCCGGTCCAGACCACGAGCACCTTCTGCCCCCGGAACCGGGGCGCCAGCACCGCGCGCGTGGTCTGCATGCCCTTGGTGTAGGTCGCCAGCACGTTCGCGGCAGCCGATTCGCGGTTCAGGGCGCGGGCCAGCAGCGGCAGGGTCTTCTGCCACTCGTTGTGGTCAATGCCCTTGAACAGCAGGGTCGGGGCGACGCGGCTCAGCTGCGGATATACCTGCGCGGCGTAGTCCTCTCCCACGATCAGGTCAGGCTTGAGAGACGCCAGGATTTCCAGGTTGGGGTTGAAACGGTCGCCGACGTTCACCGGGCTGGAGGTCACGCGGCTGCCCAGGTTGCGGATGTCGCGGATGGGCGAGCCGAAGGCCGGCGTCTTGATGAAGGTGGACGCCTCGCCGTAGCCCACCGGCTGCACGCCGAGCGACAGCAGCAGGTCGAGCGCGTGCGGCCCGAGCGCCACCACGCGCAGGGGCTTTTTGGAGATGGTCGTGGTGCCGGCGCTGTGGATCACGGTGACGGGGTAGGTCGTGGCGGCCGTGGCCGTGCCCAGGGCAGTGCCGACCAGCAGGCTGAACAGACGGGTACGCATCAGAAGTCTCCTTGGCTCGTTCCGGCCCGGTCACAGGGGCCAGGGCGGCCGGAAGTCTGACACGTCCTAATCCGACCGGTCAACTCGGATTAGTAGACCGGTCACAGAACTGCGGTGTGGGTCACGCCCCCCTGCGTCCCCCGCCAAGAAGGTCAGGCCGCGCCGAAACCGCCGGGAAGCTCCAGAGCCACGGCGCCGGTTCCTTCCAGCCCGCCTGCCAGGGCGACCAGACGCTCGTCATGCAGCGCAGGCGCGATGAACTGTACGCCGACCGGCAGGCGCACGCCGTCCACCGTCTCGAAGCCGGCCGGCACGCTCAGGGCGGGCAGCCCCGCGAGATTGACCGCGACCGTGTCCACGTCGGCGGCGTACATCGCCAGAGGATCGCTCGTCTTCTCGCCGCGCCGGAAGGCCGGGAAGGGACTGGTGGGCGTCACGAGCACGTCGTAGTTTCCGAACGCGGCGGTGAATTCGTCCGAGATCAGCTGGCGCACCCGCATCGCCTTGCTGTAGTAGGCGTCGTAGTAGCCGCTACTCAGGGCGTAGGTGCCGATCATGATGCGGCGCTGCACCTCGCGGCCGAAGCCCTGCTCGCGGGTCAGGGTCATGCTGCCGGTCACGTCGGGGGCCGCCGCCCGCGCGCCGTAGACCATGCCGTCAAAGCGCGCGAGGTTGCTGCTCGCCTCGGGCATGGCGATGAGGTAATACGCCGCGACGGCGTGCCGCAGCGAGGGCAGCGAGACTTCCCCCACCACGGCCCCCGCGCCGCGCAGGGCGTCCAGGGTGGCGCTCAGGGCCGCCTCGACTCCCGGCGTATTGCCGCTCAGGCTCTCGCGGATCACGCCGACCCGTAGGCCGCGGAGGTTCTCGGGTGTGCCCACCAGGAAGGCAGGCGGAGCGTTCAGACTGGTCGCGTCGCGCGGGTCATGCCCGGTGATCACGTTCATCAGCAGGGCAAGGTCCTCGGCGCTGCGGGCGAAGGGACCGATCTGATCGAGACTGCTCGCGTAGGCCACCAGCCCGTAGCGCGACACCCGGCCGTAGGTGGGCTTGAGGCCGTACACGCCGGTCAGGGCCGCCGGCTGGCGCACCGAGCCGCCCGTGTCGCTGCCCAGGCTGACCGGGGTCAGGCCCGCCGCGACCGCGACCGCGCTGCCGCCGCTGCTGCCCCCCGGCACGCGCGCACGGTCCCACGGATTGAGGGTCGGCCCCGAGGCGCTGCTCTCGGTACTCGACCCCATGGCGAACTCGTCCATGTTGGCCTTGCCGACGATGACGGCCCCGGCGTCGAGCAGGCGCTGGGCGGCGGTCGCCGTATAGGGGCTGACATAGTTCGCCAGGATGCGGCTGCCGCAGGTCGTGGCCGTGCCGGTCACGTTGATGTTGTCCTTGACGATCACCGGGACGCCTGCCAGCGGCAGCGTCTCGCCCGCCTCCACGCGGCGGCGCGCGGTCTCGGCCTGCTCGGCGGCGCGCGGGTTGAGGCTGACCAGGGCGTTGAGGTCGCGCGCCGCCTCGGCGCGCGACTGCGCCTGCTCGAGGAGGTGGTGGGGGGTCGTCTCGCCGCGCGTGACGGCGCGGGCCAGGGCGGAGGCAGAGGGCAACGCGGGCATACCGCCCCAGTCTAGCGGCGCGGACCAGGGAGGCGGCGCGGCTCCTCCAGACCGCCGGCCGCACCTACAGCGGCTTGACGAGTACGCTCATGCCCGCGCGCAGCCCGGTGCGCATGAGCAGTTCGGTGGGAACCTGCAACTGGTTACCCAGATCGGGGGCCATACGCAGCGCGAAGGTGTAGGTCTGGCCCGCGTCGTCGCGCACGGCGAGCTGTGCGGGGGGCCGGCCCAGGTCTCCCGACCAGCGCCGCACGATGGAGCTGTCGACGACCACCACGCCGCGCACCCCCTGCGCCAGCGTGACCGTCAGGCGGGCGGTGCGCGACTTGCGGGGCTTAAGTAACCCCAGGCGGTCGAGCCGCGAGATGAGGCGCCGGGCTTCCGGGTCACGCGCCACCTCGGCCAGCGGCTGCTGGGCCTCGATGCGGTCGAGCACGCGCCGCTCAGTCACCGTCCAGGTCATCTGGTCGAGGCGTTCGGTCGCCAGCTTGCCGGGGCCGTCGAAGGGCAGCGGCTGCTCGGGCAACGCGGCGAGCGCCTCCAGCGCCACCTCGTCCATGCTGGCGTCCAGACTGGGGGCAGCGGCGCGGCGGCCCTCGTCGAAGTGGAACTGCCCGCGCGGGTCCGAGAGCAGCGCCACCAGGGCGAGGTTGCCCCGGCGCGCCCCCATCTTCAGCTCCCGCACACGCCCGGCCTCCAACGCACACTCGAAGGTCTCGGCGTCGCGCGTCACCGACAGCACCCCGGTCTTGCCGCCGGCCGCGAGAAGCTGCATCAGCTCCAGAAAGTTGAAATGGTCGAGGTTCAGGGTGGTGTTGGGCATGGGGTTCTCCGGAGGGGGGCCAGTGTGACTGCCCGGCGCTGCACAGTCTGCTCACAGACGGGGACGGGGCGCAAGACCCTGAGAAGGACTGGGGGAGCCCGAGAAGCAAGAAGGTCAGCCGCGCAGCAGATGGGCGAAGTCGGCTCCCTCAAGGGGGGGCAATTCTGCCAGATCGGTCAGGCCGAATTCCATCAGGAAGCGGTCGGTCGTGCCGTAGAGCAGGGGCTGGCCCACCGCCGCGCTGCGCCCCATGACCTTGACGAGTTCGCGCTCCTGCAACGTGATCACCGTGCCCGCGCTCGCGCCGCGCATCGCCTCGATCTCGGCGCGGGTGACCGGCTGCCGGTAGGCGATGACCGCCAGCACCTCCAGGGCGGCGGTGCTCAGGGCAGGCAGCGCCGGGGGCGCGAGGACGGGGGACAGATGCGGCGCGAGGGTCGGGGGCACCACCAGCCGGTAGCCGCCCGCGACCGCTTCGATCACGAACCCCAGGGCGGCCTTCTCCAGAGTCGCCGCGAAGGTGGTCATGGCCCGTGCGGCGGCGTCCTCACCCAGCCCCAGCACCCGCGAGAGCTCGGGGAGCGTCACGGGCCGCCCAGCCGCCAGCAGCGTCGCCCCGATCAGGGCCTGCGCGGCCGGAGCACCCCGATCAGGGGTACTCACGGCGCGGCCTCCAGCGCCAGTCCTACGACGGCCAGCACGGCCCGCACCTGCTCCGTGGGGAGTGCCCCAGCCCGCAGCACCCGCGCAGGGTCGCCCGGCCGGGTGGGCAGAGCGACGACCGTACTGGCAAGTCCCCCCGGCGCCGGTGGGGTCTCGGGGGCGCCGGCCTCACCCAGCAGCAGATCGGCGAGAGCGTAGCCGGCAGCCTCACTCCGGCTGAGCGCGGCCGGACGGCCCGCCGGGTTGAGACTGGTGGTCGCTAGCGGGCCGGCCGCGAGCAGCAGCGCGCGGGCGAGGGGGTGGTCGGGCACGCGCAGACCCACCTGGCCCTCCGGCGCGAGATCGGGCGGGCAGGCGGGCAGCGCTGCCGTCACCACGGTCAGCGGACCGGGCCACAGCGCCGCGAGCGCCTCCAGGGCCGCCGAGGGCCAGGCCCACGCCAGCGCGGAAGGCGCGTCCGGGCACGAGACCTGGACCGGCTTGCCCAGCTCACGGCCCTTGCGGCGGTGCAGCTCGGCCGCGTATTCGGGGCGCGCCGCCAGACCCCAGACGGCCTCGGTGGGATACCCCACCACGCCCCCCGCCGCGAGAATCTCCGCCGCCCGTGCCATCTGCGCCTGCTGTGCCGTCACATCCGCCTGCCTTTCCCTTCACGTGACCTGTAAGAAGCGCGTGAACGTGGCGAAACTATACTCGCCCCATGCCGGTCTTCGAATATCGCGTCCGGGACACGAGTGGCAAGGTCCTGAAATCCCAGATGGAGGCCGAGACCATAGGTCAGGTGCGCGACGCCCTGCGCGCCAAGAATCTGATGATCGTCGAGGTCAAGGCCCCACGCACCGGCGTAAACGCCGACGTCAAGATTCCGGGCCTGACTGACCGCCCCCCCGGGCTCAAGCAGGTCGCTGTGTTCAGCAAGCAGCTCGCCACCCTCATCAACGCCGGGGTCCCCCTAGTGCAGTCGCTGAGCATCCTGCAAAAGCAGATCGAGCACAAAGGCTTTCAGGACATCATGCGCAAGGTCCGGGGCGAGGTCGAGGCCGGCACACCCTTCAGCGAGGCCATCGCCCAGCACCCCAGGGTATTCAACCGGCTGTTCGTCAATCTCGTGCGCGCGGGCGAGACGAGCGGCACGCTGGACGCCGTGTTGGAGCGCATCGCGGCCTTTCAGGAAAAGCAGCTTGCGCTGAACGGCAAGCTCAAGAGCGCCCTGACCTACCCGGTGGTGGTGCTCGTCTTCGCGCTAGGCATCACCTACTTTCTGCTCACGACCATTGTGCCGCAGTTCGCCGGCATCCTCACGCAGCTCAATGCACCCCTCCCATTCATCACACGAATGTTGATGGCAATTTCGGATTTTTTGCAACATTCAACCCTCTTTATGGTGATTGGAATCGCTGCTCTAGTCTTCGCCTATCGCTGGTATTACAGTCGTCCTCAGGGACGCAAAGTAATTGATACCATCAAACTCCGTCTCCCCGTATTTGGGACACTTATTCAAAAGAGCGCGATTAGCTCCTTCGCGCGCACTTTCGGCCTGCTGATCGGCAGCGGCGTGAATATCATTGAGAGTCTGGAGATCACGCGCGGCACGGCCAACAACGCGGTGGTCGAAGAGTCCATCGAGAACGCCAAAAACGTGGTGACGGTCGGCGAGCAGATGAGTTCGAGCCTGGCAACCAGTTCGGTCTTCCCGCCTATGGTCGTCTCGATGATCGCCATCGGCGAGGAGACAGGCGCGCTCGACACCATGCTGGGCAAGATCGGCGACTTCTACGACCGCGAGGTGGACGAGGCGGTCGACAGCCTAACAGCCGCGCTGGAACCCGTCATGATCGTATTCCTGGGGGGCATCGTGGGCACTATCGTGGCCGGCATGTTCCTGCCGATGTTTAGCATCATAGGCACACTCAGCAAATAAACCTCTTTCCAGGCCACGCGCCCTTAGGGGCGCTTTTTTAGTTCGCCGCCGCAGCAGGCTCGGCACCGTAGTACCCCGTCATATACTCTCCGGCGTGTCCTGGATGTTGCTGAGCGCCGCCCTCTTCTCGCTGATCGACCCGGCCGGCGACTCGCGCGGGGACGGCCGGTACATCTTGCCCAGCCGCCCAGCGATCAGTGCCGAGGCCCTCGACCTGCGTCGGTTTCAGGCTGACGCGCAGGGAAGCGGAATGAGATTTACGGTCGATTACGGCGCGGCGCAAAATCCCTGGGACCTGCCCTCGGGCTTCTCGGCGGGCGTGACCGACATCTTCGTCAAGACCGGACGCGGCGGACTGGACACGCTGAGCGGCCTGAATCTGCGTGCCGGCGGAGGCGTCTGGCAGTATCACCTGCGCGTCTCCGGCGCCGGGACGACCCTGGATGAAGTCCCGGAAGGTTCACAGATCCCGGTCCGGCGCACAGCCCCGACCGTGCGGCTCCTGGGCACCAGCTTGATCATCGACGCGGCGGTGCCGCCAGGCGAGTACGCCTACTGGGTCACGAGCAGCGTCTTCTCGCCCCTGACCCCCGACGGTCTGCTGCGGCCCGGCACCGACACGGGCCCCGAACTGCTTCAGGCCCCGCGTGCGGGCGCTCCGGTCCCGGTGGATGTGCTGGCTCCGGCCGGCGACCTTCAGGCCTACGAGACCGGAATCCTGGCTTCCCAGGGGCAGGTCCGTGATCGCCGCCCCCTCATCCTGACCGGTCTGGGCGCCCTGGGCCTGATCCTGACGGCCGCAGCGACCCTGTGGCTGTGGCGACGCGGCGCGTGAGAAGTCTGCCCGCTCCCGCGCTGATCCTATACGCCGCCGTGCTGTGGGGTCTGCTGGGAATCCTGGGCAAGAGTGCGCAGGCCGCGGGCGTGGAGCCGCTGGAGGTCGCCTTCTGGCGGGCGGTGCTGGGGGGCGGGCTGTTCGCGCTGCACGCCGCCCTGACCCGCGCCGCCCTGCCCCGGGGACGCGACCTGTGGATCACCGCCGGCTTCGGGCTTCTCGGGGTCAGCGTGTTCTACGGCACCTATCAGCTCGCGGTGCGCGCGGGCGGCGCGAGCCTCGCCAGTGTGCTGCTGTACACCGCTCCGGCCTTCGTGGCGCTGATGGGCTGGGCCTTCTTGCGTGAGCGTCTGGGCGCGCGGGAAGGTGTGGCGGTCGTCGGCACGCTGCTAGGCGTCGCCCTGATCAGCCTGGGGGGCGGCCAGGGCGTGCGCGCCACGCCGGCCGCGCTGGCGTTCGGCCTGTGCGCCGGCTTCACGTACAGCCTGTACTACCTGTACGGCAAGGCCTTTTTCGGGCGCTACGCCCCAGCCGCCCTGTATGCCGTGGCGCTGCCGGTGGGCGCGCTGGGCCTGCTGCCCCTCACCGATTTTTCCCCCAAGCCGCCCGGCGCGTGGCTGAGCCTGGGAGCCATCGCCGTGTTCTCGACGTATCTGGCCTACCTCGCCTACAGCGCGGGGCTGCGGCGCCTGGAAGCCACCCGCGCCAGCGTGATCGCCAGCCTGGAGCCGGTGGTGGCGGCTCTGCTCGCCGCCCTGCTCTTCGCCGAACGCCTCTCGCCGCTGGCGCTCGTGGGCGCGGCGCTGGTGGTCGGCGCGGCCCTGCTCCTCAGCGGCGCGTGGCCCGCGCGGCGCCGGGAAGCGGCGGGCGCTGCCTAGTTCGGCCTTCCTTCCTGATCAGCCACAGGAACTGGCTCCCCCAGTACCCTGGCTCGACTCCCCCCAGCCTGACCCCCACCGAACAGGGCAAAGAAACAAGCTGACCCTTTCTGGCCGGCCTGTCCTGTCTGTAGGCTGGGGTCAGATGGACGGCAGCACACAAGCTACCCTGCTGCGCTACCGGATCCTGGTTGACCTGACCCTGACCCTGGCGCGGACCGCCCGCCGGCGCGACCTGCTCGACGCCGTGCATCAGCATATGGGGCAGCTGTTCGTCGCGCCGGTGACCGTTCTGGCCCTGCGGAGTCAGGCAGGCCAATGGGACTGCCTGACCCGTGAGGGCGACCACCTGCACCACAAGACCCTGCCCCCCCAGGACGACGGCCTGCTTGAACGGGTCTGGACAGGTCGGCTGCGCTACACCAACGACCTCGCCAACTACGCGGCGCGCGAAGGTCTGGTCCTGCGCCGGCTCGACCGGGCCTCGCTGCTGCCGCCGACCGCCTCGTGGATGGGCGTGCCCCTGGGCCATCCCGGCGACGACATGGCCGGCGTCCTCTCGGTTCAGAGCTACCGTCCGGGCGCCTTCACACCGCAGGACCTCGAACTGCTGGAGGTCTTCGCTGCCCACCTGGGCGTGGCGCTCGACAACGCCGCGCTGCGCGAACGCCTGGAACGTGAGGCGATGACCGATGAGCTGACCGGTCTGGGCAACCGCCGGCGCTTTCTTCCGGAGGGGCACCGGGCCTTGAATCGTGGGCCGCTGAGCGTGGCCCTGCTCGACCTTCAGGACTTCAAGCGCGTCAACGACGAGCGTGGGCACCTCACGGGTGACGCCGTACTCCGTCAGGTGGCCGAGCTGCTGCGCGACTGTGCCCAGCCCGGCGGCGAGGCGTTCCGGCTGGGCGGCGACGAATTCGCCCTCCTGCTGCCTGGTCCGGTCCGCGAACAGTGGCAGCGCCTCCATACCCTGCGCGCGGCGCTGGCAGCGCTGCCCCCGGATCTGGCGACCGAGGTCAACCTGGGCCTGGTCGGCAGCCGGCCCGGCGAGGGCCTCGACGAACTGCTGCGCCGCGCCGACGAGCGCATGTACCGGGCCAAGGCGCAGGGGGTCTTTCTGGACCTGTCGCCTTCATAGCCCCCGACCGAGCACTGACTGGACTGAGCCGCCCAGCTCAGCGGGGTTGAAGGTCGAAGTCCCACTCGAAGGAGCGGCCCCAGGGCAGCCGGGCGTCTTCGAGGGAGTACGTGCCGCCCAGACGCAGCGGAAAATAGTCGCGCGCGAGACTCAGCAGCTTGTCCTGGGCCTGGGGAGTATTTAGGGCTGCTTCGGGCACGGCCTTACGCAGCGCGGCGCGCAGTTCGGCGCTGTAGATCACGTCGTTGGCATACTCGCGGGCCAGCAGGGCGTCCTGACGCACGGGGTTGGCCGCCACGCCGGCGGCGGGCAGGGCCACCTTGGCGTGGGCCAGCGCCGTACCCAGGTTGTTGCCGGGGGTGCCCCAGGCCGCCAGCGCGCGCAGATTGGCGTTCTGGCGCAGGGTCGAGAGGTCGCTCCACAGCCGAACGTTGCCCAGGTTAACCTGATTCACGTCGGCCACCGCCACCGCCCCGGCGCGCAGCAGGGCGCTGACCCGCAGCGCGGCCCGCCGGGGGTCGCCGCCGTTGTAGACGTATAGCGTCAGGTCGGCGACCCCCGTCGGCGCGACGGTGTACCCGCTCGCCTCGGCATGGTTGACGGCGCTCTGGATCAGGGGGATGCCCTCGTAGCGCACCACGGTCTTCGCCTTCTCGGGGTCGCTGTACTCGATGCGGACCGTGGCGGGCTGGGGCGCGCGGGCGCGGGCCACCAGCATCGAGAGCACCTCGTCGGCGCCGGGGTACACCCGCACATTGGCAGGGGCGTCCGCAGCCAGCGCCGCGCCCTCCTGCGGAGCCGGGTTGCCGGGCAGAGCGTCGTCCCAGGTCACGTGCAGCTCGCGGAACACGCCCTCGCGCGCCCAGCCCACCAGCGCGCGGGCCACGGCCAGGTTACGGGCGCGGTCCGTGGCGTCGGGCTCGCGCGGCAGGGTTACGAAGGCGTACACCGGCTGTCCGGTACGCGCCGCCCACTCGCGGATGGGCGCGAGCCGGGCCAGGGCCTGCTCGGCGCTCAGGGTGCTCGTGCGCGACTGCACCAGCCCTCCGTAAGCCAGTGCGTCGAGGGCCGCGACCAGCGGCCGGTCCGTGGGCTGCGCGGCGAGCCACCCCGCGAGCGCCGCCGGGTCCGCGCCGCGCGTGGCGTCGCCCAGCAGCGCGGCGGGAACCACAGCCGCCTGGGCACCTATGCCGTCTGGGCCGCGCAGATTGGCGATCAGGGCCGGCAGCACGCGGGTCGCGGGCCGTGAGTCGAGGGGCAGCAGCAGGGGGGCCGGCGGGAGGAGCTGGGCCGGCGCGGTCTGGGCCTGGGCAGCCCCGAGGCTCAGGGCGGCGAGGGCGAGGATGGCGGGGACGTTCATGCCCGGCAGGCTAGCGGGCGCGCGTGAAGCGGGCTTGAGGAGAAAGGGGCGGCGTACCCCCGGAACATGGAGGCCCCCGCTACCCTCACGGAGGACGGGCGCGGCGTAGCCTGGGCGGATGAGGCCGTTTGAGACGAGAGGCAGAATGCATGAAGACCGCTGACCTGTGGCTGCTGGCCTGGCGGGGGCTGACCCGCCGCCCGGTGCGGACCCTGCTCACCGCACTGGGCATCACGGTGGCGGTGGCGAGCATGGTGGTGTTCCTGTCGCTGGGCGAGGGCATACGCAAGGTGTTCACGGCCGAACTCGGCGGCATCGGCCCCGACATCCAGGTCAGCCTCAACGGGCTGTCGCAGGGCTTCGCGCCGCAGGCCAACCTGGACGAGGCGGTCGTATCGCGTATCCAGGGCCTCTCGGGCGAACTGGGCCTGAGCGCCGTGACCCCGGTGGTCATGTCGCTGCGCGGCAGCCTGGACGTGGCGCAGAGCACCGTGCTGTACGGCCTGCCGGCAGCGGGCGGACTGGACGCCATCTTTCCGAAGGCGCAGGTGGCGACGGGGCGCAGCCTCACGGCCGCCGACGAGACCGGGGCCGTAGCGGTCGTGGGGGCCAAGAGCGCCGAGAACCTGCGCCTCTCGGTCGGCTCGACCCTGAACCTCAACCGCCAGAACCGTGTACGCGTGATTGGCGTGCTGGCGCCCGAATCCGGCTTGGTGGACAACTTCATCTTTCTGCCCATCCGCACGCTGCAACGCGCCGAGGGAGCGACCGGGCGCGTGTCGCTGGTGGCCGTCAAGCTGCAAAATCCCCGTGACGCCACGGCGGTCGCCAAGACCCTCTCGGAGCAGCTCAAGCTCGAGGCCCAGACCCAGTCGGATTTCCTGAGCTTCGTGGACCGCGCCCTGAAGATCAGCGACGCGGTGCGCTTCGGCATTTCGCTCATCGCCCTGATCGTGGGCGGGCTGGCCGTAGCGAACACGGTCATGATGGGCGTCTTCGAGCGCACCCGCGAGTTCGGCACCCTGCGGGCGATGGGCGCCCGCCCCGCCTTCGTGCGCGCCCTGGTCCTGAGCGAGTCACTGCTGCTCTCTCTCGTGGGCGGCGTGGGCGGACTGCTGCTGGGGCTGGCGGGCATCTGGGCTGTGAACCTCTACACCCAGGACCTCGCGGGCATCGACGCGGCGGCGCTCACTCCCCTCCTGACCGCGCTGGCGATAGGTATCAGTCTGCTGCTGGGGCTGCTCTCGGGGCTGCTGCCTGCGCGCAGCGCCGCACGTATGCCCATCACCGAAGCCCTGGGGCGCGTATGACGGGCCTGCACGCCGCGTCCGCCCTGGCGACCGAGGGGCTCTCGCGCGTCTATCCCAGCGGCGAGGGCGAGATCACGGCGCTGGCTCCCTTCACGCACACCTTCGCGCCGGGGCTCACAGCGGTCGTGGGGCCGTCAGGCAGCGGCAAAAGCACCCTGCTCAACCTGCTGGCCGGCTTCGACACTCCCAGCGGCGGGCGTGTGCGGGTGGGCGGGACCGATCTGCACGTGCTCTCGGAGACGGGGCGCGCCGACTTCCGGCTGGCGAACTACGGCTTCGTTTTCCAGAACCACAACCTCGTGAGCATCCTGAGCGCGCAGGAAAACGTCGAATTTCCTCTGACGCTCGCCGGCCTGTCTCCCCGCGAGCGCCGCGACCGGGCGCGCGAGCTGCTCTCGCAGGTGGGATTGCTGAGCCGCGCCGGGCACCTGCCACACCAGCTTTCGGGCGGCGAGGCCCAGCGCGTCGCCATCGCCCGCGCCCTGGCCCGCGACCCGGCGGTGCTGCTGGCCGACGAACCGACTGGCAACCTCGACACCCGCACGGGCGAGAAGGTGCTGGAACTGCTGACCGGCCCGGCGCGGCAGGGCCGCACAGTCGTCTTGATCACCCACGACCGCGACGTGGCCGCCCTGGCCGACCACCGCCTGGAGGTCCGCGACGGCGTGGTGAGTGGGGGCGACGTTTCCTAGGACCTGAGAACAGCGTGAAAGAGGGAGAGGCGGAAAGATCCGCCTCTCCCTCTTTCACGCCGTAGATCTTCTTCAACAAGTCAGGCGGAGCCGAGTGGGTCCGCCTGACTTCTCCTCTACGGCAGGGGCGTGCGGCCGGCTACTTCACCCGCACCTGATCGTCACGCAGCAGGAAGCTGCGTCCCTGGGAGTCAACGAGGCGGGCGACCACCTGCACGCCCTCGCCCGCCGCCACACCGTCGGCCACGCCGCGTCCCACCGCGACCGTACAGCCGGCGCCGCAGCGGCGCTGGTCGGCGGCGCCCACCCCCGCACTCCAGACTCCGCTGCTCGTGACCACGTAGACGTCGGTGACGCGCAGGCCGCCCGACAGGGCGCGGGGGGTCTGGACGCGCACCTGCACGTTGAACAGGCTACCGCTGATGACCGGCGCAGCCTTGGCGCGCACGACCTGACCAGTGACGTTCAGAGAGGTGGGGGCGTCAAGCAGTTGCCCGGTCGTCGGCGACGCGTCGAGCGAGCCGCAGCCGGCCAGCAGGGCGAGCAGCACAGCGAAGAGGCGCTTCATATACCTCCAGTCTAAGAGAAAAGCCGCCCCCTGGGGACGGCTCTCTTCACAAAACGCACACCGGACGGTGCCAGACCCTTGTGCGGCCTGGGCTCACCAGGTCAGGTCGGGGGCCGTCACCACGCGGTCGGCGGGCTGGTCGGTGACCAGGGTGTATGTCAGGACGTAGGTGCCGGGAATGACGCGCTGAAGCAGCAGCGTGTCGCCGCTGACCTGCGGCACGGCGCTCGCGAGGCTGGGCCCCTGCACCGTGACCGGGCCGCGCGTGGCTCCGCCCGGCAGCGGATCGAGAAGGCGGACGTTGTCCAGCGTGCGGTCCACGGTGAGGGTCAGGGTGACGACGTAGCCCTGGGCGGCGGGTTCGACGTTCTTGCTCAGGCTGCCGCGCGCGCCGTTCTCGACCGTGCGGGTCACGTTGGCTCCGCCCGGCGCGCGGACCCGTGCCTGCCCGGTCGTGCGCAGGCCGACCGGGTCCAGCACGGCCTCGGCGGTATCGGTGCGGCACACCCGCACGGGAACCTTGAGGCGCAGCGCCTGCCCCGCGCCGAAGTCGCCCGGCAGTTCGAGCGGGTAGTCGCTCGTCCAGCCGCCCGGCAGGTTGAGCTTGAGGCGCGCGGGGAGCTTGTACGGAAAGTCGGTCTTGGCGACGGCCACGAGCTGCGTCACGTCGCAGGCGTTCAGGAGGTCGGGGGCCGTGACGAGCGATACCTCGGTCTGCACGTTGTACTCGATGGTCACGCGGCCGGTCGTGCCGTCACTGACCCGGCCCGGCGCGGGCGAGGCGAAGGTGCTGCCCGGTACCTGGGTGGGCGTGACCGGGTAGTCGCCGGGCGCGAGCGGCACCGTCGCCGGGGTGTTCAGGGTGCGCCCGCCGACCTGAAAGGGCACACCGGTCAGCGGGATGCGGGTGTCGCCGTAGATCGCCACGGCGTCCACCGCGAGCTGCCCCGAGGGCGGCCGGGCCACGAAGCGCAGCTTGTTGTAGCCGGGCTGGTAGCGGATCTCGCTGGGCGACACCACGTTGCCCTTGCCCTCGATGATGCTGCTGCTCACCGGCACGTAGCCGCCGGGCAGCACCGGCCGCACGGTCGTCTCGCCGATCAGGGCGTAGCTGGCCCCCGGAATGGGGCGGCCCTGCGGGTCCACCACGTCCACCAGAAGCTGGTTGGCCACCTTGGCGCCGGGCGGCGGCGTGAAGCCCCCGACCACGGCCGTCACCGGCTGGTCCCCGAGGCGGAACGAGTAGCGGATGGCGTTGCTGTACTGCTTGGTGGTCGGCAGCACCCGGATGTAGACCTGCCACTCGCCCACGAGGTCGGGCGTGATGGCGAAGCGGTCGGTGGCCGACTTGCCGTTGTCGCTGGTGGTGAGATTCACGCGCTTGCCGCCCGGCTGCACCACCCAGGTCTCGGCCTCCTGCACGCCGTCCACGTCGTAGTTGATGAGGCTGACCGTCTGGCCCACCCACTCGCGCGGCACGCTCAGGCGCGCGGCGAGCAGGGCGCTGGCACCGGTGTCGCGGGCATTCACACTGAAGTCGCTCGTCTCGAGCACGAAGGGCGAGGCCACCCGCAGCGCGAAAGAGTTCTTGCCGTCGCCGCTGCTGTCCACCTTGAGGGTGTAGGTGCCCGCACTCAGGCCCCCGGCAAACAGGCTTTCCCAGGTGTGCTCGCGGCCGGTGCCGTAGCGGCGCTCGGCGACCACACCGCCGGGGCCGGTCAGGGTGAAGGTCGTGGTGAAGGGCTCGTTCTTCTTGTACAGTTCGTCGCCGAAGTACCCGGCGCCCCGGCGGCCGTCCACATAGTCCGCGAGGTTGAAACTCGGCGAGTACAGTTCCAGGCCCAGGGGCTTGCCCGCGTCCTGCGGCGAGACGCGGATGACGTAGGACTCGACCTCCTGCGGCCACTTCTCGCCCACCGACACCAGGGGCAGGATGCCGCCCGTGGGCGAGTCGGCACTGACCGGCACCTGGGCCGGAGCAGCCTGAGCCGGCGCCGTTTGGGCCAGGGCGGTTCCCGGCGCGAGCAGGGCGGCGAAAAGGAACAGAAAGCGGGCAGACGGCGTCTTCACTGAGGAAAAGCATACCGTGGGGCGCGGCGGCGCGCGGCGGGGGTATGCTCGCCCCATGAGCGACGCGACCGGCCCCCGCCTGACCCATCTGCCCGCCTGGACCGCCCTGGAGACCCACTACGGCGAGATCAAGGACCAGCACCTGCGCGACCTGTTCGCCGCCGACCCTGCGCGCGGCGAGCGCCTGAATGCCGAGGGCGCGGGGCTGTACCTCGACTATTCCAAGCACCGCGTCACCGACGAGACGCTGCGGCTGCTGCTGCAACTCGCCGATGAGGCGGGTGTGGCCGCCAAGCGCGACGCCATGTTCGCCGGCGAGAAGATCAACGTGACCGAGGGGCGCGCCGTGCTGCACACCGCCCTGCGCCAGCCGCGCGGCGCGCAGGTGCTGGTGGACGGCCACGACGTGGTCCCCGACGTGCACGGGGTCCTGGACCGCATGGCCGCTTTTGCCGACGCTGTGCGCGCGGGCGAGTGGCTGGGGTACACGGGCCAGCCCATCCGGAACATCGTGAACATCGGCATCGGGGGCTCGGACCTCGGCCCGGTGATGGCCTACGAGGCCCTGAAGCACTACGCCCAGCGGGACCTCACGCTGCGCTTCGTGTCGAACGTGGACGGCACCGACCTCGTCGAGAAGACCCGCGACCTCGACCCGGCCGTGACCCTGTTCATCGTGTCGAGCAAGACCTTCACCACCCAGGAGACGATGGCAAACGCCAGAAGCGCCCGCGCGTGGCTGCTGGCGGCCCTGAAGGACGACGCGGCGGTCGCGCGGCACTTCGTGGCCGTCTCGACGAACGCGGCGGAGGTCGGGAAGTTCGGCATCGACACCACCAATATGTTCGGCTTCTGGGACTGGGTCGGCGGACGCTACAGCATGGACAGCGCCATCGGCCTGAGCCTCATGCTGGCGGTCGGCCCGGACGGATTCCGCGAGCTGCTGGCCGGCTTCCATGACATGGACGAGCACTTCCGCACCGCGCCCGCCGAGAAGAACCTGCCGGTGCTGATGGGGATGCTGGGCGTCTGGTACAACAACTTCTTCGGCGCCGAGACGGTCGCCGTGCTGCCCTACGACCAGTACCTCGCGTACTTCAGCGCGTACCTCCAGCAGCTCGACATGGAGAGCAACGGCAAGCACGTGACCCTCTCGGGCGAGCACGTGAACTACCAGACCGGACCGGTCATCTGGGGCCAGCCGGGCACGAACGGCCAGCACGCCTTCTACCAGCTCATCCATCAGGGCACCAAACTCATTCCCTGCGACTTCATCGGCTTCTGCCAGACCCTCAACCCGCTGCCCATTCCCGGCGGCGCGCCGCACCACGACCTGCTCATGGCCAACGTCTTCGCGCAGACCGAGGCGCTGGCCTTCGGCAAGACGCTGGGCGAAGTGCTGGAGGGCGGCGTGGACCCGGCGGTCGCTCCGCACCGCGTCTTCGAGGGCAACCGCCCCACCAGCACCCTGCTCGCCGACCGCCTGACGCCGCGCACGCTGGGCGCCCTGATCGCGCTGTACGAGCACAAGGTCTTCGTGCAGGGGGCCATCTGGGATATCAACTCCTTCGACCAGTGGGGTGTGGAACTCGGCAAGGTACTTGCCGGCCGCATCGTGCCGGAACTGGGAGACGCGGAGCCGGAACTGGCCCACGACAGCAGCACGAACGCGCTCATCCGCCGCTACCGCACGCGCCGGAACGCGCAGTCGTGACCGCTCCCGAGATGGACGCCGAGACCCTGGCCTTCTTGCAGGGCGTGTTCGAGCTTGTCCGGGCGGGCGACACCGAGCAGCTCGCGCCTCTGCTTGAAGGTGGACTGCCGCCGAACCTGCGCAACCACAAGGGCGACAGCCTGCTCATGCTCGCGAGCTACCACGGCCACCACGCCCTGAGCGAGCTGCTGCTGACCCACGGCGCCGATCCCGAACTCGCCAACGATCAGGCGCAGACGCCGCTTCAGGGAGCCGCCTTCAAGGGTGACCTCGACATGGCGCGGCTGCTGCTGGCGCACGGCGCGCATGTCGAGGGCCGCGCCTTTGAAGGCGGCAAGACGGCCCTGACCTTCGCGGCGATGTTCGGCCGCACGGACCTCGTCGAAGAACTCCTCGCGCACGGCGCCGATCCCCGTGCCCGCGACGCCGACGGCACCACGCCCCTGGACGCGGCCCGCATGATGGGCGCGCACGACACCGCAGCTCAGCTCGAGCTCGTGCTGGCGCAGCACGGCGCCGACCCGTCCACCCTGAACTGAGCCCCCATAGAGCCGCCCCCACTTGAGCGTCCCTTGAGCGGGGACGGTACTTTGTCATCCGCTGTGCTTTGAGAAATGAGGTTTAGGCGCACACTGGGGGTATGTCTCCTTCCTCCCCCCTTCCCCTGTCGGTTCTTGACCTCGTGCCCGTGCCACTGGGCTCGGACGCGGCGCAGGGGGTCAAGGACGCCCTGACCCTCGCGCGGACGGCCGAGGCCCTGGGCTACGAGCGCTACTGGGTGGCCGAACACCACAACATGGCGTCGCTGGCGAGCAGCGTGCCGCTGGCGGTGCTCTCGGCAGCCTCCCAGGTCACGTCGCGCATCCGGCTGGGCTCGGGCGGCGTGATGCTGCCCAACCATGCGCCGCTGGCCGTCGCGGAAGGTTACCGCCTGCTCTCGGCATTGGCCCCAGACCGGGTGGACCTGGGCCTGGGCCGCGCGCCCGGCACCGACGGCCGCACGGCGAGCGCGCTGCGCGGCGCCGGCGCGTACATGGAAGAGCCCTTCGAGCGGCAGCTCGCCGACCTGATCGCCTTCGGCACGGGTGAGTTTCCGGCCGGACACCCCTACGCGGGCACCATTGCCTCGCCGGCTGGGGAGGGCCTGTTCCCGCCGCTGTGGATCCTGAGCAGCAGCGGCTACGGCGCACACGTGGCCGCCGGAGCGGGTGTGGGGCTGGCCTTCGCGTGGCACATCAACCCCGACACGGCGATGGCCCGCGCCGCCGCCGACGCCTACCGCCGCGCGTTCGTGCCTTCGGCGGCCTTCGCGCAGCCGCGCGTGCTCGTGGCCGCGAGCGTGATCTGCGCGGCCACACAGGAGGAGGCCGAGGAACTGAGCCTGCCCCTGGGCCTGATGTTCCTGCGCCTGCGCCGGGGCGAGACCGCGCCCTTCCCGACTGTCGAGGAGGCCAGGAACTACCCCTACACCCCGCAGGAGCGCGCCGTGGCCGAGGCCTCGCGGGCCCGGGCCATCGTGGGCGACCCGCAGACCGTGGCCCGGCGGCTGCGTCAGCTCGCGCGCGACACGGCCGCCGACGAGCTCATGCTGGGCGCGATGATGCCCGATCCCGCCACCCGCGCCGAGGGCTACCGCCTGATCATGGAGGCGGTCCGTGACCTGGAAGCCCAGGAGAGCCGCCGGGAGCCGACCACTTCTTATTGAGAATATTTCCTATTAGGAGTAAACTGGGGGCATGAACGCGCCTGCCCCTACCGTCTCCCCCGCGCCGCAGGCTCCCGCGCCCACCTCCACCGGGCATGACCCCGCGTTCGTGCTCCAGAAGGTGCAGCCCGCGCTGCTGGGGCTGATGGACGGATCGGTCAGCACCCTCGCGCCCATCTTCGCGGTGGCGGGACTGACAGGCAAGCCCATCGACGCCTTTTTCGTCGGTCTGGCCGCCAGCGTCGGCGCCGGTATCAGCATGGGGCTTGCCGAGGCCCTCAGCGACGACGGGGTGGTGTCGGGCCGCGGCACTCCCATCGCGCGCGGTGTCATCACCGGCCTGGCGACGGTGCTGGGCGGGATGCTCCACACCCTCCCCTTCCTGATTCCCGACCTGCGCACGGCGCTGACGCTGGCCTACGCGGTCGTGGTCGTCGAGTTGCTGCTCATCGCGCTGATCCGCTGGAAGTACATGAAGAGCCCGCTGGGCCAGACCATCTTTCAGGTCATCGTGGGCGGCGCGGTCGTCTTCGGTGTCGGTGTCTGGCTCGGCCGCCTGGGTGCGGGGGGCTGAACCCGGAGCCGACCGGACAACAGAAGCAGGGGGGAGACGTGTCGCCGCGTCTTCCCCCCTGTCCCTTGCAGGTGTCTCTTTCCGGCGCTCAGCCGAACGTCGCCCGCTCCGGCTCCGGCAGGCGCGAGGCGATCCAGGCACTGGGCAGCAGCAGCGACAGACTGACGAGCGCCGCCGTGGTCGGGCTGGTGGCGTCGGCCAGGGCGCCCACCAGGAACACCAGCATCCCCGCGAAGCCCCACGAGAACCCCATCATGATCGAGCTGGCGACCGCGACGTGCCCCGGCGCGTACTCCTGCGCCGTGACCACGCCCACCGGAATGCTGGCGTTCACGGCTGCCCCGACCAGGAAGGTCAGCGGGTAGAACCACCAGTTCGCCGGGTTGCTCAGGATCAGCAGGGCGAAAAACGGAACCGAGGCGAGGATGGCAGCGCGCAGGACGGGCGTGCGGCCGTAGCGGTCGCTCAGGCGGCCCCCCAGGATGCCCCCGGCGGCGCTGGCGACCGCAAACACGGCCAGCGTCACGGCGACCTCGCGCGCCCCGAACCCCTTGGCAAGCAGCATGAAGGGCAGCATGGCGTTGTAGCCCATGCTGGCGAGCGAGCGCAGCACCGCCATACCCCACAGCCACACGAGCGGCCCCCGGAAGATGCCCGCGTACTCGGCCAGCCCCACCCGCCGGGCCTTCTGGGTGCCGCTGGGGGTCACGGCGAAGGTGACGGCGGCGATCACCACCCCGATCAGGGCGAACCAGGGCAGGTGCGTGAGCCCCACCCCCGCGAAGACCGGCCCGAGCGCCATACCGGCCGTGCCGCCCGCACTGAACAGGCTGGCCCACAACCCGCGCTTGTCGGCTGGGCTGTGCTGCGCGACGTAGGCCGCCCCCGCCGGATGAAAGAACCCGCTGCCGAAGCCCGCGACCGCCACGAGCAGCACGAGCGCCCCGAACCAGGGCACGAAGCCCATCAGTGTGAGGCCCACCCCGGTCATGAGGGGCCCGAGCGCGGCGGCGTAGCGGCGGTCGACCCGCTCGCCCAGGATGCCCAGCAGCGGCTGGAGAACACTGCTCGTGAGGCTGTAGACACTGGACAGCAGCGTGACGGCGGCGATGGTCACCCCGTACTTGGCCTGAAGGGCGGGCGTCAGGGGCGTGAGCATGGCGCTGTAGGCGTCGTTGATGAAGTGGCCGGCCGTGACCGCCACCGCGATGGCGACGGCGGGACCGGCGACCGGCGTGGACCGGATCGCCTGGGCGACCGGGGAGGAAGGAGCGCGCATAGGCTCTACCCTACGCCCGGCCCGGCAGTCCCAAGAAGAGCCCAAGCCCAACTTCGGCCCGCCATGCCGGACTTTTGCTTATGCTGTAGGCAATGAATCCCACTTCTCCCTTCCGGGCCGCCGTCGCCGCGCAGCTTCCCTCCGAGGCGGCGGTGGACCGGCTGCTCGGCGCCATGACGCCGCGCGAGTGGCAGGAGGTGGGAAGTGTCTTCGCGGCCCGGCTGCCCGAGTTTGGGGTGGTGGTGGCTGCGCCGGGCGCGCACGATCTGGCGCGCGCCGTGGCCCAGGCACGCGGCGTGAGTGTGCTGGACGGTCCCTGGACGGGCGAGCCCGGCACGCTGGCCCTGGTCCTGACTGGGCAACTCCGCAGCGGCGAGGCCGAGCGTGACGCCGTACTGGCCGCGCGGGCGCAGGGCCTATGCGTCGAGGTCGTGGCCGCCGCCGTCGAGCGCACGTCCCTGGGCGGCCGGCACCTGCTGAGCGGGGTCGGCGTACGGGTCCGCGCCGCCCTGCAACTCGCCGACGCTCCCTGGGGCCTGCTGTTCGAGCGCCGCGCGCCGGACCGCTGGTCGGTGGCGAGCTGAGAGAAGCGGACGCTACAGTGACCCGCACAGGCTGACTTGGCTTTGCCGAGCTAGAGGAACCTATCGGTCAGGACAGCTGATCGGGTGCCCGAGAATCGGCCGATCCCCAGCGCTGCCGTTCCCAGAGAACCATGAACACCAGGCTGATCCCCACCAGGACAATACTGAACCGGGGCGTGGGCCGGCCCAGTAGGTAGGCCAGCGGCTCAACGTACAGCCACAGCCCCCAGAACAGCAGGGCCAGCCCGCCGTACAGGCGCCCCAGGGTCTCCGTGCCCATCACCGTCCGGCCTGACCTGCCGGACCGGTCCTGGCGGCATAGTCCTTCAGCGCCCGTTCCTCGGCCGGAATGCGGATGAAGAGCAGCAGCGCAGCGTTGAGCAGCGTGAAGGCCAGCGCTGTGCGCCACGCGCCGACCGCCAGCGGCGCCGAGGCGAGTTCCAGCGCCACAACGGCGTAGTTCGGATGCGGCAGGACCCGGAAGGGACCGCCCGTGACCCGCTCGCCCCCCGGCACGATCAGGATGCGGGTGTTCCAGTAGCACCCCAGCGTCCGGATGACCCAGTAGCGCAGCGGCTGCGCCAGCACGAACAGCAGCAGCGCGGGCACGTTCACCCGCCCGCGCGACGCCCGGCCCTCCAGCAGCAGACTCAGCATCCAGGCCGGGTGCAGCACGAAAAAGAGAGGGTAATGTTCGCGGCCGTACTCGACGGCTCCGTGTTCGCGGGCCCAGCGCTCGTTGGCGCGGGCGAGACGCAACTCCAGGAGACGCTGAACCGTGATGGCCAGCACCAGCCAGGGCGCCGCACGCCGGGCCGTCCAGCCGCTCATGCTGGCGCCCCCAGCAGCGTGTCGGCCGCCGCGTCGGCGTCCAGTTCGCCGTTCGCCACGCGGGCGTAGAGTTCGCCGCCCGCCGCCTGGGCGCGGCGCAGCAGCCGGGCCTGCACCAGCGTCCGGACCTCGAACTCGGCGCGGGCCTCGCGGCGGGCACCGAGGCCCGCCTCGCCCAGCCAGGCGCGGTGGGCCTCCACGGCCGCGACCAGTTCGGACACGCCCTGGGGTTCGCCGTCCACACCGCCGCCCGTTCGGCCCGCCACCGTGCGGCGCACCGGGGCCAGCCACGTCTCGGGGCCGTGGTGGCCCAGGCCCTGTGCGGCCAGCAGCTCGCGCACGGTGCGGTCGGCGCCGGGCAGGTCACTCTTGTTCACCGCGATCACGTCCGCTATTTCCATGATGCCCGCCTTGAAGGCCTGCACGCCGTCGCCGCCCGCCGGCGTCACCACGAGCAGGGTGTGATCGCAGGCGGCGGCCACGTCCACCTCGGACTGCCCGACCCCCACCGTCTCCAGAATGACCCAGCCGAAACCCGCGCCCTCCAGCAGCGCGAGCACGCCCAGAGTCCGCGCCGAGAGGCCGCCCAGCGCGCCCCGGCTGGCGAGCGAGCGCACGAACACACCCGCGTCGGCGTGATGGCGCAGCATCCGGATCCGGTCGCCCAGGATGGCCCCGCCCGAATACGGGCTGCTGGGGTCCACCGCCAGCACGGCCACCCGCTCGCCGCGCGCGCGCAGTTCGGCGATTAATGCGTCTACCAGGGTGCTCTTGCCACTGCCGGGGCTACCGGTCACGCCCAGCACCACGGCGCGCGTGCCCGGCGCGGCGGCGCGGGCGTGGGCAGCGCGCAGCAGGGGCCGGGCCGCGTCCTCGCCCGCCTCGGCCAGAGTCAGGGCGCGGGCCAGGGCGCGCAGGTCGCCCGCGAGGTAGCGCTCCAGCAGGGAGCCGGGGGAAACGGACGGGGAAGGCGCCGCGTCCGTCACGGCGTCGGCTCCCCTCTCGGGTGCGGGCGAGGTCTCATGATGACGGTCAGCCTAGAGCATTTGGGGCGCAGGCCGCGCCCAGAGGCGCGGGGTCCGGCCGGGTCACACGAACGCCGGCCGGCTCCGCCCGCAGAAGTTCAGGGCGCCTGACCCAGAACGTCGTCGGCCTCGGTGGCGTGGCTGAGGTCTTCGAGGTGCGCGTCGTCGTTGAAGCCCAGCAGGGTGCCCCGGCTGGCGTCGAGAAGCACGCGGGTGATGCTGGTGTTCGTCACGCTCAGGCGCGCCCAGGCGCCCTCGGGAACGCCGCCCAGCGCCAGCCCGACCGCCACGCGCACCACGCCGCCGTGCGTGAACACGAGCACCCGCTCGCCGGGGTGGCGCGCGCAGATCGCCCGCAGGGCCGCGCCGCTGCGCGCCGACAGGTCCTGCATACTCTCGCCGCCGGGCCGCCGAGTCTGCCAGGGGTCGGCGGTGAGGTCGCTGAGATACTGCGGATGCCGCTCGCGGATGTCGGCGTACACCAGCCCCGAGAGCTCACCCACGTCAATCTCGCGCAGTTCGGGCTCCAGCGTGAGGGCCGGTGGCCCACTGAGGCGCTCAGCCACAGCCTCGGCCGTCTGCACGGCGCGACGCAGGTCGCTGGAGTACACCGCGGCGAACGCCTGGCCGGTCAGGCGCTCGGCGAGGCTGGCCGCCTGAAGCACTCCCACATGCGAGAGCGGCACATCGGTCTGGCCCTGGTAGCGGCCCTCGATGTTCCAGGTGCTCTCGCCGTGGCGTACCACCCACAGTTCGGTCGCCGTGGCGCGGTCGGGCGGAACGAAGCCCATCGGCGCCAGTCGGCGGCTCAACGGCTCTCCCCGGCGGCGCTCTCCGGGCCGCTGCCGGGGCCGCCGAAGCTCACGCCCTCGCCCGCGACCATCTCCCCGATCACCCAGGGCGACTCGCCGGCGGCAAGCAGGGCCGACAGGGCCTCTTGCTGCTGCGCGGCGGGCAGGATGAACAGGAACCCCACACCCATGTTCAACGCGCGGAAGGCCTCCCGGCGCTCCGCCCCCGAACGCGCTACGATGAGCTCGAAGACCGGCGGAACAGTCCACGACCCGGTGTCGATCCGCATTCCCACGCCGCCGGGGAACACGCGTGGCGGGTTGTCCACCAGACCGCCTCCGGTGATGTGGGCCATACCGCGCACGTCCACCCCGGCGGCCTCCAGCGCCGCAAAGGCAGGCAGGTAGCTGCGGTGCGGCACCGGCAGCACCTCGGCCAGAGACAGCCCGCCGAGGTCGTCGCGCGCTTCCTCCCAGTCGAGGTCGTCGAGCGCCAGCCGCGCCAGCGAAAAGCCGTTGGTGTGCAGGCCGCTGCTGGGCAGGGCCACGACCACGTCACCGGGTTCGATGCGCCGGCCGTCGATGAGGCGCGGACGGTCCACGACGCCCACGATGGTTCCCACGATGTCAAGTTCGCCCTCGACGTATACGCCCGGCATCTCGGCCGTCTCGCCACCCAGCAGGGCCACGCCCAGCGCCTCGCAGGCCCCGGCGGCGCCGGTCACGATCTCGGCGACCTTCTCGGGCGAGAGGCGGCCCATCGCCACGTAGTCGAGGAAGAACAGGGGCCGCGCGCCCTGCACCAGGATGTCGTTCACGCAGTGGTTGACGATATCGGCGCCCAGGCCTCCGTACCGCCCGGTGCGCACCGCCACCTTGGTCTTGGTGCCCACGCCGTCGGTCGAGGCGACGAGCACCGGTTCGGCCATGCCCGCGAACTCGGCACGGAACAGCCCGCCGAAGCCCCCCAGTCCACCGAGCACCTGCGGCGTATGCGTGCGGGCGACCGCGCCCTTCATGAGCGCGACGGCGCGGTGCCCCGCGTCGATGTCCACCCCGGCGCGCCGGTAGGCCGCCCCCTGCCCCTGCCCGGTCTCCGCGTCCTGGGCGCCGTGCGCCGCTGCCGGGGCCGCGCCCGCGCCTGACTTGCTGTCCGTCATGTGCCCTGTCCTCCCGCGCCTGCCGCAGAGGGCAGACTCTGGCGGGCAGTGTAGCCCGTGGCCGCGCGGGCGCGCACCCGGCCGTCCAGCCGGTCCGCGCGTCCCCCACCGGGGTTATCGGCCGGCCGGCGGTTCGGAGGGGTGGGCGGGGGGTGCCGGCTCCGCGGCGGCAGTCTCGGCACCGGCGACGGCGACCCGGCGCCGCGCCGACCACCAACGCCACAGCGCGAAGACCCCCACCGCCAGCGACAGCAGGCCCAGACCCCAGGCCATGCGCTGCGCCGAGTCGCTGAGCCACACGACGAGGGCCGTGACCGGCAGCGCCCCGGCCGCGTTGGCGACCATGAAGGCCCGGAAGGGAATCTGGACGGTGCCCGCCACGAGATTCATGGCGTCGGCGCTCAGGATAGGCATGAGGCGGACCATGAGCACGCCCTGCACCCCGTGTTTCTGGGCGAAGTCGTAGGCCGTGCGCCGCGCCTTCTCGCCGGCCAGCAACCGCACGAGCGAGTCGCCCACCGTGCGCCCCAGCCAGTAGCCCGCCGCCGCCCCCAGGAGCGTGCCCACGTACACGATGAAAAAGCCCTCGATGGGTCCGTAGGCCCGCGCGGTCACGGCCGTCATGACCAGCGAGGGCAACACTGGGATGACCGCCTGCAGGACGAATCCCGCGATCAGGGCCAGTGGCCCAGCCCAGCCCAGGGTGTCGACGAAGGCGCGCGTGACCGCCGGGTCGCTGGCAGTGAGGGCGTGGTAGCCGCGCACCAGGAACTCGCGCACGTCCGGCAGCAGCCCGACGAAGACGAGCAGGGCGGCGGCCGTCCCGAGGATCAGCCAGCGCAGATACCGGGGCGGCGAGGAGGCGGCGGCAGACATGCCTTCACAGTCTAGGGAAGCGGCGCGTGAGTTGCGTCCCCCGGAAGATGCAGAGGCCGGCGTTCCCCCCGGCGTAGACTGCCCGGCGATGCGTTCCGAACTGCTTGACCGCGTACTGTCGCTGCTCCCGGAGGCCGGTCCCCACCCGGAGCTGGCCCGTTTCTACGAGATGCTGCGCGACTACCCCCGGCGGGGCGGCAAGGGCCTGCGCTCGGAACTGCTGCTCGCGGGCGCGCGGGCCTACGGCGTGCGTGAGGGCACCCCGCAGTGGGAGAGCGCCCTGTGGCTGGCCGCCGGGGTCGAACTGTTCCAGAACTGGGTGCTGATCCACGACGACATCGAGGACGACTCCGAGGAGCGCCGGGGCCGGCCCGCCCTGCACCGCCTGCACGGCGTGGCGCTGGCGATCAACGCCGGGGACGCCCTGCACGCCTACATGTGGGCGGCGGTGGCCCGCGCGGGGGTGAGCGGCGCCCACGAGGAATTCCTGGCGATGGTGCACCGCACCGCCGAGGGCCAGCACCTCGACCTCGCCTGGGTGGCCGGGCGCGAGTGGGGCCTGACCGAACACGACTACCTCCAGATGGTCGGCCTGAAAACCGCCTACTACACGGTCATCGTGCCGCTGCGGCTGGGGGCATTGGTGGCCGGAGCGCAGCCGCCCACGACTCTGACCCCCGCCGGGCTGGCGCTGGGCACCGCCTTCCAGATCCGCGACGACGTGCTCAATCTCGCGGGCGACGCGGTCAAGTACGGCAAGGAAATCGCCGGCGACCTGCTGGAAGGCAAACGCACCCTCATCGTGCTGCACTGGCTGGGGCAGGCGCCCGAGGAACAGATCATGGTGTTCCTGGACCAGATGCGCCGCGACCGCCCCGACAAGGACCCGGAGGTCGTCGCACGGATTCACGGCTGGCTGCTGGAGAGCGGCAGCGTGGACTACGCCCAGCGCGCCGCCCAGGCCCAGGCAGAGACGGGCCTGAGATTGCTGGCCGAGGTGCTTGGGGCCGCGCCCGACCGGGAAGCCGCCCGCGCCCTGCAGGACCGCGTGCGCGAACTGGCGACCCGCGAGGCCTGAACCCGGGCAGGGGGCGGCCCCTACTTCACCAGATCAAGCGCCGCGTCGGCGAAGCGCGCGAAACAGGCGTTGAGTTCCTGCAGCGCTCCCTCACGCAGCACCGACCACTCGGCGTAGTACAGCGCCACGTTCACCTCCAGCCCGAAGGCGGGAATGCCGGTGCGGGCGTGATGCGCCGCGCTGAGGGTATCGGTGGTCCAGGGGTCACCCACCGCCACTCGGCGGTACGTCCCGCCCAGCACCGGGGCGAAGGCGGCCTCGCAGGCGTCACGCAGGGCAGCCCACTGCTCGCGCGGAAAGGTGGGCGCGGCCTCGGTGCCCAGCATGAGCGTCAGGGCGGGGCGGGGGGTGCCGGTGTCGGGCCCCAGCGCGGGGCCGCGTTCAGCCATGCTGTGACCCACGATCATCAGGCGCGCGCCTTCCAGTTCGGCGCGGACCTGGGCGTCGAAGGCGTCCCAGATGCGCCGCAGCCGCGCTTCCCGCAGTTCGGGGGTCAGGGTGAAGCCGGCCGGATACAGCGGGTTGCGCCCGAAGTCCATGACCTTGAGCACGCCGTTGTCGTCCGCGTCGTCCCGCTCGCGGTTGAGGTCGGCGGCGAAGCGGCTCCAGGGGGCCTGGAGAAAGCGGGCACCCGGCACCGCGTAGATCAGCTCGGTGTAGGGATCACCCTCGAAGAACACCCGGCGCAGGAACTCCTCGCGCCTGTGGGCATCGAACACGTCGGCGCCCAGCATGTCGCGCAGCACGTCGGCCGGCACCTGTCCGGAAGGGTGGGGCGCCAGCACGAGCAGGGCGTCGCGGGCGGCAGCGGAGGCAGCTGGATCGGCGGAGGGGCCGGCACTCGGGGCAGTCATGCCGGCGAGCATATCGGACCCCCGGACCGCCTTCACCCCCGACACAGTCCGGACTGCCCGGTGCGGCATACAATCGGGGGCGTGCTGCTCTCGGGCCTGTCTACCCTGAACTACCGGAACCTCGCGCCGGACACGCTGGAATTTCCGGCCGGCGTGACCGGTGTGTTCGGCGAAAACGGCGCGGGCAAGACCAACCTGCTGGAAGCCGCCTATCTCGCCCTGACCGGCCTGAGCGACGTAACGCGCCTGGAACAGCTCGTGCAGTCGGGCGAGAAGGAAGCCTACGTGCGCGCCGACCTGCAACAGGGCGGCAGCCTGAGCATTCAGGAGGTCGGGCTGGGGCGGGGGCGCCGGCAGCTCAAGGTGGACGGCGTGCGGGTCAGGACCGGCGACCTGCCGCGCGGGAGTGCCGTGTGGATCCGCCCCGAGGACAGCGAACTGGTGTTCGGGTCGCCCTCAGGGCGGCGGGGGTATCTCGACGCCCTGCTCGCGCGCCTGAGCGCGCGCTACGGCGAGCAGCTCTCGCGCTACGACCGCACCGTATCGCAGCGCAACGCGGCCCTGCGCGCGGGTGAGGACTGGGCCATGCACGTCTGGGACGAGGCGCTCGTCAAACTGGGCACCGAGATCATGCTGTTTCGCCGCCGCGCCCTGACCCGACTCGACGACCTGAGCCGCGAGGCCAACACCGCCCTGGGCAGCCGCAAGCTCCTGCGTCTGGAACTGACCGAGTCCACCACCCCCGAGACCTACGCCCACGACCTCGCGGCCCGCCGCCCCGAGGAACTGGCGCGCGGAGCCACCGTGACCGGCCCGCACCGCGACGACCTGCTGCTGACCCTGGGCGACTTTCCGGCGAACGAGTACGCCAGCCGGGGAGAAGGCCGCACGGTCGCCCTCGCGCTGCGCCGCGCCGAACTGGAGCTGCTGGCCGAGAAGTTCGGCGAGCGCCCGGTGCTGCTCATTGACGACTTCACGGCCGAACTCGATCCGGGGCGGCGGTCCTTTCTGCTCGACCTCGCCGCGAGCGTGCCGCAGGCCATCGTGACCGGCACCGAGCGTGCGCCCGGCGCAGCCCTGACCCTGCGCGCCCACGCCGGGCGCTTTACCCCCGAGCTGGACATGGCCGAGGTGGGCGTGTGACCCGGCGCCGCCTGGGCGGCCCGCGCGGGCTCTCGGACCTCATGGGCGCGACGCTGGGCACCGCCAAGCTGGCGCGCGGGATAGGGCGGGCGCGGGCGCTGCTGCTGTGGCCGCAGGCGGTTGGCCCCGAGATCGCGCGCATGACCCGGCCCCGGTCGCAGCAGGGCGGAACCCTGTACGTCGAGGTGCGCGACTCGACGACCGCGCACCACCTCACCATGCAGCGCCACCACTTTCTCAAGCGCCTGAACGCCCTGCTGGCCGAGGGAAACGGCCGCGCCGAGGACGCCGTGCGTGAGCTGCGCTTCAGCGTAGGCACGGTGCGTGCGCCCGAGAACACGCCGCGCGCTGCGCCCCTGCCCGCCCCCGACCGCGCGCGCGCCCGGCAGCTCGTGCAGGAGGTGGCCGACCCCGAACTAAGGCAGGCCGCCCTGCGCGCCGCCGAGGCCGTGACCCGCGCGCGGCGCTGGCGCGAGGAACAGGGCTGGCGACCCTGCCCGGTCTGCGGTGAACGCTGCCCCGCGCCCACCCGCCTGCCCGGCGAGGCGCCGCCCCCCGAGGCTCCCCCCTGCCGCGCCTGCGCCCTGACGCTGGAGGACCCCAACGTGCGCCGCGCCGCGCGTGTGGTGGCCCGTACCCCCGAGCGCCTGGGTGCCCTGGAGACGACCCTCGGGGACAGCGGGCGGCTTGCGGCGCGATACCTCGCGCTGGAGCTGCTGGCTGACCAGCTCGGGCTGCTGGCCCTGGAGTGCGTGCGCAGCGGCGGCGAGAACAATTACCTGAGTTTCCTGCGCGCCCAGGCCGAGACCTACCTGATGCTCAAACTGGGCCGGACCAGAAATGACCTGCGCCGCGCCGACCACGCCGCGCTACCCGAGCGGGTGCGGCAGGTGCTCGCCGCCGGGCAGCCATGACCCGTTCCCTGGCCACCGGCGGGACCACCGACACCCCAGCCGACATCGCCGAGCGCAAGCTGCGCCACCTCGACGCGTGCCTCGACCCGCGCAGCCAGTACGCGGCGGTCCGCACCGGCCTGGAGGCGGTGCCCTGGCCCTACCGCGCTCTGCCAGAGCGCGACCTGGACGCCGTGGACCTCTCCACGACCTTCCTGGGCCGCCGCCTGAGCGCCCCGGTCCTGATCGGGGCCATGACGGGCGGAGCCGAGCGCGCCGGGCGCATCAATTTCAACCTCGCGCGCGCGGCGCAGCGCCTCGGGCTGGGAATGATGCTCGGCTCGCAGCGCGTGATGCTGGAGCGCCCCGAGGCCCGGCCCACCTTCGCGGTGCGCGACGTGGCCCCCGACATCCTGCTCGTGGGGAACCTGGGCGCCGCGCAGTTCGGGCTGGGCTACGGCCCCGCCGAGGCCACGCGCGCCGTGCGCGAGATCGGGGCCGACGCGCTCGCCATTCACGTCAACCCCCTGCAAGAAGCCCTGCAACCCGGCGGCGACACGCGCTGGGCGGGCCTCGCGGCGCGGCTGGCCGAGATGGTCCCGGCACTGGACTTCCCAGCGGTGCTCAAGGAAGTCGGGCACGGCCTGGACGCCGCGACCCTACGCGTGGTGGCAGGCGCGGGCTTTGCCGCCTATGACGTGGCCGGGGCGGGCGGCACGAGCTGGGCCCGTGTGGAACAGCTTGTACACCGGGGCGAGGTGAGCCGCCCGGACCTGTGCGAACTCGGCGTGCCCACGGCGCAGGCGCTGCGGGACGCCCGGCAGGTCGCGCCGCACGTTCCCCTGATCGCCTCGGGCGGCGTCCGCACTGGCCTGGATGCTGCCCGCGCGCTGGCACTGGGCGCGCAGGTGGTCGCCGTGGCGCGCCCCCTGCTGGAGCCTGCCCTGGAAAGCAGCGAGGCCGCCGAGGCGTGGCTGCGCGACTTCGTGCAGGAACTACGGGTGGCGCTGTTCGTCGGCGGGTACGGCAGCGTGGAAGAGGCGCGGGGCAGCGGGGCGTAGGGCAGCGGTCCCAGGCGCCGGCCTAGTCCAGTTGCCGCTCCACGCGCGTGCCCAGGCCGGTCAGCACCTCGTACTCGATGGTGTCGCCCCAAGCCGCCACGTTGCTCACGGTGATCTCGCCCCTACCCCACAGCTCGGCCCAGTCGCCCGGCCCTACGTCCAGGCCCGTCACGTCCACCATCATCTGGTCCATACAGATACGGCCCAGCACCGGCCGCCGCTCGCCGCCGATCAGGACGCTGGCCTTCAGGGTAGCGTTGCGCGGGTAGCCGTCGGCGTAACCCATGCCGATCACGGCGATTTCGGTGTCGTGCGTGGCCCGCCACAGCGCGCCGTAGCTCACGCCCTCGCCCGCCCGGACGGTGTGGCGCTGGCTCACGCGGGCGCACAGGGTCTGGACCGGGCGCAGGTCGGCCACGCCGCGCAGGTGCGGCGGCGCGAAGCCGTAGGCCGCCAGACCGGGCCGGGCCAGTCCCATGCCCGGCAGCGCTCCGAAACTCAGGACGCCGCCCCCGTTGGCCGCGTGGGCCAGCAGGGGGGGCAACTCGGCCAGCACCGCCCGGAACCGCGCAAACTGCTCATGGGCGAACTCCAGTTCCGGCTCGTCGGCGGTCGCAAAGTGGGTATAGGCGCCCTCCAGCAGCCCCCGCTCGGCCAGCAAGCGGCCTACCGCCACAGCTTCTTCCGGGCGCGCGCCCAGACGGTTCATGCCGGTGTCCACCTTCAGATGCGCGCGGGCGTGCGCGGGCAGCGCCCCGGCCTCGGCCAGCGAGGCGACGGGCAGCCGCACGCCCAGGTCGGCCAGTGGGCCGTATTCCTCGGGAGCGGCAGGAGTCAGCAGGACGACCGGTCGGCCCAGGTCCAGCCGCGCGAGGCGCTCGGCCTCGGCGGGGGTCGCCACCGCCAGCCCCCATACGTCCGGGTGCCGGGCTGCCACGCGGGCGACGAGCTCCAGACCGTGCCCGTAAGCCTCGGCCTTGACCGGCAACAGCAGCGGCACCCCGGCGCGGCGCGAGAGCGCGCGGAGGTTGTCGTTCAGGGCAGCTTCGGACAGGTGGGCGACGGCGCGGGCCAGCATGGCCCCCAGGATAGGCTCCGGCGCCGCGCACAGGGGCGCGCTGTCTGGCGACCGGTCGCCTACGAACCGGACCGCGCCCGGTAGAGCTTGGCCGGCCGGCCCGCCAGCCCGTACTGGTGGTCGAGTTCGGCCTGCCCAGCCCGCACGAGATGTTCGAGGTAGCGCCACGCGGTCACGCGGCTCAGGCCCACGGCCTCCCCGATCTCCTCGGCGCTCGCCGGCTGGCCGCGTTCGGCGAGCGCTGCCTCCACCCGTTCCAGGGTATGCGGGTCGATACCGCGCGGCAGGGCGGGGGCCGCCGCCCCGCTGACCCCCAGCAGGCGGTCGAGGCTGGCCTGATCGTGCCGCCCCGGCGCGCCCGGCCCCGCACCGGGCGGGCGCCGGGCGCGGTGCCGGGCGAGCAGCTCGGCCAGTCGCGCGCCCGTGAACGGCTTGATGAGGTAGTCGAAGGCCCCATGCGCCAACGCGAGGCGGATGCTCGGCTCGTCGTCGGCGGCGGTGATGAGGGCCACGTCGGTCGTGCGGCCCTGCGCGCGCCAGTGCCGCAGCAGTCCCAGCCCGCTGCCGTCGGGCAGGTGGACGTCGAGCAGGATCAGGTCGGGCGACAGCGCCTGGGCCAGCGCGTCGCCCTGCGCGCAGCTCGCGGCGCTGCCGACCACGTGCACGTCGGGGTCACGCTCGAGCAGGTCGCGGTTGATGCGCGCCACCCGCACGTCGTCCTCGACGAGCAGCACCCGCACGCGCGCCGTGCTCACGCCGTCCCCCGGCCGGACCGCGCGGGTAGGGCGCCGCGTCCCGGCACCGGCAGGCTGACCTGAAAGACCGTGAGGCCGCCGCGCCGCGTGTGCCGCACGTCGCCGCCCAGTACCTGAATACGCGCCATCACTCCGGCCAGCCCGTACCCCCGGCCCTCGCCTTTGCTGCTTGCGCCGCGCGTGAACAGCCGCTTGGCCACCTCGGGACGCACGCCGGGACCGGAGTCCTCGACCTCGACCTGCATGCCCTCGGGGTCCTCGCCGATGAGGACCGTGACCTGCCCCGGCTGCCCGCCCAGCGCCTCGAAGGCGTTCTCGGTGAGATTGCCCACCGCCGTGACGAGGGTGTCGGCGTGGCGTTCCCAGACCGGCGAGAGGCTGCTGCCCTCGACGACCTGAAACTCGATGCCCAGTTCCTGGGCGCGCTCGCGCTTACCGGCCAGCAGTGCCACCAGCCGGGGCACCTGCACGTCACGCAGAAGCTGGCGGAACTGCGCGTCCGAGTGGATCTCGGCGTTCAGCACCCCCAGCGCCTCCTCGGAGCGGCCCAGTTGCAGCAGGCCCGACAGCACGTGCAGGCGGTTCTGATACTCGTGGGTCTGGGCACGCAGCACGTCCACGAAGCCGCGCGCGTGGGTGAGCTCCTCGGCCAGCGCCAGCGCCTCGGCCCGGTCACGGAACCCCGCCACGAACCCCCCGCCCTCCAGCGGCTCGATGTTCACGAGCACCGGCTGGCCACGCAGGTTCAGTTCGAGATTCTGCTGCCGGCCCTGCCCGGCCAGCTGCGCCAGTTCGGGCCATACGCCCGCGAGCAGCGCCGGGGTCTGGCGGCTGCCCAGCATCTCGGCGGCGCGGTCGCTGATCAGGGTGACGGTCCCCGGCGCGCTCACGGCGATCACGCCTTCGCGCAGCGCGGCCAGCACGGCGCGCTGCTGGCGCACGAGGGCAGCAATCTGCTCGGGTTCCAGGTTCAGGATCTCGGCGCGCAGCCGCCGCGCCGCCCAGCTCGCGCCCGCCGTACCCAGCGCCAGCGCCAGCAGGAACCACGGCGCGAGGCTCAGGAGCGCCGACCCCACCAGATTCCAGGCCTGCGGCATGAGGTAGCCGGTGCTCACCACCCCGACCACCCGCGTACCGGGCTGCCCGCCGGCCCACACCGGCGCCTTGCCGCGCACACTCAGGCCCAGCGAGCCGCGCGCCACGCTGACGACCTCCTGCCCGGACAGCGGCTGCACGTTGTCGCCGCCCTCCATCGGCTGTCCCAGACGCTCGGGCAGCGGGTGTGAGAGCCGCCGGCCCTGACGGTTGCCCACCACGATGAAGTCGGCGCCGCTCTCGTCGAGCAGACCGTTGACCTGGGCATTCAGGGCGGGATTGGGCCCACCCGCCTCGGCCCCCTCGTACACGATGGGCAGCTGCGACACGAGGCGCGAGGTCGTCAGTGCCCGCTCGCCCAGGCGCTGCCGGGCCTGTCCGTAGGCCTGCACGGTCTGCACGAGCACGAGCAGGACGGTCATGGCGCACAGCACGAGCAGGTGCAGGCGCACCAGGCGGCCCTGCAACCCCACGCCCGGACCACCGAGCAGGCGGTGGCCCAGGGTCAGACGCGCCGGAAGCGGGCGGGAGAGGACAGACATGACGGTTCTGGGAGCAGTCTAGAGCATCCGGCACGGGCCCCGGCTTCCCGGGCGGCCACCGGTGCCAGGGAACAGAGAGCCGACTTGCGTACATTGCGTTCACGGTTGTGCATTAATCCCACAAAAAAAGCGTCCTAGACGTACAAAAGGACTTGCGGGCCGCCAAGATGAACGGTAGATTGAGAAGCGTTACACATCACCTAGAACCGTGCGGCCAACCGTGGCCCGCACCCGGAGGACCTATGAACAAAGCTGCCCTGTTGGCTGCCCTGGCCGTGACGACCGCGCCCCTCGCCAGTGCCCAGACCCTGAACAACGTCCGCATCATGGCCCCCGCCAGCCCCGGCGGCGGCTGGGACCAGACCAGCCGCGCCATCCAGACCGTGATGCAAAACCAGAACCTCGCCAAACCGGTGCAGGTATTCAACGTGTCCGGCGCAGGCGGCACCATCGGCCTGGCCCAGCTGTACAACAGCAAGGGCGACGGCAACCAGATGATGACCATGGGCCTCGTGATGGTCGGCGCGATCCTGACCAACTCGAGCAAGGTGGACCTGAGCCGCGTGACCCCCCTGGCCCGCCTGACCGGCGAGTACGAGGTGCTGGTCGTGCCCGCCAACAGCCCCTACAAGAACATGAAGGACTTCGCCGCCGCCTGGAAGGCCAACAACGGCCTGGCGGTCGCGGGCGGCAGCGCCGGCGGCACCGACCACATGCTCGTGGGCCTGCTTGCCAAGTCGGCCGGCGTGGACCCCAAGAAGATGAACTACGTGCCCTTCTCGGGCGGCGGCGAGACGCTGGCGGCCGTGCTGGGTAACCAAGTGGCCGGCGCAGTGGCGGGCTACGGCGAGTTCGAGGCCCAGATCAAGGCCGGGCGCCTGCGCGCCATCGGCATCAGCGCGCCCAAGCGTCAGGCCGGCATCGACGCCCCGACCTTCAAGGAGCAGGGCTACGCCGTGGAGCTCTCCAACTGGCGCGGCATCGTGGCCCCCCCCGGCGTGAGCGCCGCCGACAAGGCCAAGCTCGTCTCGGCGCTCGACAAGATGCACGCCAGCAAGGAATGGCAGGACACCCTCAAGACGCGCGGCTGGACCGATCTCTACATGAGCGGCAGCAAGTACGACATCTTCCTGAAGACCGAGGCCAACCGCGCCAAGGGCATCCTCCAGGAAATCGGCCTGGTGAAGTGAGGGCCTGACCCTCAGGCGTCAGGGGGCGGGGGCGTCCGGTATGCGGCACCCCGCCCCCTTTTTTGTTTCAAACTGACGAACAGATGAGTCCAGAGCCAAGGAGCGCGCATGACTGAACCTCACCTCTCTTCCCCCCCGCCCACGCGGCGCGGCGTGAGCCTGCCGGACCTGCTGGTGGCGGTGGGCATCCTGCTGCTGGGCGCCGCCCTGCTGTACGGCACCTCGCTGATTCCCTTCGGGATCAACGCGGTCGTGGGACCGCGCGTCTTCCCGCTGATCGTCAGCATCGGCACGCTGCTCTTCGGGGCGCTGCTGCTCTTCGGGGCACTGCGCGGTGACCGCGCCGAACCCGCCGCCGAGGAAGACACCGACCCCGACGCCGCCGTCACCCTCGCCAACCCGGCGATCATCCTGGGCGGCTTCCTGCTGGGCACCCTGATCCTGCAGCCGCTGGGCTTCGTCCTGGGCACGGCCGTCATGTACTTCAGCGTGGCCTACGCCTTCGGTGAGCGGAGGTACGGCCTGATGGCCTTCGTGGCCCTCGCCGTGGCGCTCGTCACCTACCTGCTGTTCACGCGCGGCCTGGACCTGAACCTGCCGGCCGGCGTGCTGAGAGGAATCCTGTAATGGACGCCCTGACTTCCCTGTTCGCGGGCTTCGAAACGGCCCTGAGCCCCCTGAACCTGCTGTGGGCCCTCATCGGCGTGACGCTGGGCACCCTGGTCGGCGTGCTGCCGGGCATCGGGCCGGCGCTGACGGTCGCCCTGCTGCTGCCGGTCACGGCCAAGCTGCCCCCGGTGAGCGCCTTCATCATGTTCGCGGGCATCTACTACGGCGGCATGTTCGGCGGCTCGACCACCAGCATCCTGCTGAACACCCCCGGCGAGTCGAGCAGCATCATCACGGCGCTTGAGGGCAACAAGATGGCCCGGCGCGGGCGCGCCGCCGCCGCCCTGGCGACCGCCGCCATCGGGTCCTTCATCGCCGGGACCATCGGCACCATCCTGCTGACCTTCTTCGCGCCCGCGATCGCCGACATCGCCGTGCAGATTCCGCCCTCGGCCAAGTTCGCCCTGATCATGCTGGCCTTCGTGACCATCAGCGCGACCTTTGGCGGCAGCCCCCTGCGTGGCCTAGTCAGTCTGTTTTTCGGCCTCGCCATCGGGCTGGTCGGCACCGACCTCCAGAGCGGGCAGTCGCGCTTCGCGATGGGCCGCCCGGAACTGCTCGACGGCATCGACTTCATCACGGTGGTTATCGGCCTGTTCGCCATCGGCGAGACGCTGTACGTCGCCAGCCGCTACCGCAAGAGCCAGGACGTGATCAAGCTCGAGGGCGGAGCGTCCATGAACCGCGAGGACTGGCGCCGCAGCTGGAAGCCCTGGCTGCGCGGCACAGCGCTCGGCTTTCCCTTCGGGGCCATTCCGGCGGGCGGCGCCGAGATTCCGACCTTCCTGAGCTACACCCTGGAAAAACGGCTCAGCAAGCACCCCGAGGAATTCGGCAAGGGCGCCATTGAGGGCGTCGCCGGTCCCGAGGCCGCCAACAACGCCTCGGCGGCGGGTGTGCTCGTGCCTCTGCTCACCCTGGGCCTGCCCACGAGCGCCACGGCCGCCATACTGCTCGCGGCCTTCCAGCAATACGGCCTGCAACCGGGGCCGCTGCTGTTCATCACGAACGGCGACCTCGTGTGGGGACTCATCGCCTCGCTCTACATCGGCAACGTCATGCTGCTGCTGCTCAACCTGCCGCTGGCGCCCGTGTGGGCCAAGCTGCTGCTCATCCCGCGTCCCTTCCTGTACGCTGGCATTCTGGTGTTCAGCACGGTGGGCGTGTACAGCCTGAACAACAGCGTCTTCGACCTCGTGCTGCTCGCCATCTTCGGCTTGATCGGCTACGGAATGCGCCGCTTCGACTTCCCGGTCACGCCCGCCATCATCGGCGTGGTGCTCGGGCCGACGGCCGAGTCGTTCTTCCGCACGGCCCTGCAGCAGAGCAACGGCGACGCGAGCATCTTCGTGCGCCAGCCGCTGACCGCCTTCATCCTGCTGATCGTGCTCGTGGCCCTGGTGCTGCCGCCCGTCCTGCGGATGCGCGCCCGCAAGACCGCCGCCTGAACCCGGCCACAAAAGCGCCCCCGACCGTCACTGGTCGGGGGCGCTTTTGTACGCCGCTGAGGCTTACTTAGCTTCGGCGTAGCGGCGGGCCACTTCGTCCCAGTTCACGACGTTCCAGAAGGCCTTGAGGTAGTCGGGGCGCTTGTTCTGGTAGTTGAGGTAGTAGGCGTGTTCCCACACGTCCACGCCCAGGATGGGGGTGCCGCTCACGCCGGCCACGCCCTCGCCCATCAGCGGGCTGTCCTGGTTGGCGGTGCTCACGACGGCAAGCTTGCCGTCCTTGACGACCAGCCAGGCCCAGCCGCTGCCAAAGCGGGTCTTGGCGGCGTCCTCGAACTTTTCCTTAAAGGCGTCGAAGGAGCCGAAGGCGTCCACGATGGCCGTCCCCAGGTCACCGCTGGGCGCGTTGCTCTCGCCCTTGCTCTGTCCCAAGACGGTCCAGAAGAGGCTGTGGTTGGCGTGACCGCCCGCGTTGTTGCGCAGCACGCCCTTCTTGTCGGTGGGCAGGCTGTCGAGCTTCTGGACGAGTTCCTCGACCGGCAATCCGTCGAACTCGGTCCCCGCCAGCGCCTTGTTGGCGTTGTCGATGTAGGCCTGGTGATGCTTGGTATGGTGAATCTCCATCGTGCGGGTGTCGATGTGGGGTTCCAGGGCGTCGTAGGCGTAGGGCAGGGCAGGCAGTTCGTAAGGCATGGGGCTCTCCTTGTGTGGACGGGTCACCGGGCTCTCGGGGCCGGTGCCGCGCCTCGTTTCGACGCTCATCTTACGCGCCCTTTCTGTGACGGCCCGACAAGAGGCGGCTTTATCAGAGCTTGAGAAAACGGCCCGGGCCAGCACAGCAAAACGCCTCCCCAGTCTGGAGAGGCGCCGGGGGGAGAAGTCTTACTTCAGTCGGCCCAGGGCGTCCTGCGCTGCGCGGTAGCCAGGGTTGAGTTTCAGGGCGCGCTCGTAGTTCTCGCGGGCCTTGAGGTTGTCCGGGGCAATCAGGCCGGCGCTGCGCTCGTAGGACACGCCGAGGTAGTAGGCGTACTCGGGCGTGGTGCTGTCCAGGGCCGCCGCCTTGGTCAGGTTCTCGCGGGCGGCGCGCAGGTCCCCGCCGTCGAGACTCAGGCGGCCGAGGTAGTAGTAGAACTCGGGGTAGCGCAGCGGGTCGAGGGCCACGGCCTGCGTGAGCTGCGAGCGGGCGGTGGCGGCGTCCTTGGCGAGGTAGCTGACCACGCCGTACTGCCCCACCGCGTAGGCATTGGCCGGCGCGAGGCGGGCGGCCTGCGCGGCCTCGGGCTTGGCGGCGACCACGTTGCCGCTCAGGGCCAGCAGCTTGGCGTAGTAGGCGCGGTTGTAGGGGTCACGCGGATCGGTGATGACCGCCTGCTGCAGGCTGCTGATGGCCTGCGGCAGGTTGCCGGTCGCAAAGTACATGTCGCCCAGATTGAACAGGATCAGGCTGTTGTCGGGATTGAGGGCGGTGGCCTGCCGGAAAGCCTCGATGGCGCGTGTGGCGTCGCCCTGAAGGCGGTAGACGTTGCCGCGCTCGTTGAGCACCTTGCTGAGGTTCAGGTTCCGGCCCTCGCCGCCCTGGGCCGTCACGACGGCTTCGGCACTTTGGAGAACCCCCAGGGCCGCCGCCAGATTGCCCGACACCGCCGCACGGTCGCCGCTGCCCCCGAACTGCTGCTGGTAGGCCTGCGACAGCGCGATGTAGCCGCTCACGCCCTGTGGATCGGCCTGCACGAGCTGTCGCAGGGTCTCGATGGCCGGGGCATAGAGCCGCAGCTTGACCTGCGAGCGCCCCAGCCCCAGCAGCGCCGAGGAGTTGCGCGGGTCGAGTTCGGCGGCGGCGCGGAAGGCCACGTACGCCTGATCGAATTTGCCCTGCTCGTAGTACACGTTGCCGACGATGACGTAGTTGGCAGCGGGGGGACGCGTGACCGGCACGGCCGAGGTCGTGGCCGGGGTCGCCGGGACGGGCGCCGCTGCCGGCACCGGGGTCGGTGCGGGGGTGGTCGGTGCCGTCTGGGCGAAGGCACCGGTCAGGGCGGCCGCGCACAGCAGGGCAAGGGTCAGTCGTGCATTCACTCAAAAACCTCCGTGCCTGGAGCGCGCGGGCTGACGGGGCCACCGCGGCGCCTCTCCGGCCTTGGGCAACATACCCGGCAATACTACTGTGCCCAGCCTAGGTCGAAGGCGGCAGACTGGGGGTGAAGTCCCTGTGAGAACCGTCCCCCGGCCCGCCGGGGCAGCCTGGCAGCGCAGCGTGACCGTCCTCTGACCGGCACTGTAGGGGTCCGGGACGCCCTACAGTGGGCTCATGGTTCCTCCCCCCTCTCCACCCCGGCGCCTGGGCCTGACCGGCAGCATCGGCGCGGGCAAGAGCACCGTGGCGGCGCTGCTGCGTGAGCGCGGCCTGACCGTGCTGGACGCCGACGAGCAGGCCCGGCTGGTCACGGCCGAGCCCGGGACCCTGGCGGCACTGGAGGCCGCCTTTCCCGGTGTGGTCCGGGAGGGGGTCCTAGACCGCGCGGCGCTGGCCGCCCGCGTGTTCGGAGACGCGGAGCAGCTCGCGCGCCTCAACGCCCTCACCCACCCCCGCGTGCGTGCCCGCATGGCCGCGCTGGAGGCCGGCGCCGCCGCGCGGGGCGAGGCCTGGGTCGTGCAGGATGTACCGCTGCTGTTCGAGGGCGGACTCGAGGGCAGCATGAACGCGACCCTGCTGGTGGACGCCCCGCTGGAGACGCGCGTGACCCGCGTCATGGCGCGCAGCGGCCTGACCCGGGAGGAGGTGCTGGCCCGCGACGCCCGCCAGATGCCCGCCGACGAGAAACGGCGCCGCGCGACCCTGACCCTGGACAACAGCGGCGATCTCACGGCGCTGGAGGCGCAGGTGGACGCGGCACTGCGGCAGCTCGGCCTATTGGCCACTCGGTAAAAGCGGCACCGACGCGGCCCTCACGCCCAAGCGCTACACGTCGCCGAACAACGGACGGCAGGCCTCCAGACCCGTCATCTCCACCGGAGGCCGGGGCGCCGCCTGCCATGCCGCGCGCGTGAGCCGTAGCCGGTCCGAAACGACGGCGCGCCCATTGAGCACATCCCGCTGCACCCCGTCCGGAACGTAGCCCAGCCGGCGCGAGACACCCTGCGAGGCGGCGTTGTCCTGAAAGACCACGCTGAGGGCCGCCTCCGCGTTCAGGCCGCCGAACGCCAGAGTCAGTAGGGCGGCGCGCGCCTCGGTGCCGTAGCCCTGACCCTGATGCTCCAGACCCAGCCAGGAGGAGGTTGTCACCTCGCGCAGCACCCGGAACTCGCGCGCCCGGACCGTCACCATCCCCAGCGGCCGGTCCTCCAGGAAGACGCCGAGATGCAGCGCCCAGACCTGCGGGGTCCAGTCGCCCCGCGCCTTCCAGACCCCCTGGAGGACGGAGCGGGCCCGCTCGTCGGGCGGCAGGTCGGTCCACGGCGTCAGAAACGGCCGTTCATGGGGCCGGTGGACCCCGGCCGCCGCCACACCCGCCAGGGCCACCAGTCCGGCCTCGTCAGGTAGCCGCAGCGTCAGGCGCCGGGAGGTCAACCGCAGGGCAGCCAGGGGCCAGAGATCGGCGAGCATCCGCCCAGCATAGGCCGAGCGGCGCCGCGGCCCGCGCCCGTCATTTCGGGGGCGACGGCTCCGGCTGTCACCGGAAGCCGTCGCCCCTGCCTGGACCTAGTCCTGGGCCTGGCGCTCCAGCGCCGCCGCCACGAAGCCGGCGAAGGGCGGACTCGGGCGCATCGGGCGGCTCTTGAACTCGGGGTGGGCCTGCAACGCCACGAAGAAGGGGTGGCCCGGAATCTCGACGCTCTCGACGAGGCCCGCGCCGCGCCCGTTCATGCCGGGGGTCACGCCGCTGACGGTCAGGCCGGCGTCCTGGAGGCGGGGGACATACTCGGGGTTGACCTCGAAACGGTGGCGGTGGCGCTCGCGGACGGTGCCGCCGGCCGGTACGCCGTACAACTCGGCGATGGTGGTTCCAGCGGCGAGCTGCATGGGCCAGTCGCCCAGGCGCATGGTGCCGCCCAGACCCTCGATATCCAGTTGCTCGGGCATCAGGCCCACGACCTTGTGGGGCGCGTACTCGTCGAACTCGGTCGAGTTGGCGCCTTCCAGGCCGGCTACATGCCGGGCGTACTCGATCACGGCGATCTGCATCCCCAGGCAGATGCCCAGGTACGGCACGCCGCGCGTGCGGGCGTACTCGGCCGCCCGGATCTTGCCCTCGATGCCGCGCACGCCGAAGCCGCCCGGCACCAGGATGCCGCCCACGTCCCCGAACTGGGCTTCGAGGTCCCCCTCGGTGAGTTCCTCGGCGTTGACCCACTTGATCTTCACGCGGGCGTCGTTGGCGACCCCGGCGTGCGTGAGCGATTCGAGCATCGACAGGTAGGCGTCGGGCATGGCCGTGTACTTGCCCGCGATGGCGATGGTGACCTCGCGTCCCGGCCGCTTGATGGTCTTCACGGCGTTTTGCCACACACCCAGGTTGGGGTGGATGCGTTCCAGACCCAGCAGGTCCTCGACTGCCTTGCCCAGACCCTGTTCCTCCAGCGCCAGCGGCACTTCGTAGACGTGCGCCACGTCGTAGCTGGAAAACACGCGGTTTTCGCGCACGCTCGTGAAGGCCGCGATCTTGCGGGTGATCTCGGGGGGCAGTTTTTCCTTGCTGCGCACCATCACGATGTCGGGGCTGATGCCGTAGGAGCGTAGCGCCGCCACAGAGTGCTGGGTGGGCTTGGTCTTGAACTCGTTGCTGGTCCCCAGGTACGGCACGAGGGTGAGGTGCAGGTACAGCACGTTCTCGTCGCCCTCGTCGAAACGGAACTGCCGGATGGCCTCCAGGAAGGGCAGCGACTCGATGTCGCCCACCGTGCCGCCCACCTCAATCAGCACGACCTCGGCGCCCGCCGACTCGCCCGCCACGCGGATGCGGCGCTTGATCTCGTCGGTGACGTGCGGAATGACCTGCACGGTCTGCGAGAGGTAGTCCCCGGCGCGCTCCTTGCGAATCACTTCCTGGTAGACCTGCCCGGTCGTGATGTTGCTGCCCGGCGGCACGTCGAGGTCGAGAAAGCGCTCGTAGTTGCCGATGTCGAGGTCGGTCTCGGCGCCCGAGGCGGTCACGAAGACCTCGCCGTGCTCGTAGGGACGCATGGTGCCCGCGTCGATGTTGATGTAGGGGTCGATCTTGACGGCCGTCACGCGGTAACCGCGCGCGCGCAGCAGCGCTCCCAGACTGGCGCTCGCCACGCCCTTGCCGAGGCTGCTGACCACGCCGCCGCTCACGAAGATATATTTCATGTTCATCCGAAAAGCGCCGGCCCCGCACCTGGGGGCCAAAAAGAAAAACCGGGGCGCTTCGGCCTCCGGGATTTCAGGATAGCAGTTTTCGGGCGGGACTACCGGAAGCCCACCACACCCAGCACGAAGCTCTGCACGTTGCTGATGAGCACGCCGATGGGTTCACGCGCCAGAAAGATGAAGGCCATCACGATCAGGAACGAGAAGGGCATCGCCTCGAACTGCGCGAGGCTGCGCCCGAGCGAGGGCACGAGCGCGCCCAGAATCCGGCTGCCGTCGAGCAGCGGGATGGGAATGAGGTTGAAGACCGCCAGCACGATATTCACGCCCAGCACCGTGAGCAACACCTGCAGCACCAGGGGCGTCTGAGGCAGCACGACCAGCAGGCCCGCCGAGATCAGGGCGATGATCAGGTTGCTGATCGGCCCGGCCGCCGCCACCCACAACATGCCCCAGCGCCCGACGTTGTTCGGATTGACCGGCACCGGCTTGGCGAAGCCGAAGCCCGCGACGAGCAGCAGCAACGTGCCGAAGGGGTCGAGGTGGGCCAACGGATTGACCGTCACGCGCCCGTAACGCCGCGGTGTGGGGTCGCCCAGCCGGTCAGCCACGAAGGCGTGGGCAAATTCGTGAACGGCGAGTGACAGCACCAGCGCCAGCGCGATGATCACGAAGGCGGTGGGATTGCTCGTCAGGAGGCTCAGTAGACCCATACGCCCTGCATTCTATGAGGGCCGGAGGTAGACGTCTGACCCAACGGCCCCATTGCGAGTTCCTTGCGGCTTCAGGTGGGGAGGCGCAGGTACGCTGCCAGGGCCGCGCGTTCCTCCTGGGCGCTGCGCACCTGTCCAGCCCGCCGCAACCCCGCCAGGTGGGCCAGCGCCTCGCCTACCCCCCGGCCCGGCACCGCGCCCAGGGCTAGCACGTCCTTGCCGGTCAGGGGCGTGTAGGCGCCCGGGCACAGCAGGGCGCGCAACTGCCGCTCGGCCGTTCCCTCGGGGAAAAAGGTGTCGCCGAGGGCGCGGGCCAGCAGCGCTCCCGGCTTGTCGCCCAGGCCCAGGCGGACCGCCAGCGCGGCGGGGTCGGAGGCAGCAGCCAGGGCGGCGGCGGCGTAGGTCTGCGGCGTGACCGTCTCGCCTGCGGCCTGCCGGGCATCGAGCGCCTCCAGCAGCGCGGGGTCGCCCAGCCATACGCCCGCGCCCCAGTCAGTCAGCAAACGGGCCGCGCGTCCCGGCCGGGGTTCGGCCAGCAGCAGCTTCAACTCGGCCCACAGGCGGGGGGTGGCGTCCGCCATCGTCAGGGCGTCCGGCATCTGGGCCAGCAGCTCCGGGTGGGGCGTGAGGTCCAGCCGCGCCGCCAGCCGGGCGCCGCGCGCGGCCCGGCTGGCATCCTCGTGAAAGGACCGGGGGTGCAACGGCCGCAGCTCGCGCCGCGCGAGGTCGTCCAGGCCGCCCACCACATCGTGCAGTTCGGCCCCGCCTTCCAGCCGCACGACCAGGGCCAGCGCGTTGAGCCCAAAATCGCGCCGCCGCAGGTCGTCGTCCAGCGTGCCCGGCTCCGGCACCGGATTCTGGCCGGGTGCCGGGTAGCTCTCGCGCCGCGCCCGGACCAGATCGGCTCCGCGCCCGTCTGGCAGCGTGACCGTAGCATTCTGGAAAGCCGGGTGAAAGGTGAAGGGCCGCCCCGTGGCGCGGGCCACGCCCTCCACGTCTGCTCCATCCAGCACCACATCGAGGTCCAGCGGCGCGCGCCCCAGCAGCGCGTCGCGCACCGCCCCGCCGACGAGGGCCACACGCGCCCCCTCCCCAGCCTGCGCCGCCAGCGAGGCCAACCACGCGCGGTCATCCGGCTGCAGAGCGGCCCAGGCCTGGGCGCCCCGGTCAGGTCCGGCGGCCGGCACTAGCGGCCGGCGAAGGCGCTGGCGTCCAGGGTGACCGTCACGTCACGGGTCTGTCCAGCACGGACCACCTTCAGGGTCACGGTGTCGCCCTCCTTCTTGTCGATCAGTGCGGCCTGGAGATCTTCGATACCGTCCACCGGTTCGCCGTCCGCCCCGGTGATCACGTCGCCGCCCAGGGCCACCTGCCCGCCCCGGAAGTCCTCGGTCCGGGTGCCGCCGCGCAGACCGGCGCGCGAGGCCGGCGAGTCGGGCGAGACCTGACCCACGACCAGCCCCGTCTCTGGGAGTTCCAGTTGCTGCTTGCCGCTGCTCGTCAGGGCACTCAGGCCCACCGGGATCTGGCCGCCGCGCGCCTGGGCGACGAGGCCGGCCTGCACGCCGATAACCGGGGCGAGTACCACGCCCCCATTCGCCGCCTGGAGCCGGGGCAGCAGATTTTTGGCCGCGTTGATGGGAATGGCGAACCCCACGCCCGCGCTCTGGCCGGTGCCGCCGCTCTGCACGCCGGGGCTGATGATCTGGGTGTTGATCCCGATGACGCGCCCGCCGCTGTCGAGCAGAGGCCCGCCGCTGTTGCCGGGGTTGATGGCCGCGTCGGTCTGGATGGCCTTCTGGGTGATGCCCGCGCCGCCGCCGCCGAAGCCGATGGGAATCTGGCGGGCGGTGCTGCTCACGATGCCCTCGGTCACGCTGAAGTCCAGCCCGAAGGGCGCGCCCATCGCGATCGCCTTCTGGCCGACCTTCAACGTGTCGCTGTCCCCCAGTGGAATGGGCTTGATGTCCCCCGCGTCCAGGCCCTCGGGCCGGATGAGGGCGAGGTCGTACTGCGGCGCGAGGCCGATGACTTTGGCCGGCACCGCCTCCTCGCGGTTCATCACCCGGATGAGGATGCGGTCGGCCGACCCCTGCCCCGACTCGCCCGCGACGACGTGGTAGTTGGTCAGGATGTCGCCCTGTGCATTGACGAAAAAGCCGCTGCCCACGCCGGTCTGCACCTGGGTGCCCGAGTCGCCGCCGTACATCCAGGCCATCGGGTCCTGGGTGGCGACCTCCTGCTCGGTGCTGATGAACACCAGCCCCGGCTCGTACTCGCCCACCACCTGCACCGTGTTGGCCTCGTTCTGGAGCTTGGCTCCGTCCTCGTTCAGTGCGGCCGTGCCTGCCGTGGTGGCCGTCGGCGCCGCCTGCCCGGGCGTTCCCGTCTGCGCCTGTCCCACAGGTACCTGATCGCGCAGCACCGTCGCGCCCAGCCCCAGTCCCGCGAGCACCAGCAGCACCGCGACTCCCTTTTTTCCCAGCCCACTCGGCTTCATATATTCTCAGTATTCGCGGGCATGGCCCGGAGGACGTGGGGCCGGGTTAAGGAGGGGTTGAGGGAATTAGGGGTAGGAGACCGGGGCAGTTGTGGCAGGGTGAATCATGCCGGCTCGTCCTCACCATCCTGGAAGGCCATTCAGAAGGCGCGGGGTAAAAAATTCCCCTCACCCATAGGGGGTGAGGGGACCGCGGATGGAGAAGGTGAGCCTCCTTCACCCCCCACACGCCAGCCGTTCACGCCTGAGCGCGCGTTTCCTCGGCGTCCATCGCCGCGATCTCCTGCGGCGTGATCTGGTAGTGCTCGCCGCACCAGTGGCACACGACCTCCTGGCCGCCGTCGTCGATCATCTCCTGCCGCTCGCTGCCGGTAAAGAACTTCAGGCTGTCGCTGGCCTTCTCGCGTGAGCAGCGGCACTGGAACCGGGCCGCCTGGGCGTCGGGAGCGAGTTGCAGGTCCAGCCCCTCGGCCGCGCGGTTCAGAACTTCGAGGAGGCCGCCCCGGCGCAGGTTGTCGGTGATCTGGCCCATCGCCTTGATGTTGGCCTCCAGTCGGCCGAGCGTCTCGTCGCTGACGCCGGGCATCGCCTGAACCAGCAGGCCGCCGGCATGCGCCACGCGGCCTTTTTCCTCGTATACGCCCAGCAGCACCGCGTTGGGAATCTGCTCGGAGGCGCCGAGGTAGAAGCTCACGTCCTCGGCGATCTCGCCGCTCTGGAGCCGGACACTGCCGGTGTAGGGCTCGCCGTTGTCGAGCAGACGGGTCACGGCCAGTTCACCGTCGGTGCCCACGATGCCGCTCACGTCGAGCTTGCCGTCGGACTCGCGGGGGGGCAGGTCCGCGCCGGGCGCGCGCACGTACCCGCGCACCTGACCGTCGGCGCTGCCCTCGGCCACGACCCAGCCCACCGGGCCGCCGCCCTCGACGCGCACAGCCACTCGGCTGTCGCTCTTTTTGCCCAGCACGACCGCCAGCAGGGCCGAGGCCGCCAGTGTGCGGCCCAGCGCCGCCGTTGCGGTCTTGCTCAGGTGGTGGCGCAGGCGCGCGTCCTCGACAAGGTCGGTCGCCTCGATGCCGACGAAGCGCAGGGTGCCCCCCGCCGCCGTGCCGCGCAGGAGGTAGGAGCCGGAAGCAGAAGCAGTCATTAGGAAATCTTACATCAAGGCACTCAACTCGGGCTGTGGGGTGGCTCGCATTCCCTTCATACCTCGGCTCCGGCCGTTGCCAGACGGGCGACGAGCTGCCCAGGGACAAACGACCTGATCCGGGACTGATGGACGCACAGCGTTTCTTCAGCAGGCTGCCAGCGGGGACTCACAGCCACTGCCTAGACTTTCATGCCGCTGACATCTTTTTGGAGCAGAGCCGTGCGCCCAGATATCCGCGCTTCTCAATCCCTGCTGTCCTCTTCCAGGAGTTTTCAATGAACAAAGGTAAAATTTTCGGCGCTCTCGCCCTCACGACCCTGTCCCTGACGCTGGCCGCCTGCAACAACAGGCAGGGCGACGCCGGCCAGGGCGCGACGCTGGTCTATCAGAACTCGGCCGACATCCCCACATTGGACCCCGGCACGACCTATGACACGGCGAGCGGCCAGGTCGTCGAAAACCTCTACGAAACGCTGCTTACCTACAAGGGCAACAGCCTGACCGAGCTCGAGCCCCTGCTGGCGACCGAGTGGCAGGAGGAAAACGGCGGTCTCGGCTACCGCTTCACACTGCGTGAGGGCGTGAAGTTCCACTCGGGCAGCGATTTCGGGTGCAAGGACGCCGAGTACACCTTCCGGCGTAACCTCGTGACGAACACGAGCGACAGCGGCAACTGGTTCCTGGCCGAGAGCCTGCTGGGCACGCAGTCCAATGCCAACGACGACACGGGCATCACCTGGGCCCGGATCACGGATGCGGTGAAGTGCGACGGCGAGACACTCGTCTTTACGCTGCCCAAGGCCGACCCGGCCTTCCTGGCGAAGCTGGCCTACACCGGCCAGGGCATCGTGGACAGCACCCACGCCAAGGAGATCGGCGAGTGGGACGGCACCGAGGCCACCTGGAAGGCGGCCGTCGGCAAGGACCTGACCGGCAGCCAGTTGAGCCAGAAGCCCAGCGGCACCGGCGCGTACAAGCTCGTGGGCCGCGACGCGACCACCGTGACGGCGACCGCCTTCGAGAACTACTGGGGCGAGCAGCCCAAGATCAAGAACGTCGTGATCCAGAAGGTGCCCGAGCAGGCCGCGCGCATCCAGGCCTTCCTGCGCGGAGACGCCGACCTCATCGAGTCGGGTGGGCGCGACATCATCGAGACGCAGCTCAAGGGCCAGAAGGGCGTGGCGATTCTCGACGACCTGCCCGACACCACCGCGACCGGCCTGAGCATGAACGAGAACATCAAGGGCGGGCAACTCGGCAGCGGCAAGCTCGACGGTCAGGGCATCCCGGCCAACTTCTTCAGCGACGTGAACGTGCGCCGGGGCTTCGTGTCGGCCTTCGACACCGACACATACATCAAGCAGGTGCTGCGCGGCAAGGGCAAACCCCGCAACTTCTTGCTGCCCGACTCCTTCCCCGGCTACGACCAGAACCTCACGCCCGTCGACTTTGATCTCGACGCGGCCCGGACGGCCTTCCAGCAGGCCTGGGGCGGACAGGTGTGGCAGCAGGGCTTCACGCTCAACGCCACCTACCGCGCCGGCTCGCGGACCGTGCAGACCGCGATGGAACTCCTAAAGAAGAACATCGAGTCGCTGAACCCCAAGTTCAAGGTGAATATCGTGCCCAAGGAGTGGAGCGACATCATCAAGGCCAGCAACCAGGGCAGCGAGGCGATGGTCGTCACGAGCTGGGCGCCCGACTACGCTGACCCGGACAACTTCGTCTACACGTTCTACAACTCCAAGGGCTACTACAGCCCGCGCATCAACGTGGCCGACACCCAGATCAACGCCTGGACAAACGAGGCCCGCAGCATTACCGACCAGACCCGGCGCAACGCCCTGTACGCCCAGGTCGCGGAACGCGCCAAGGAGCAGGCCCTGTATATCGTGATGCCCAGCCCGGTCGGCGTCTTCGCCTACCGTGACAACCTCCAGGGCGTCAGCGCCGAGAACTACAGCCCCCTGTCGGGCTTCATCACTGGCACCCTCTGGAAGACCCTCAGCAAGAGCTGAGCCGTACCCGCGCCGCGCCCTGTACAGCCGGGGCGCGGCGTTTTATGGTCTCCGGACGACCTTGGGGCCTGCCGGGCTCCGCGCGCCGCTATGCTGTGGCCCATGCTGGATACAGGCGACGCCCGGCCCATCACCCTGCTTCTGGTGGACGACCACCCGGTCGTGCGCAAGGGCACCCGCGAACTGCTGGAGGGCGAGAGCGACCTGCGCGTGCTGGGCGAGGCGAGCAACGGCGAGGAAGCCGTGGCCCAGGCCCGGCGCCTGACCCCCGACGTGATCCTGATGGACGTGTCCATGCCCGGTATGAACGGCATCGAGGCGACGCGCGCCATCAAGGCCGAGCAGCCGGGCGTGGGCGTGCTCGTGCTCACGAGCTACGACGACGACGCCTACGTGTTCGCGCTGCTGGAGGCGGGCGCGGCCGGCTACCTGCTGAAGAACGCCAGCGAGGACGACCTGCTGGGCGCCGTGCGGGCGGTCGCCGCAGGCGAGAGCGCCCTGCACCCCAGCATTGCCCGCAAGGTCCTGGAGCGCTTCAGCGCGAGCGCCACGCCCACCCCGCCCGAGGACGATCTCAGCCCCCGTGAACTCGAGGTGCTGCGCGTGGCCGCCACAGGGCGCACCAACAAGGAAATCGCGCGCGACCTCGACATCAGCCCGCGCACGGTGCAGGTCCACCTCGCCAACATCTTCTCGAAGCTCGGGGTAGGCAGCCGCACCGAGGCCGTGCTCCACGGCATCAAGCGCGGCTGGATCGACCCGAAGAACCTGTAACGGGGGCCGGCCCCGTTCCTGTCCCCGTGCGCCTCCCCTCCCCTATCCGATGATCCTGCCCCCCACTCTCGCCCAGGCCAGCACCGCGCCGCAATTCGGCGACGGGGTGGCGCGGTTCGCCTGTCAGGTCACGCAGGCGCACGGGGTCCGGGTCTGGGTGGTGTCGGGCGGGCAGCTCGGCGAGGTGGCCTGTGAGGGCCGCGGGCTGGGCCTCAGTGACGGCACGCTGGCGGCGCGCGCCCTGAGAAGCGGCGTGCTGGAGGAAACGGGGATGCTGGCCTGCGTGCCGTTCGGCTGCGGGGTGCTGGAGTGCGTGGGCGCCTCGCCGGAGGGCGTGCAGACCCTCCTGGGCCTCGCGCCGCTGCTGGGGCTGGCCCTTGAGGGCGTGCAGGCGCGCGAGGCGCGGCGCGGGCACGGCCGCCTGGCCGAGACGGTCGAGGGCCTCGTGCGGCGGCTGGGCGGCAGCCTCGACCTCGCAGAGGTGCTGCCGGTCACAGCCCAGAGTGCGGCGCTGGCACTGGGGTTCTCACGGGCCTTCGTGGGCCTGTTCAGCGAATTCGGAGAGGCGGGGGCGCGTACCGGGGAGGTCTACACCTACGGCTTCGACCACGAGTTCACCGGGGGCATCGGCGTAGGTCCGGTGTCCTTCGAGAAGCTCATCCGCCGGGGCGAGGCCATCCGGTTCGAGCGCGCGCGCGACGCCCAGTCGCCGCTGGCACACGGACTGGCCGAACTCGACCCGGTGGCCGCCGTGATCGCGCCGCTGAGCGCTCGTGGGCGCCCGCTGGGGCTGCTCTACGTCGACAGCCGCATTCCCGGCACCGCCGCGAGCGAGGACGACGCCCGGCTGGTGCTCGCGCTGGCCGAGCAGGCCAGTCTGGCCATCGACAACGCGCGGCTCTATGCCATCGAGACCCGCAAGCGCGAAGCGGCCGAGGCGCTGCGCGAGGCAGGGGCCGCGCTGGCGGGCAGCCTGCACCTGCAAGACACCCTGGCGCGGGTGCTCGACTGGGCGTCGAAGCTGTTCGGCACCGACGCGGCGGGCGTGTACGAGCTGCAACCCGACGGCCGCACCCTGAACATCCTGAGCGCGGTGGGCCTGCCCAGCGAGTACGTGCTGCGCGTGCGCGCTAAGGTGGGCGCGGGCGTGACGGGGCGGGCCGCGCAGAGCCGCGAGCCCGTCGCCGCGCGCGACCTGACCGCCGAGCATTACGGGGGCGGCAGCCGCTATACCCGGCAGCTGCTGGCCCAGGGCCGCTATCCCTACCGGGGCGTGGTGGGGTTGCCGCTGCTCTCGCGCGCGCGGGTCTATGGCGTCCTGACCCTGTACTGGCACGCGCCGCTGCCCCTGGACGAGGACGACCTCGCGCTCGCGGGCGTGTTCGCCGCGCAGGCCAGTCTCGCCATCGAGAACGCGCGGCTGTACGAGGAGGAGCTGCGTCAGGAGCGCGAGGCCGCCGTGCTGCTCGGGGTGGGCCGGCTGCTGGGCGAGGACCAGAGCGACCGCGCGCTGGAGGCGGCCGTCCGGCTCGCCACCCTGGCCCTGAACGCCGGGCGCGGCCTGGTCGCCCTGACCGGCCCGGACGGCGGGGTGACCCGCTGCGCGACCTACAACCTGCATCCCCCCACCGACGAGGAGCTCGCCTCGCTGCGGGCCCAGCTCGGGCGCGGCCCCCGGCCGCTGACCCGCCGGGCCTGCCTGCCGGTCGCGGGCAGCGGGCTGACCGTGCCGCTGCGCGGCGGTCCCGAGGCCGACGGAAACGCCCTGCTGGGCTTTTTATACATTGACGACCCCGGCACCGCCGCGCCGGGCGACCGCGCGCTGGCATTGGCCCGCAGCGTCGCCGACCAGATGGCCCTGACCCTGAGCCGCGAGTGGCTGCTCTCGGCGCTGGCCCGCGAGGAGGCCCGCTACCGCCAGCTGGCCGAGGGCGCCCACGACCTCATCCTGAGCACCGACGCCTCGGGCACCGTGACCTACGCCAACCCGGCGGCCACCCGGCTGCTGGGGCCGCTGACCGGGCCACTCGTGGGCGCCAGCCTGCTGCGGCTGCCCACCCCCGCCACCCAGGGCGCACTGGCACTGGCCTGGGAGCGCGCCCACCGCAGCGCTTCGGGGGGGCGCAGTGAGATCACCGTGGGCGGCATGCGGCTGGAGGTGCGCCTGAGCGTCGTCGGTGAGGGCCAGGGGGTGCTGATGGTCGGGCGCGACCTCAGCGAACTCCAGACCCTGGCCGATGAGATCACCCGCCGGGGCCAGGCGCTGGAAGCCGCGACGAGCCGGCAGGTCGAGCTGCGCACCTACCTCACGCTGTTCACGCAGGCGCAGGAGGAGGAGCGGCGGCGCATCAGCCGCGAGCTGCACGACGACACGGCGCAGGTCCTGATCGCCTCGACGCGGCGGGTGGCCCGGCTGGCGCGCGACCTGAGCGGCGACCAGCGCGGGCGCGCCGACGACATCCTGCACGACCTCAACGCCGCGATCGAGAGCGTGCGCCGGTTCGCGCGCAACCTGCGCCCCAGCGTCCTTGACGACCTGGGTCTGCTTCCGGCGCTTGAGTGGCTCGCCTCGCAGGCGCAGGCCGATACCCGGCTGGAGGTCAGCGGTCAGGAGCGCCGCTTGCCCCCGGCGGTCGAGCTGACCGTCTTCCGGCTGTCACAAGAAGCCCTGAACAACGTCGACAAACACGCGCGTGCGGGCACAGCGGCCATCCGGGTGGCGTTCGGACCGGGCGAGGTGCGGGTGGCGATCACGGACGACGGTCAGGGCTTCAGCGCCGAACAGGCCGAGGCGCAGGCCCGCGCGGGGCACCTGGGCCTGACTGGGCTGCGCGAGCGTGTGGCACTGGCGGGAGGCGAGCTGGACGTGCAGAGCGCGCCGGGCCAGGGCACCTCGCTGATCTTCACGCTGCCGGGCTAGCGCCGGGGCCTGTAGAGTCAGGGGACATGACCACCCGGGCCGTTCTCGTCAGCGAGCTGGTAGATGCCGTGCGCGGGGCCGTCGCGCAGGACGTGGAGCGCGAGGGAAGCCGGCCCGGTCTCGTCGTGACCGAGGTCGAACTGGAGGTCAAGGCGACCCTGCGCTCCGGCGCGGACGGCCGGGCGCAGTGGTACGCCCTGACGGCGGGCGCGCAGGTCTCGCGCGAACAGGTGCAGACCTTCCGGCTCGCCTGGGTCCGCACGGCGGAGGTCCGGCTGCGCGAAACCGCGGAGGTCCGGTACCAGCTCATCACCGGGCTGGACGCGCTGTACATCGGTCTGCGCGAGTGGACGGCGGCGGGCGCACTGCCCTTCCGCCCCCGCGACGCCGAACTGTGCCTGCAACTGGTCGTCTCGGAGAGCGGTGAACTGCGGCTCGCCGGCGTAGGCGTGCAGGCCGCGCAGGGCCAGACGCACCTCGTGACCCTGAAGCTGGGGCCCCGCCCGGACGCCTGACCCCTGCCCCGAAAGAAGCTCTGCCGCGCCCACTGTCCGGCGAACAGGGGCGTAGGCGACCGGGGTTCAGGTTGTGTGCCGAAAGAATTACGAAGGAGCAGGTGTGCTTGACTGGGCAGGTCTCGGACCGCCTCCTTCCCTCCTCTTCTTTTCCTACTCCGAGGACCCGGACACGACCCGCATGGACCCCTCTTCCTTTTTCGTCTCGCCGGCGGCCCTGCTGGGCGGCGTCCTGTGGCTGACCGTCACCTTCGTCTGCGTCCTGATGCTGGGCCTGACGTGGGGCCGGCCGTCGTATGCCGGTTGGCGGGGCTGGGCCTGCGGGCACGCGGCGGTCGTGCTGGGCATGTTGATCGGCACACTGCGGACACCCGACACCCAGCTGCTCTCAGTCCTGCTGGGCAACGGCCTGCTGTTGGCCGGGGCCTCTCTGCTGCTGCTCGCCTTCCGGCGCTTTGCTGGGCATCCCCCGGCCCGCCGGGCACTGCTGGCCCAGGTAGGAGCCCTAGGCGCCGTGCTGCTGGCCCTGACGGCCCTGACGGTCCTCACCGACCAGCCCACCCTCCGCTTCGTGCTCGTGGCCGCGTACCTGAGCGTGCACAAGGTGGGGCTGCTGCGGCTGGTGCTGCGCGAGCTGCGGCAGAAGCCCGCCCTGGCCAGCGCCTACCGCCTGAACCTGAGCATCCTGCTGCTCACCTACGTCCTGACGGTGCCGCGCACGTGGACGCTGCTCACGGGGCAGGCCGCCGCCGACGCCTTCGCCCCCACCCTGCCCAACCTGCTGACCGCGCTCTCGTTCCTGACGCTGTCCATCGGCGGCGCCTTCGCCTTCTGGGCGCTGCACGAGGACCGGCGGCGCGAGGAGGTGCGGGTGCTGCATCAGGAACTCGAACAGCTCGCCCACCGCGACCCGCTGACCGGCCTGCTCAACCGCCGGGGGTTCCAGCAGGCCCAGGAGAGGTGGAACGCGCAAGAGGGAGAGGCCCAGGCGACCCTGCTGGTGTTCGACATCGACGGGTTCAAAACGGTGAACGACCACCTGGGCCACACCGTGGGCGACGACTGCCTGCGCGCCCTGGCCGCGTGCCTGGCCGAGACGGCGCTGGACGGCGACGTCGCAGGCCGCCTGGGCGGCGACGAGTTCCTGCTGCTGCTCACCGGCCCGGCCGCGCAGATCGAGGCCCAGGTGAGCGGTCTCACGACCCGGCTGTATGCGGGCTGGGGCACACCGCTGGGCTTCACCGTCAGTTTCGGGGCGGCGCAGTTCCGGCGCGGCGGCTCGCTGGAGCAAGCCGTCCAACAGGCCGACGAGGTGATGTACGCGCGCAAGGCTGCGAGCCTGCCCCTGCGCGCCCCGCAGGCGTCCCGCGTTCCCGGCACGGCCGCGCTGCTCCGGACGGCCGTCTCCTGACGTGGGATGAGGCCATGTGCTTCAGGCCATGATGTCGGCTTTCCAGCCCTTTCCAACGGCCACAGACGAGCCGCACCGGACCCGCTGGGCCGCTTCCGGCCTGACCAAGAATCTCAGCCGTAGCGGTCCAGAAAGGCGTCCCTGGGCATCCAGGCCATCTTCGGCCACGCCTGACCCTCGCTGGGCGTGCGGGTGGTGCCGTAGGCCGCCCGCACGAGCCGGAACCCCAGGCCGTACCAGCGCGCCCGCAGAGGGGGCAACTCCAGCAGCGTGAAGCCGGACTTTTCCAGCGGCCCGTGAAACAGCGTCACGGCGAAGACCGCCTGCGCTGGGGCCAGTTCCGGACGCTCCCGCAGGGCGACCGCCACGTCCTTCAGGCTGCGCTGGTAGGCGCGGTAGGTGCCCAGCAGACTGCGGGAGGCCAACCCCACCAGCCGCGCCGAGTTGAGATGCAGTTCGGCAGTGGGCGTACCCGCCGGCAACGGCAGCGGTGCGGGCGCGTGGTCCAGCGGCGCCACCCGCATGACCGCGTCGGCCCGCTGCGAGAGGTCAATCACGCCCTCCTGCCGGGCGTAGCGGTCCTCGACCACCGCCGAGTACAGCGCGGCGGCGAGGTCGCGCGGTGTGCCGGCCCGCAGCTCGGGCAGGGAACGCACCGGCCCCGGCCGGTAGCCCAGCGCCCGCACGGCCGGCAGAAAGGCCCCGAGTTCGGCCGGCCACGCCCGGACGACTGCCCCCGGCTGGGGTTCGGCCACCGGGCCGGGCAGGGGCGCCACACCCCAGGACCACAGGCGGCGCAGCGCTGCGCCCGAGAGGGCCGCTCCGTCGAGCGCCCAGGCCGTGACCGGTTGCCCGGCGGCGGCCTCCAGCAGCGCCAGCCCCGCGCCGCCCAATTCCGGGGGCGGCCCGAAACCCGCAATCTCGTGCCCCGCCAGGGTGGCGGCCCTGAGATCGGCGGGCGCGCGGGTGGCCAGGTCGGGGGGCACGAGCAGGGTGGCCTGGGCACGCCCAGCGGCCAGGGCCTCCAGGGCGGCGCGCAGGTGCCGGGGCGAGTCGGCGGGGACCTCCAGACCCAGGGCGGGGTCGCCGGGATGGCCGCCGCGCAGCCCCCCGAAGGCGCCCGCCCGCAGCAGGGGCGGCCAGGGAGAAAAGGGGGCAGGAAGCCGCGTCACGTTCCCGACTGTAGCGTTCCGGCATGGACCCCCGGCACCGAACCGACGCGCCTCTCATGTCCCGAGGGCGTATGCTCGGCGTACATGCTTCAGGTTTCCTTCACCTCTGGCCCGGCGGACGTGCGTCCATGAAGCCTCTGCGTGTCGGCCTCTTCACCGATACCTTCCTGCCGGACCAGAACGGCATCGTGACCAGCGTCTGCCTGCTCAGCGACGAGCTGCGCGCGCGTGGACATCACGTCGAGGTGGTGGCGCCCGACTTCCCGGAGCATCTGGACCACCGACCCGACGTGCGGCGGGTGGCGAGCCTGCGTTACACCTTCTTGCCGACCTACCGTCTGGCGTGGCCCACCCGCAAGAGTTTCGAGCGCAAGTACGACGTCGTCCACACCCACACCCCGCTGACGCTGGGGCTGGCCGGGGCGCGGCTGGCGCGCAAGTGGCGGGTGCCGCACGTGGCGACCTACCACACCCACCTCGCGGCCTACACCCACTACGTGCCGGGTCTGCACATGGTCGACCAGGGCGTCGGTCTAGTCCGGCGCTATTCGGCCGCGCTGTACGGCCGCGCGGACGCCGTGATCACCCCGACCGCCGGGATGCTCGACGTCCTGCGCGCGGTGGGGGTGCAGAACCCGGTGGTCATTCCGACCAGCATCGAGCCGCGCGTGCTGGAGGCGGCTCCGCCCATCCTGAGTCCCTGGCCCGAGGGCACGCGCCGGCTGCTGACGGTGGGCCGGCTGGCCCGCGAGAAACGCTTCGACCTCGTGCTCGATACTCTCTCGGAACTGCCGGACGCCCACCTCGTGGTGCTCGGCGAGGGTCCCGAGCGCGGGGCGCTGGAGGGGCACGCCGAGGGGCTGGGGATCCGGGACCGCGTGACCTTCGTGGGCGTGCGGCCCTGGACCGAGATCGGGGCGTATTACCGGCTGGCCGAGCTGTTCGTGTTCGCCTCCGACACCGAAACGCAGGGGCTGGTATTGCAAGAGGCGCAGCTCATGGGCGTGCCGGTCGTGGCGGTCGGCGCGCGCGGCACCCTGAGCGGTGTGCAGAGCGGCTACAGCGGCTACCTGGTCACGCCCGGCGACGTGGGCGAACTGACCCGCCATGCCCGCGACGTCCTGGGCGACGCCGCACTGTGGACACGGCTCTCGGCGCAGGCGCGCGAGTTCGGCGGCCGCACCACGCCCGGCGGCGTGGCCGAACAGGTGCTGGAGGTCTACGGACGCGTACTCGGCGAGAGCCGCGACCGGGAGGGAGATCCGGCGAGGTTCATTCCCTCATTTCATCGAAATAGCCGCGTGTATGGCCGCTGACGTTGCGCACGTGCCGCCACAAGAAGGGCAGCACTCCGTCCTCGAGCCGGCGCGGGCTCGTCTCGACCAGGGCGCCCGGGACATAGCCCACCCCCCCCAGCCGGGCGAGGGCCTGCCCCAGCATCACGTCCTCGTAGGCCTCGACCACCGGGTAGCCCCCAGCCATCAGGGCGGCGGCGCGCGAGTAGGCCATGTTGGCCGCCGCCAGATTGGGCCGCCCCACCACCCGGCACACGTGCAGGAAGGCGCTGTACGACAGTCCCGACAGCTCCGGCCAGGGCCGGGGCAACCCGAAAAACCGCATGGGGCCGTACAGGGCGGTATGCCCCGGCACGGCCGCCTCCAGGGCGCTGAGCCACTCGGGCATGGGCAGCGAGTCCGCGTCGGTCGTGGCGACCCACGCGCAGCGCGTGGCCTCCAGACCCATCTGACGGGCGTGGGCCACGCCGCGTACCTCGCAGCTCAGGACCTGCGCGCCCCAGGCGCGGGCAATGGCGGCCGTATCGTCACGGCTGGCGTTGTCCACCACGATCACTTCGGCGGGCGAGAAGGTCTGACGTTCGAGAGCGCGCAGGGTAGCCGGAAGATAGGCCGCCTCATTGCGAGCAGGAATAACGACCGCAAAATCCGGCACCCGAACAGGGTAGCAGGTCACCTTGTCGAGGCGACCGCGCGTGCGCAGGGCCGGCCATGACGCCGGACACGCGGCCGGAGTCGAAATTCGGCCGCCTCAATCCCCTGCGGCCCGAGCTGACCGCCGGCGTCGCGGGCGCCGCCCTGACGCTGGCCCTGGCCGAATTCGTGCGCAACGGCCTGTACGCCGCCTACCTCACGCAGGTCATCGACACCCGGTTCGGGCTGCCGCTGGCTGCCGCCGCGAGTGCGTGGACAGTACACCTCGTCGCCGACACGCTCATGCGCGGCCCGGCCGGCGCGTTGATCAACCGGTTCGGGCTGCGCTGGGTCATGTTCGCGGGCGCGGCCCTGAGCCTGCTGGCAGTCGGGCTGCTGCCGCTGGCCCATCACCTGTGGCTGCTGCTTCTGCTCTCGGCGCTGCACGGCGTGGGGTTTTCAGTGATGTGGCCCGGCACCATGAACCTCACCGCCGACGCCGCCCGCGAGGGCTACCAGGGACGGGCGCTGACGTTCATCAACGTGGCGGTCACGCCGCTGATCGGGGCAGGGGTGCTCGTCTACGGCGCGCTGGCCGGGCGGGGAGACAGCGTGCCGCTGACCCTCGCCATCGGTATCCAGGCGGGAGCCACGCTGCTCTCACTGCTCATTCCCCGGCGCCGGCCCATGCAGGACACGGCCGGCGCACAGGCCACCCCCCGCGTGCCCACCGCGCAGCTGGCCCGGCAGCTCGCGCCACTGCTGCCCGCTGCCTTCATGCAGACCCTGACCCTGACCCTGCTGGGTTTGTGGCTGTTCCGGATTGCGCCGGGGCTGGGGCTGGACTACTGGGGCCTGGTGGGGCTGCTCGTGGTAGGCGGGGCCGCCGCCTTCGCCGCCATGCCCCTGACCGGCAAGGTGGCTGACAACGGCCGGGCGCTGCTGGCCGTCACGCTGGGGTACGCCCTCGTCGGGGTGGCGCTGGCGGGGTTTGTCCTGAAGCCCCCGGTTGCGGTGATGTACCTGCTCGGCCCACTGGCCGGCGTGGGCTACGCCTTTCTGGCCCCCGGCTGGGCCGCGCTCGTGACCCGCGTGCTGCCCGAGGCCCAGCGCCCCGCCGCCTGGGGCGTCCTGATGGCAGTTGAGAACATCGGCGTGGCCCTGGGACCGCTGCTGGGTGCTTTCGCCCTACGCCACCTCGGCGCTACCGGCCCTTTCAAGGTCAGTGCGGCGCTGGCGCTGCTCACCTCGCTGGGCTACGTACTGTTCCGCCACGCCTTCCGCGAGCGGCCACCGGAACAGGCGGGCGCGGAACCGGCCTGGGAGACGGGCCGGCAGGCCGGCCACGACTGAAGGCCGGCAAGGCTTCCCGCGCCTTCCTTCCGTATACTCGGGCCGGACTTCCCGAACATGATCCCGATCCCGCGCCTTCCCTTTCCTGTTTCTCGCCTCTGGGCGGGCGCGGCCGGTCTGGGCCTGCTGGGCGTCTTGACCGCCGAGGTCCTGGGCCGCGGCGCAGGCTGGGGTGCCCTGGGCACCGGTGACCGCCGCGTGCCCCAGGTCGCCCTGACCTTCGACGACGGGCCGTCCCCACACACCCCCGAGCTGCTGGCGGTGCTGGCCCGGTACGGCGCGCAGGCGACCTTTTTCGTCACCGAATCGGCAGTGCGGACTTACCCGGACCATCTGCGAGCCATCCAGGACGCCGGACATCAGACCGAGGCCCACGGGCGCTGGCACCGCCCGGCCCTGTTGCTGCCTCCCTGGCAGGAGTGGGCACAGATCGCGTGGCGCCCCCCCGGCGGCGGCCGGCTGTACCGCCCGCCCTACGGGGGCCACAGTCCCTTCACCCGGCTTCTGGCGGCGGTGCTGGGGCGGCAGATCGCCCTGTGGGACGCCGAGAGCCGCGACTGGACCGCGCCCGACTGGACCCCGTCTGCCGGCCCACAGGCGCCCGAGGCGCTGGCCCGGCGCACGCTGGAGCAGGTGCAGGCCGGCAGCGTGGTGCTGCTGCACGACGGCCCCGCCGTAACCTCCGCGCTGCTGGCCCACCTGCTCGCCGGCCTGGACGAACGGGGACTGCGGGCCGTCCGTGCGGACGCGCTGCCGCTGCGCCGGATCTCCCTGAGCGCCGGCCTGCGCCGACTGCGCCGCAGCTACGGAGGCTAGAGCCATGAGCGACTTCGATGCCCTCCAGGCCGTCATCCGCCGGCACGCCGAGGCGAGGCAGGCCGACCAGCAGGCCTGCGAGGCCTTCCTGAATGCCCTGTACCGCTCACTGCGCCGCGCGAGTGGGCCGGGCCTGCCCCTGAACAACGTCTCGCTGGACCCGGTCGCCGACCCTGCCCAGGGGCTACGGCCGGTGCCGGTGGGCGCCTATCACGCCGCGTGGTTCCGCCTGGGGCTGTGCGAGGTGCTCGTGCGGGTGCGCCGGGACGGCCGGCACTTCCGGGGCGAGTACGCGGGGGGGCTTTCCTTCGAGCTCCATTCCCACGACGAGGACGCGCTGACGGTCCTGGCCCGGCGGATGCTACGCGACATCGGCCAGGTCTACGGCGGCCCCGAAGGCGAGGGCACGCTGAACTGACCAGGAGGGTCGCCCGCCCGGCGGCTCAGCGGAGGTTGAACATCATGACGACGTGCGCAGCCGTACCGCCCAGCACGAACAGGTGCCAGATCTCGTGGAAGCCGAAGAAGCCGGGCTTCGGGTTCCAGCGTTTGGTGCCGTACACGACGGCTCCGGCGGTATAGAGCACGCCTCCGACCGCGAGCCACACTACAGCGCCTGCGGGCAGAGTCCGCACGAAGGCGGGCAGCAACGCGAGCGACAGCCAGCCCAGCGCCAGATACAGCGCGGTACTGACCCAGCGCGGCAGTCGCATGGTCAGGAGTTTGAGGGCCATTCCCGCGAGAGCCACACCCCACACCAACCCCAGCACCCCCACCCGCCAGCCGCCGCTGAGCCCGAAATAGACCATCGGCGTATAGGTCCCGGCAATGAGCAGGAAGATGCTGGCGTGGTCGAACTTGCGCAGCCAGAGCATCCCCCGCTCGCCGGGCCGGAAGGAGTGATAGCTGGCTGAGGCACCGTACAGCAGCGCCATGCTGCCCCCGAACACCACGAAGGGCCACAGCGCCAACCCCCGCGCCGAGGCCCAGCCCAGCAGGGGCCCCAGCACGAGGAGCGCCCCGGCCACCCCGCCCCAGTGCGTCAGGGCGTTGACCGGCTCGCGGGGGGCGCTCAGCAGGCGGCGCACGGCCCCGCGCCGCCTCTCGGGCGACTGCTCCGGTCCGCCCTCCGGCTTGGCCTCAGCGCCCGCCGTAGTTGGGCGCCTCCTTGGTGATCGTCACGCTGTGCGGGTGGCTCTCGATGAGGCTCGCGCCCGTGATGCGCACGAACTGGGCCGTGTCGCGCAGGGTCTGGAGGTCCGGCGCACCGCAGTAGCCCATCGAGCTGCGCAGGCCACCCGCGAACTGGTACAGCACCTCGCCCGCCGTGCCCTTGTAGGCCACGATGCCCTCGATCCCCTCGGGCACGAACTTGCGGCTGCCTCCCTGGAAGTAGCGGTCGGCGCTGCCCTGGTCCATCGCGCCCAGGCTGCCCATGCCGCGGTAGGACTTGTAGCGGCGGCCGTCGCGCAGGATGGTCTCGCCGGGGGCCTCGTCGGTGCCGGCCAGCATGCTGCCCATCATGACCACGCCCGCGCCCGCCGCGATGGCCTTGGGCACGTCGCCCGTCTGCTTGATGCCGCCGTCGGCGACGACCGGAATACCCGCCTCCATCGCGGCGGCGCTCGCCTCAAAGATCGCTGTGATCTGCGGCACGCCCACCCCTGTCACCACGCGCGTCGTGCAGATGCTGCCCGGCCCGATGCCCACCTTCACGGCGTCGGCCCCGGCCAGGATGAGGTCACGCGCGCCCGCCCGCGTCGCCACGTTGCCCGCGATCACGTCCACATCAAAGGTCTCTTTGACCCGCGTCAGTGCCTGGAGGATGCCCTGGCTGTGACCGTGCGCCGAGTCGAGCACGAGCACGTCGGCCCCCGCTGCAACGAGTGCCCCGGCACGGTCCATCAGATCGGCCGACACGCCGATGGCCGCGGCCACGCGCAGGCGGCCCAGGGCGTCCTTGGCGGCGCGCGGATACTTGATGCGCTTGGACAGGTCTTTGATGGTGATCAGGCCGCGCAGGAAGCCTTCCGCGTCGGTCACGAGCAGCTTCTCGATGCGGTGGCGCTTGAAGATCTCCTGTGCCTCGTCGAGTGTGGTTCCCACCGGCACGGTCACGAGGTGCTTGCGGGTCATTACGCTCTCCACCGGTGCCGACTGGTCGGCGATGAAGCGCATATCGCGGTTGGTGATGATGCCCAGCAGCTTGCCCTGGGGATCAGTGATCGGCACCCCACTGATGCGGTACTCGCCCATCATGCGGTCGGCGTCGGCCACCGTGGCGTGGGGCGGCAGGGTGATGGGGTCCACGATCATGCCGCTCTCGCTGCGCTTGACCTTGCGGACCATCTCGGCCTGGGCGTCGACCGGCATGTTCTTGTGAATCACGCCGATGCCTCCCTCACGGGCCATCGCCACGGCCATCTTGGTCTCGGTGACGGTGTCCATCGCGGCCGAGACGAACGGAACGTTCAGGCGCACGCGGCGGGTGAGCTGCGTCTCGATGCTCACCTCGTGCGGCAGTACCTGCGAGTGCCGGGGTTGCAGCAGCACGTCGTCGAAGGTGATGCCTTCCTGGCCGAACTTGTAGCCGTAACGGTCCTGTTGCGCCTGGTCTTGGTCGGTGCGCGGCACCGGCATGGTCGGGGAGGAGACGGTCATGCACCCGAGTCTAATCCTTGCTGGGGCACTCGACTGGGCCGCGCGTCCCGCTTGGCTGCACGCAGCCGGGCCTTGCGTGCCCGCGTGGGCCATGCTAGATTCCTGCTCGCCCGCCGTCAGGCTGGGAGTAGAAAACGGGGTCGTAGCTCAGCTGGGAGAGCGCGTCGTTCGCAATGACGAGGTCAGGGGTTCGATCCCCCTCGACTCCACCAAGATAAGCAGCCTCTACTGTCTCAGTAGAGGCTGCTTTGATAATTAGATGGTTTCTCTTACAAGAGGGGGCTCGCTTCGCGAGGGTTCCCCCTGTCAGTCTTTGTATCAATTGTTAACGACGTTGAAATAGGCTTCGCTTCCGATGCCCTTCACCGGGATAGCGAATGCTGCACCATTGCTACTGGTTCCAAAAAATTCGAGGTCTACCGAGCTGTAGGCGCTCGTCTCTGTACTAGTCGCTAGACCAATCAGCGAGCCGGCAAAGTTGATACTAACTGTTGAACTAGGAAGGCCATTGGCGCCAGTGACGTTTGTGCCATTTATGGGGCAGGAGAAATTTTCCGTGCGTTCATCACACTGATAACCCGAGGTGATGTACACATTCATGCCGGTGTTTTCGCCCGGAGGAGTCACTTCTTTGCCGTTCACTTCATAGCGCGTAATGCGGTAACCCGTAACATATGCGGCGTCGGAACCAGGGCGAGAAGTAAAGATGAAAGTGGCAGGGCCAGCGACACCTGTGCTGTAAACGACCGAAGCCGGAGTAGTAACAACTCCTTTATCATCTCGTTTTTCAGCCGTGATCGTCTTAGTAACCGTCACCTGCGAACCAGCATCCGAGGCACTCACACCGATACTGACCCGGCTGCTTCCACCGATCTGTCCGCAGCCACTCAGGCCGACCAGCGCCGGAATCAGCGCCAGCAAAGCGATTTTCTTCATTCGTTCTCCTCCGTGTCTGTGACTCTGAGATGTGGGTTGAGGATGTAGAACGCCAGGCGTTTCATCCCGGCCAGAAAGTCCACGTTCTCGACAATCACACCACGCCACTCGTCACCAATTTCTTGCTGACCGCTCGCCTCCGAGGTGCGGGGCTGGAGAACGATGGGGGCGAAGTTCAGGATGCCACGTACCCCCGCGTCCACCAGAGCCTGCGCGGCGTCCTGGGCACGGTCAGGCGGTACGGCGACGAAGCCCATGTCCACCCGCGCTTGCCCCTGCCCCGCCACGAAGTCGTGCAGCGTATCCATGTGCCGGATGTTCAGGCCCCGGACCTCACGGCCCATGAGTTCAGGGGCCACATCGAACAGGCCGACGTACTGAAAGCGGTAGTCGCTGGCCCCGGGATAGTTGGCGATGGCCTGTCCCAGCCGCCCCATTCCCACGATCACCACGTTCCAGGTCTGGTTAAGCCCCAGCACCCGCACGAGTTCACGCTTGAGGAGGGGCACGGTATAGCCCATGCCGCGCGTGCCGAAGCGGCCGAAGTAGGCGAGGTCCTTGCGTACCTGAAAAGCAGTGACACCCGCGCGCTCCGCGAGGTCACTGCTGCTGGTCCGGTCGATCTCCTGCGCTTCCAAGGCTTCCAGGATACGCAGGTAGGTCACCAAGCGGCTAATCGCCGCAGTCGGAATGTCTGCCATGCACCTTAACGTACACGGAAGTGGTCCATCCCTGCGGTATCGAGGCGACCCTCGGCGCGCAGAAGGGCGTCGCCGCTGTACGGCCCGACGAGCACCGTTACCTTACCCTCGGGCGGAGCGCTGACGGTGGGCGCGAACCCGGCGTCCCGCAACATCCCCACGAGACGCTGCGCGCTCTCCTCGCGGTCGAACGCTCCGACCTGGAGGTAACGCGGGCCGCTGGGCGCCGGAGCCTGCGCGGCGGGCGTGGCGGCATCCTGGCTGGGCGCCGTCTCAGCCGACGTCTCCGGGGCCGCTGACGTGGAGGAGGGACTCTCAGTCGTCGCCGGGGTACTCACGCGGTCGGCCTCGGTCTGGGCGGCGCGCTCGCGGGGGCGGTAGAGGAGCGCGCCGGGCGACGCCCGCTGAATGTCGGCCAGGGCCTGACGCGCCGTCGCCTCGTCGGCAAAGGGGCCGACCTGGGCCACGTACCCGTCCCCGATATTGATGGGATACACCGTGTAGCCCAGGCCCGATACCCCAGCCGTCTGGCTACGCACGGTGCGCTCGGTGGCGAAGCTGCCCAGGCTGATGCGGTAGTCGCTGCGCAGCGGCGTGCGGGCGGCGCTGGCGGCCACGGCGCCGCCCGCGCGTGGCGCAGCAGGGGTCGCCGCCGTCTGGGGCTGCGCGGGCTCGGCAGTCACGGGGGGCTGCACGGGCTGGGCATTCTCAGGGAGGGGCAGGGTGGTCAGCGGGCCCACGGGCGGCGTCGTCGGCACCGGAGGGATCTCGGTGGCGGCGGCCGTTCCGTTATCAGTCGTCTGGGGGGCCGTGGTCGCCGTACCTGCCCCGGTCCCGGTCGTCTGACCCTGCTGGGCCGCAGAGGTCTGAGGAGTCTGGGGCTGGGTCGACTGCTCCGTCGCCGCACCGCTCTGAGCCGGCGTCTGAGCAGTCGGCGTCTGGGTGCTCTGGGTCTGGGCCGGCTGTCCCTGGCCGCTCTGGGCGGTGGGGGTCGTCTGCGCTGGAGTCGTCTGAGTTCCGCTCGCCTGATCCGTCGCAGTCTGTGCGGGGGTTGTCTGGGCCGGGGCCGTCTGTACTGGAGTCGTCGGCGCGGTCGTCTGGGGCGTGGGCAGCTCGGACACGGTCCCGGGCGAAGCGGGAATCACGACGGTGGTGGACGGCTCGGTCGTCACCGGCGCCTGGGCCACCGGGCGCCGCTGATCGATGAGCAGGGCGCCGAATCCGCCCAGCAGTGCGAGAACGAGTACACCGATCATTACGTCAGGCCAGCGGCGCGGGCCACCCGAACGGGTTTTGAGTCTGGTCATTTCAGGGCCTCCCTGGCCCGGACATTACCAAGATTCGCCGCCGTCCGCAGGGACTGCCGTGCCTCCCCGTCACGGCGCTGAGAACGCTGAGAAAGCCCGAGCAGATACCACGCTTCGGCGTCCTTGGGACTGTCGGTGACCAGACCGCGCGCCACAGCCTCGGCCTCGGTGTAGCGGGCATCGGCCAGCAGCGCCGAGACGAGGTTGCGCCGCGCCTCGGCGCTGGGAGAAGCCTGCACGCTGGCCTGAAGGGCCGTGACGGCGCCCTTGTAGTCCTTCAGGGCGTAGCTGCTCAGGCCCAGCCACAGCGAGGTCTCGGCGCTGGCCGCGGCGGCGGCGCTCGAAGCCAGCAGGGTCCGGGCGCGGGCGTACTGGCCCTGGCGGTACAGTCCCACACCCTGCACGAACTGCGCGCGGGCGCGCGTGGCCGTGTCGGGACTGAGAGTCAGCGCCAGCGCGGCGTCCTGTGTGGCCTGCGCCGTCTGACCCAGGTCCAGACGCAGCGCGGCGAGGCTGGTGCGCACGGCCGCGTCCTTCGGGGCGAGCCGCGCCGCGCTCTGGTAGGCGCTGAGCGCTCCGGCACGGTCCTTGTTCTGGAGACGCAACTGGCCTTCGCGCACATAGGCGGCAACGTTCCGGGTGTCGGCGGTGCGGGCGTCGCGGGCCGCGAAGATGGCCCCGCGCAGGTCGCCCGTACTGGCCAGGATGCTGGCCTGTTGCAGCAGGAGGCCGGACCGGGCGGTTCCGTCCCCTACCCGGCCCACGGCGGCGCTCAGTTCGCGCAGGGCGCGCTCGGGCAGGCCCTGCGCCACGTAGATGTCGGCCAGCAGCGAGGCCGCGTCCGCACGGGCCGGTTCGCGCTGTAACAGGGCGTACAGGCCCGGCAGCGCCGCGACCCCCTGACCTGCCAGCGTGCGCGCCTGTGCCAGCCGGAACTGCACGTCGCCGTTCTGGGGTTGCAGCGCCGCGAGGTCGGTCAGGGTGGTGGTCAGGGACGCGAAGTCGGCGCGGCGGGTCTGCTCACTGGCGACCGCCTCAAGCGCCTGTCCCTGCGCCACCGGGTTTCCGGCGGTACGGGCCAATACGGCGGCGTCCTGGTAGAACTTCAGCGCGTCGTCGTAGCGGCCCGCGCGGCTGGCAAGCACGCCGAGGTTGTACGGCCCCTCGTAGCTGCCAGGCGAGAGCACCTGAAACTGCGTGAACTCGAAGGTCGCCCCCTTCTCGTCTTTTTGCGCCAGCAAGGTCAGCGCGAGGCCGAAGTGCGGCGCGGGGCTGCTGTAGTTCTGCGCCACGAGCGCCTCGAAGCCCGCGCGGGCCTGGGCGTAGCGCCCAGCCGAGAAGTCGGCCTGCGCGGCCGTCAGGGCGGTCTGCTGCGCGGCGCTGAGGGGCGTGACGGTGACCACGGGGACTGGCGTACCACCGGGCGCGGTCTGTGCCGGAGCCTGAGCCGGCTGGGCCTGCGCCGCCGCGGCCGGTGTGGTCTGGGCCTGGGGCGACTGGGGCACCGCCGGAACCGTCAGGATTCCGGGTAGGGTCGAGCTGTTCAGGGTGTTCTGGATACCGATGGAGGTGGTCGTCTCGACGAGGGACTGGGCCGAGGCCGCGCCGCAGGCGAGGGCCACGCTCAGCAGCGCGGCGAGGCGGACAGAAGTTCTGGAAACGGGTTGCATGTCGGGGGCCTCCGGAGGGTAGGGACGTCTCGCCCCAGCCTAATTCAGCCGGTCTTGCATGTTCCTGACGCTGCCCCAGCCCGCGCCCAGCCGTGCTTTTTCGCCCACACAGCAGCGCCCCACTTCACCATGCGGCTGCGCTATGTCGTCCAGCCATGCCCACAGCTGGCCGGGAAGCCGAGTGGCTTTCCCCCAACCTTTCCGGAACTGCCGGAGTGGATGGGCAGGCGTCGCCCTCCGTCTCTTGTCAGACCGCGCCGAACCGCGCTTCGCCGCTGGCGGCGTTGGGACGCTTGAGGGCCAGCTGTCCACACGCCGCCCCGGCGTCCTTGCCGCGCGACCGGCGCACGCTCACATCTACGCCGCGCGACTCCAGCACGTCGTAGAAGGTCTGGATCTCGGCCTCGGTGCTGCTCTCGAAGCCGCTGCCGTCCCAGGGGTTCATGGGGATGAGGTTGACGTGGCTGACCAGCCCGCTCAGCAGGTCGGCCAGCAGCGCCGCCTGCCAGGGATGGTCGTTCACGCCGCGCAGCATTGAATACTCGAAGGTGAGGCGCCGGCCCGTGACGGCCTGGTACTCGCGCGCCGCCGCCATGATGTCGCTGATGCCGTTGGCCGCGCCGGTCGGAATGATGCGCTGACGGGTCTCCTCGTCGGGAGCGTGCAGGCTGATCGCCAGCTTGAGGCCCAGGTCATCCTCGGCCGCCAGTCGCCGGATCCCCTTGGCGAGACCCACGGTACTCAGGGTGATGCGGCGCTTGCTCATGCCCAGCGCCAGGGGGTGCAGCAGGATACGCGCGGCGTTCATGGTGTGCTCGTAGTTCAGCAGCGGCTCGCCCATACCCATGAAGACCAGGTTGCGCAGTTCGCGCGGCGACGACAGGCCCTCGCCGCCCGCTACCGCCAGAATCTGACCCACGACCTCGCCGGGGGTCAGGTTGCGCCCGAAGCCCATTGCCCCGGTCGCGCAGAAGGCGCACTTGGCCGGGCAGCCCACCATCGTCGAGACGCAGATCGTCTTGCGGTCGAGGTAGGGCATGTAGACCGCCTCCATCTGGCGGCCATCCTGCAACGTGAATAGGTACTTCACGCTGCCGTCCGTGCTGCGGACCGTCTCAATCTCCCGGAAGGGGTTGAGCAGGTAGTCACGCTCCAGTTCGGCGCGCAGTTCGGCCGGCAGGGTGGCCATCGCCGCGAAGCTGCCGACACCCTGCCCGAAGACCCAGTCCAGAAGCTGCCGGCGCCGGTAGCCCTCCAGTGGGTAGTCGTCGGGATGCAGGTCGAGGAGCAGGCGCATCCGGCCAGTATAGGGCGTGCGCGGCATCCCGGACGAGGTGCCGCGCACGTTTGCCGGCCGGGACTCTACCCGTTCTGGCTGTTCTGGGATGGCGCGCCGTGGTCCGTCTGGGCAGTGGCCGGGTGCGCCGAGTGGTCCTGCTTGCCCGGTGCCGCCGCTCCCGGAGACTGGGGGCTGTCTTGATCGCCCTTCCCGGCTGTTACGAGGCTGTCGTCCGGGGGTTCGTCCGCCGGCCAGAAGTGGTCCGGCTCCGTGGGGGCAGGCGGCGCGCCGCGCTGGGCGGGACTGCCCAGCCAGTAGCGCGAGACCCACAGTTGCAGCAGCAGCGCCGCCGGAATCGCCAGGAATGCGCCCAGAAAGCCCGCCAGCGTGGCGCCGGTCAGGACCGCGACCAGAATCCCGGCGGGCTTGAGGGTCGAGGTCCGGCCCATGATGGTCGGGGCGATGACGTTCCAGGCGAGCTGGTTGAGGATGAAGTACAACCCGCAGACGAGCAGGATGGTCGTGGTGCCCTGCGGCAGCGCCTGGAGGATGACCGGCACGGCCGCGAGCACCATCCCCACCGCCGGGACGAGGTTGAGCAGACCGGTGAGGAGGCCGAGCGCCAGCGCGTTGGGCACGTTGAGCACGAGTAGCCCCAGCGCGGCCACGACCGCCGTCGCCAGCGAGGTGAGCAGTTGCCCGCGCAGATAGGTGCCGAAGGAGCGGCTCACGTCGTCCGAGAGTCTCTTGGCGGTGGGCTGCCAGTGACGCGGCAGCAGCCCCAGCAGCATGCGCCCCGGTCGCGTGTGGTCGAGCATGAAGAACACGCCCAGCGTCAGGACGATCACGCCCTGACCCAGCCAGCCCAGGAAACTCCCCACCCGGCTGAAGATGTCGGAGTTGGGGTTGAGCGCTCCCGCCAGGATCGGGCCGACGTTGCTGTTGATCTCGCCCACCTGATTGCGGACGTACTCGGTGAGGCGGGTCTGCATCTGGGCGATGCCGGGCACCTCGCTGTGGTCCTTGAAGGCCTTTTCGAGCAGCGAGGGCAGGCGGTTGAGCAGCACCGGCAGCCCCGAGATGAAGGCGCTAATCTGCGAAGCCAGGGTCCAGAACAGCACGCCCATGATCCCTAGGAACAGCAGCACGAGCAGCAGGGTGCCCCAGGGCCGCCCGAGACCACGTTTTTCCAGCCAGCTCAGGAGCGGGTTGACGAGATACGACAGCCCGTAGGCCATGCCGATCACGGCGACCACGTTGGACATGCGGCCGAGCAGTATCCAGGCCAGCCACAGCAGCGCCAGATAGAACGGCAGGCGGATGTAGGGTTTGTTCCACAGCAGGGCCAGGTACTGCGGCACGGTGCGGTTGGGAGGGAGGGGCTTGGCGTTCACGGGGGGTTCTCCTCTGATGGGTGGCCGGGGACCGGAGTAGGGCCAGGCCCAAGCTTACGCGCCCCGCCGTGACAGGCCGCCGCGCAGCCCAGAAGGGCCCGGACCCAGACAAGGCGGGCCCGCAGCGGGGCTGGGCCGCTTAGCCTGGGGCATGGCCGACCCTGTTTTCAGCGTCCTGACGGCGATGATCACGCCGGCCGTCCTCATCAGCGGGGCGGGCACGCTGCTCCTGAGCACCAGCAACCGCCTGGGCCGCAGCACCGACCGCGTGCGGACCCTCACCGCCCGCTTCAAACTCCTGATGGGGCCGCAGGGCCAGTCTGAACCCCTGGCCGCCGAGGAAAAACGCCTGATTCTCGAACAGCTGCCGCGCCTGACCCGCCGCACGCGCTACCTGCACCGCGCCATGCAGGCCTTCTATCTGTCAGTGGCGCTGCTCGTCGGTACGAGCATCCTCATCGGCACGCAGGGCCTGAGTGACCTGAACACCGGCCCCCTGCCCGTGATTCTGTCGGTCGTGGGCGCCTCGATGCTCGCCTACGGGGCGCTGCTCCTGAGTTTCGAATCCACCCTGAGCAGCCAGACCACGCGCCGCGAGATGCGGTTTCTGGAGGAACTCGGGGGCTACTACGCCGAGCAGGTCCGGCAGGGAAACCGGCCGGATTCCGCCTGACCTCTACTCGCCGAACAATCCCGGCGGCGCCGCGAGGGGCGGCCCCAGACCGGCGGCGGTCAGGCCCACGAGCCGCACGGCGCGCCCCGCGATGAGCCCCGGCGTGACAAGCCGCGCGGCGCAGGCGTGGAGCTCGGAGGCGGCCTGCACCGGATACGTCAGCGTGAGGCGGCGGGTCAGGACGGCGCGGTCGGCGAAGCGCAGCTTGAGAATCACGGTGCGGCCTGCCAGCCCCGCTGCGTGCAGGCGGCTCTCGACGGCAGGCGCCAGGTCCGCCAGGGCGCGCACGACCTCGGTGGGCGTGGACAGGTCGTCGGCGAAGGTGGTCTCGGCGCCGATGCTCTGATGCGGCCGCTCGGGCTGCACGGGCCGGTCGTCCTCGCCGTAGGCGACGCGCCAGAAGTGCTCGCCCTGCCGGCCAAACAGCCGCGCGAGCTGCTCCGGCGAGGCGGCGCGCAGGTCGGCCCCGGTGAAGATGCCCTGGGCAGCCAGCCGCGCGGCCGTCGCCGGACCGATCCCGTGAAAGGCCGCCACCGGCAGCGTGGGCAGCAGCTCCTGCGCCTGGGCGGGCAGCAGTACCGTCAGGGCGTCGGGTTTGTGCAGGCCGCTGGCGAGCTTGGCCAGGAACTTGTTCACGCTGACCCCGGCGGTGGCACTCAGGCCCGTCACCGCCCGGATGTCGGCGCGGATCTTCTGGGCAATGCGGGTCGCGCTGGGGCCACCCCGCAGCGGCTCGGTCACGTCCAGGTACGCCTCGTCGAGCGAGAGCGGCTCGACAAGCGGCGTGTACGACCGGAAGATGGCCTGAAGCTCGGCGCTCACCGCGCGGTAGGCCGCGAAGCGCGGCGGCACGACCCGCAGGCCCGGACAGCGTTCCAGCGCCCAGTGCAGGGGCATGGCGCTGCGCACGCCGAAGGGCCGCGCCTCGTAGCTCGCGGTCAGGACCACGCTGCGCTTGCCGCCCCACGCCACCGCCAGCGGCACACCCCGCAGCGCTGGGTCGTCACGCTGCTCGACCGAGGCGTAGAAGGCGTCCATGTCGACATGGATAATCTTGCGGGTCATGGGTGAGGCGCGGGGCCGGGCGCCGCCTAGTCCACCTGCAGGAAGATCGCCTTGAGGTACTCGGCCTCGGGAAAGGCCGCGTGATGGTCGGGGGCGTGGCGGCTGGTCCGCAGCTCCTTCGCCGTGCGGCCGGTGCGGCGCACGGCGGTGCGCACAGCCCCGAAGAATTCGTCGGCACTGACGTGCGCGCTGCACGAGGCACTGACGAGCACGCCGCCCCGGCTCAGTCGGGCGACCCCGTCGGCGGCCAGCTTGCCGTAGGCGCGGATGGCCCCCTCGCGCTCGCTTTCACGGCGGGCCAGCGACGGCGGGTCGAGGACGATGAGATCGAACTCGCGCCGGGTGTCGCGCAGCCAGTCGAACACGTCGGCCTGCACCGTCTCGTGCGGAGTCGTGAGGCGCGGATTGAGGGCGAAATTGCGCCGGGCGCCGTCCAGGGCGTGCGCGCTGATGTCGAGGCTGACCACCTCGCGCGCGCCGCCCCGCGCGGCGTACAGCGAAAAGCCGCCTGTAAAGGAAAAGGCATTGAGCACCCGCCGCCCCGAAGAGAACCCTTCGACCCGGCGACGGTTCTCGCGCTGATCGAGGAAAAACCCCGTCTTCTGCCCCTGCACCACATCGGCCTCGAAGGCCAGCCCCGACTCGTGAAACACGACCGGCCCGGCGGGCGCGCGGCCCAGCAGGGTCTGGCCGTCGTGCAGGCCGAGTGTCGCGGCCGCGTCCTGGATGTTGCGGCTCAGGCGGGCGACCACCCGGAGCCCCGGAAAGCGCGCCGTGAGCAGTTCGAGCACCAACGCGAGGTGCGGAAACCACGCGGCCGTGTAGAGCTTGACGACCAGCGTGTCGGCGTAGCGGTCAAGCACCAGCCCCGGCCAGCCGTCCGACTCGCCGTTGATGAGGCGGTAGCCATCGGTGTCGGGAGCGAACAGCGGCGCCCGGCGCTGCAGGGGCGTGTCCAGGCGGTGCGCCCACCACGCCGGGTCGAGCGTGACGGGCAGCCCGGCGTGCAGCACCCGCACCCGCAGCGGCGAGGCCGGGTCGTACAGCCCGATGGCCAGAAAGCGGTCGCGGCGGTCGTAGATCACGGCCAGTTCACCGGCCTCGCCGGGGCGGTTCTGGTCACGCACACTCGACTCGTAGACCCAGGGATGCCCGGCGCGGATGTGGGCCTCGGCAGCGGGGGCCACGCGCAGGCGCAGGCGGGGCAAGGAGGGAGTGGAAACACCAGACATGCCGGGTAGCGTAGCGCAGCACGCATGAAGCAGATGGCCCCGCCGCCGCAAGCTACGCAATCTGGCATTCGGCGCGAAAAAAGAAACAGCGCCGTCAGACCCGGCCGTCTACAGTGCCTCCATGAATGCCCTGGCTCCGTCCGCCCCGCGTCTGGCCGCCCTGAGCCTGGTCCTGCTGCTCGCCGCCTGTGGCAGCGCCTCTCCGGAGCCGCAGACTGGAACGACGTCGCCCTCCCCCACCCCGGCACCGGCCGACACCACCGCCCCGACGGTGGGCCTGAGCGCGGCGCAGAGCGGCACGGACCGATACCTCGGAACCGTACACCGCCAGCGTAACCGTGAGCAGCGCCGACAACGGCAGCGTGGGCTTTACCGCCAAGGCGTACGACGCGGCCGGCAATACGGGCTTGAGCAGTGCGGCCGTGAACGTGTACGTGGCCCCGCCCACGACCACGCCGGTCCCCTCACCCACGCCGGGCAAGACGCTGTATCAAGGGGTCTGGAGCTGGAGTGCAGCCGACAGTGCAGGCCGGGTGGTCGGCGAGGGCACCCTGACCCTGAACGGCGAGGTGGTGCTGGGCACCGGCAGGCTGGCGACCGGCACCTACCGCACGGCCGCCGGGACCCAGAGCGGCTACGCGGGCCTGGGGCCGGGTCTCGCCGCCGGGAACCTCGACGTCGCCCTGTCGTACAGCTCCGACTCGTCTTCCAGCCAGATCTATCTCATCGCCTCGGACAGTGACCGCCAGTTGGAGACACAGGGCGGGCAGGCGGTGTTTTCCGGCTCCGGTTTCATTCTCGACCGCGTGACGCAGCAGCCTCAGCAGCCGGTCGTGGTGACGCTACGCCAGCTCTCGGCCGAGGTGCCCGGCGGACGGGTGCCCGTCCAGAGGGCGGCTCTGGACCGCGGGTTCGCAGCGCTGCGCTGAGGTCTACACCGCAAACGAGGCAACGCCAGAACAACTTCTCTCCTATTCTGAAAACAGATGAAAGCCCTGAGTCTGCCCGTCCTGAGCCTTTCGCTGCTGCTGGCCGCCTGTGGTGGCGGCGGCAGCGCGCCCAGCGCCGATACCACCAACCCCAACATCACCCTGAGCGCGGTGCAGAACGGCACGGCTGTGAAYCTCAGCGCGGCCGCCAGCGACACCGATACCTCGGAACCGTACACCGCCAGCGTAACCGTGAGCAGCGCCGACAACGGCAGCGTGGGCTTTACCGCCAAGGCGTACGACGCGGCCGGCAACGTGGCGACCGACACCCGGACGCTGAACGTCTTCGTCGGCTCCACGCCTCCGGCGGGCACGACGCTGTATCAGGGCCTGTGGCTCTGGGCACTGGGCGACGGGACTGGGCAGAAGATTGTACGTTCCGGCCTAGCTGTCTTTGACGACGATGCCGCCGAGGTCTACGGCCGGATTGCACTGGGCGACTACGGCGACGCCCGTGACCCCGAGGACGTGGGCAACAACGTGAGCTACACCGGGGGAGCCTTTTTTGGTCCACTGACCGATATTGGGCAGTTGCAGGTCCGCTTTGTACGTGCCAGTACGACACCGAGCTTTGACATCCTTGCGGACGACGACGACAACCGATTCGAGCAGATCGAGGGCCAGCCCGCGTTCTACGACGACGATGCCGAGGTGCGTGACAGGAACGGCACCACAGTCGGCTACGGCGAGTTCGCGATGATCCAGGTAACAACTCAGGTGTCGGGAAGTGCCTCAGCGACGGCGCTACGGCTTCAGGCCGTGGCCCCCGTCACGCCCGGAAATCTGGGCCGCGCGAGGCTGGACAAGCAGGCGGTCTCCGCGTCTGCAACCGGGCACAGCCGCATGCCTGCCTACCTCCGGCAGATTGCCAAAGGCAAGTAAGGTCAGACGAAACAGAGCCCAGGAAGCCTGATTCCTGGGCTCTGTTTGGTGGTGCTCAGTCGGCGGCCTGCTCCTCGCCGTAGACCTCGATGACCCCGGCCGCGCCCATGCCGCCGCCAATGCACATGGTGATCAGCGCCTTGCCGCCGCCCCGGCGCCGCAGTTCGTAGATCGCGGAAGTCGCCAGCTTGGCGCCCGAACACCCCAGCGGGTGCCCCAACGCGATGGCGCCGCCGTTCACGTTCATCTTCTCCTGGTCGAGGCCCAACTCACGCGCCACGGCGAGGCTCTGGGCCGCGAAGGCCTCGTTCAGCTCGATCAGGTCGATGTCGTCCAGTGTCAGGCCCACCTGCTTGAGCACCTTGGGCACGGCCTTGACCGGCCCGATCCCCATCAGCTCGGGTTCTACGCCCGCCACCGCGAAGCCCAGGAACTTGGCGATGGGCTTGGCGCCCAGTTCCTCCGCCTTCTCGGCGCTCATGAGCAGGACGGCCGCCGCGCCGTCGGAAAAGGGGCTGGAGTTGGCTGCGCTCACGCTGCCGCCCTGCTTGAAGGCCGGGCGCACCTTCGCCATGTCTTCCAGGTTGGCGTCGCGGCGGATGAGTTCGTCCTTGTCGAAGCTGAGGGTCTCGGACTTGAGCTTGGTGCCGCGCAGCTTGTCCACACGCACCGGCACGGCGATGATCTCGTCGTCGAAGCGGCCCGCGTCCTGCGCGGCGGCGGCCCTCTGGTGGCTGCGCAGCGCGAAGGCGTCCTGATCGGCGCGGCTGACGCCGTACTTGGCGGCCACGTTCTCGGCCGTCAGGCCCATGCCGATATAGGCGCCGGGGCGCTCGTCGACCAGTTCGGGGTTGGGGCTGGGGTTGTGGCCGCTCATGGGCACCATGCTCATGCTCTCGACGCCGCCCGCGAGCATCACGTCGGCCTGCCCGGTCTGGATGGCGGCCGCCGCCATGGCGATGGTCTGCAGGCCGCTGGAGCAGAAGCGGTTGACGGTCACGCCGCCCACCGAGTCGGGCATTCCGGCGCGCAGCGCAGCCATACGGGCCACGTTCAGGCCCTGTTCGGCCTCGGGAATCGCGCAGCCCAGGTAGACGTCCTCGACCTCGGCGGCGTCGATGCCGGCGCGGCGCACGGCCTCGTTCAACACGAGGGCGGCGAGATCGTCGGGGCGGGTATTGGCGAGGGTGCCCTTCACACCCCGGCCGACCGGGGTCCGAACGGCGGAAACGATAACGGCGTCACGCATGTGGTTCTCCTTGACTGTCCACACCGGGCAGGACCCGGCGAATGAAGGTTTCGAGTTGAGCGTCGTACTCCTGAGGCCCGAGGTTCCAGCAGCGGATGTGCTTGGCTCCCTCCACCCGGTGGTACTCCACGAGGTCGGGGCGCGCGGCAGCGAAGGCGTCGGCCTGCTCTACCGGCACCGTGCGGTCGCGGGTGCCGTGCCACAGCAGCATGGGCAGGGTAAAACGCGGCGCGGCGCGCAACTGGTCCACCAGATCAAAATCCTGACCACTGCGGCGCGTGACCAGCCACTGCACGAAGCGCCCGATGTGCGCGGCCATGAAGCCCGGAATACCGAAGCGCTGGCCGTTGGCACGGATCACGTCGCGCCAGTCAAGCACGGGGCAGTCGAGCAGCACGCCTGCCAAGGGCAGTGTCGAACGCTCGGGGCGCTGGGCCACGCACAGGGCAATATTGCCCCCCATCGAGAAACCGTACAGCACTGCCCGCTTGTAGCCGGCCGCCCGCGCCCAGTCCAGCGCCGCGAGCACGTCGTCGGCCTCCTGGTCGCCCAGGCTGTGAAAACCCTGGCCCACCCGCGGCGCACCGTAGGCGTTGCGGAAGGTCACGAACAGCGAGCCCACCCCACCCCGCCTCAGCGCGGGCAGCATCCGCAGGGCCTGCGCCCGCTGTCCGCCGTGTCCGTGAATGACGATGGCAACGGCGTCGCGCTCACCGCTGCCGCTGGCCGGGGGGATGTGCCACGCGGGCATCTCGCCCACCCCGGTCGGCACATTGACGTTCTGGAAGGGAATGCCGAGCTGCGCGGGCGTACCGTTGTACACGAAGGTCGAAGCCCAGGCCACCGAACCGTTCGGCACGACCCCCCGCTCCTCCAGGATGCGGCGGCGCACCAGCGTGCCCAGAAGCTGCGGCGGCCCCAGCAGCGCGTGGCCCCGGTTGGGCCGCAGGGGCACGATCCCGATGACCCCACGCGAAAGTGTCTCGGGGGTGGCGGGCAAAAACACGTCGCCGCCCCGACGTCCTACCGGCACGAACTCGCCTTTGATGCGCCGGGTCTTCGAGCGCAGGGTGATCTCGGCGCCCAGCAGCGCCCCCAGGAGCACCGCCCCCACGTAGCCCAGCGCGGCCCAGCCCGCAAGGCGGCGCGGGGGCACGGCGCGCAGGCGGGAGAGCAGGGACAGCGTTCTGGGCATGGAAATCCTCCGGGCAGGGTCGGGCGGCGAGGGTCGGCTCAGTTGCGCAGCGGCTTGCCGGTCTTGAGCATGTGCTCGATGCGCTGCTGCGTGCCCTTCTTGCCCAGCAGGGTCAGGAAGGCCTCGCGTTCCAGGTCGAGCAGGTGCCCTTCGCTGACCTTCGCGGCGCGGTTGTTGCCGGTGCCGCCCGACAGCACGCGGGCGAGCTGCAGGCTGACCTCATTGTCGTAGGGCGAGATGTAGCCGCCCTCCTTCATGCCGTACAGCACGCTCTTGACGGCAGCGATCGCGGCGTCGCCCATCACGGGGATGTCCTGGCGCATCACGGGCTGCACGTAGTCGGGCGCGAGGTCCAACACGGCGCGCTTGGCTTCTTCGAGCACGTGGTTCTTGTTCATCACGACCGTGTCGTGGTCGCGCAGGAAGCCGAGCTTGCGGGCCTCCAGGGCCGAGGTGCTGACCTTGGCGGTGCCGATCAGCTCGAACGCGCGCTGCACGGCGGGCAGCAGGGCCATACCGAGCTGTTGCCCAGGCTGCTGCATGTCGGTGAAGCGCAGCAGCATTTCCTTGGTGCCGCCGCCCCCGGGAATCAGGCCGACACCCACTTCGACGAGGCCCATGTACGTCTCGGCACTCGCCACCACGCGGTCGGCGTGGATGCTGAACTCGCAGCCGCCGCCCAGCGCGAGACCGAAGGGCGCCACCACACAGGGGTGCGGCGAGAAGCGCATGGAGGTGGTGGCCGTCTGGAACTGCTTGATGGCGTCGTCGAGCTCGTCCCATTCCTCGGCCTGGGCCTGCGACAGGATCAGGGGGAGGTTGGCACCCGCGCTGAAGTTCTCGCCCTGGTTGCCCACGACCAGCCCGGCGTAGCCCATGCTCTGCACGAGCTTGTGGGCGTCCTGCACCGCGCGAAGCTGGTCCTCGCCCAGCGCGTTCATCTTGGCGTGCCATTCGACGAGCAGCACCCCGTCACCGAGGTCCACGATGCTGGCCCCGGCGCGCTTCTTCACGACCTTGGTCGCGTCCTTCTTCAGGTCGGTCAGGATGAAATACGGCGCGGCGTAGGGGGTCGGCTCGCCCGCCGGGGTCACGGTCTCGTCACCCACGTAGAAAGCGTCCTTGCCACTGGCCTTCATGGCGGCCAGCAGGGGCGGCAGCTCGCGGCCCTCGGCTTCCAGGTTGGCGATGACGGTCTGGACGCCCAGGGTATCCATCGTCTCGAACGGCCCCTGCTCCCAGCCGAAGCCCCACTTCAGGGCGTTGTCGATGTCCTGAAGGCGGCCGCTGACGTTACCGGCCATCTTGGCGGCGTACCAGAACCCGTCGTTCATCACGCCGCGCAGGAAGTCGCCTTCCTTGCCCTCGGCCGTGTACAGCGCCCGCACACGTTCGGCCAGGGGCCGTCCCTTGACGGCCTCGACGGCCGCCACCTTCACCTTGCCCCGGTCTTCGTACTCCAGGGTCTCTAAGTTCAATGACAAAATCTTGGTCTTGCCTTTCTCGTCTCTGGTCTTCTTGTAGAACCCGCTGCCGGTCTTGTCCCCCAGGAACTTCTTCTCTTCGACCAGCGTCCTGAACGTGTCGGTGAGCGTGAAGTCCTCGTCGGGAGGCGTGACGCGGCCAAGGTCGTTGGCGACGTGGTAGATGATGTCCAGCCCCGACAGGTCGGCGGTGCGGAAGGTCGCACTCTTGGCGCGGCCCAGCGCGGGACCGGTGAGCTGGTCCACCTCGTCCTGGGTCAGCCCAGCCTTTTCCATGTGCTGCATGGCCCGCACGATGCCGTACACGCCGATGCGGTTGGCGACGAAGCCCGGCACGTCGTTGGCGACGACGATGCCCTTGCCCAGCGTGGATTCGGCAAACGAGCTGAAGGCCCGCACGATTTCGGGGTCGGTCTTGGGCGTCGGGATGACTTCGAGGAGGTGCAGGTAGCGCGGCGGGTTGAAGAAGTGCGCGCCCACGAACCGCCGCTGGAAGTCCTCCGAGCGGCCCTCGATCTGAAGGTGCATCGGAATGCCCGACGAGTTGCTGGAGATGATGGCCGTCTTCTTGACGACCGGCTCGACCCTGGCCCACAGGTCGCGCTTGGCCTCCAGTTTCTCGATGATCGCCTCGACGACCCAGTCGGCGTCCTTGAGTTTTTTGAGGTCGTCCTCGAGGTTGCCCGGCGTGATCAGGGCCGCGCGCGCGGGGTCCATGAAGGCGGCGGGCCGGGCCTTGAGGGCACGCGCGATTCCCTGCTTGGCCAGGAAGTTGCGGTCGGGATTGTCCGGCAACACGATGTCGAGAAGGGTGACGGGAATACCGGCGTTGGCGAGCTGCGCGGCGATGGCGGCGCCCATGACACCGGCGCCGATCACGGCCGCCTGCTGGATGCGGTGGGGTTGAAGCTTCATCTGACCTCCGGCGGGGTTGGAAATTGAAATTAGACTCGGTCCAAAGTTTAGAGTCTGCCCCCAGGTTTGTCCACTGCGGCCCACACCCATACAGTCCTCAACCCAGGTCGGCAAAGGGGAGCGCCGCCCTTTCCACGCCGCCTGTTCCTTGCTGCTGCCGAGCACACCGGGCTCGGCCCATAGCTGTACCAGAGCCACCACAAGATGAGGACCAGCTTCCTGTTTGATCTGGTCCAGATAAACCGTTTCGGAAGTCGGAGTGTCTTACAGTGGGGAGCGAGCCCCAAGCAACTTTTACGGCTTCCGTCGGCGAGTGGACCCGACTGACCCGCAGGCGCCCGCACCCTTTTTCCGGTGTGGGCGCCCGCTTTGTGCTGGAGTCGGGGGTCTCCCTAACCGATGAACTGTTTGACCACGAACACGAGGGCCAGACCCGCCAGGGCGGCGAGGGCGGCGGCGCTCAGGCGGCGGTCAGTGCGCCACGCCGCCACGGCCACCCACAGGGCGGCCAGCACCGGCACGGCACCGACCCAGGCGACGCCCCATACGGCGACACGGGGAAAAAACAGGCCCACAGCCAACACGGCCACCGCGACCCAGAATCCCGCCGGATACAGCCAATCGGGCAGCCCGGCCAGTTCGCGTCGGTCCTGGGCCGGGGCTGGTCCCTTCTCTCCGGGAGCGCTCACAGGTGCACCCAGTACTTCCACAGCAGTTGCAGGGCCGTGAAGATGAGCAGCAGGCTGAAAAACAGCTTGAGCTGTGCGGCGGGAATGCGGCTCTGTAGTCCGGCGCCCGCACGCGCACCGATCAGGACCCCCAGGGCCACGGCCCCGGCCAGTGGCAGGTCCAGCAGGCCACCCGCCTGGTACACGAGTGCGTTGCCCACCGCAGTCAGGCCCATGATGAAGGTTGAGGTGGCGATGGCCTGCCGGATGGGCACACCCGCCATGAGGTTCAGGACCGGCACCTGCACCGTGCCCCCGCCGATGCCCAGCAGGCCGCTCATGACCCCCGCGAAGGTCATGGCCGGGGGCACCAGCCGCGAGGGCTCTCGCTCGGCGTCTACCCGTTTCAGGCCGCGCAGCAGGTTGTAGGCCGAGTACAGCAGGAGGGCCGCAAACACGGTCGCCACCACGCGCGCCGGCAGCACCAGCCCCAGGAAGCTGCCCGCCGCCCCGCCGACGATGGTATAGGGCGAGAGCAGATACCCGGTCCGGGCGCGCACGAGCCCCTGACGCAGGTAGCTGGCTGCGCCGCTCAGGCCGACCGCCAGCACCCCGATCTGGCTGATGGCGACCGCCTGGGCAATCGAGATGTCGCGCCCGAAATGCGGCAGCACGAACTCCAGGGCGGGCACGACCACCACGCCGCCCCCCAGACCCAGGATGGCGCCCAGAACCCCGGCGACGAGGCCAATGGCGAGCACCGCGAGCGTCGCCGCCGAAATCAAGACCCTCTCACGCCGCCGAGGCTAACACGGACACCGCCGAAGGGCTGGTTCTCTGACGTGGGTGTCACTGGCTCCTGAACAGGCGAACTCGCCGGACGAAGTTTCGACATCGTGACTAACTCCAACTGACCAGCAGACAGTTTGATCATGACTGAAGAATCCTGCTCAGGATTGCGCAAACGGCCTGCCTACTTTGCGACAATTGTCGAAAACTTCTACCAAGCCGCTGCGCCAGACGCATGCAAAGGAGGACCGGCTTAAACATTCAGGCCGTCACGGCCCCGTGATAACGGTTTCCTCATGCTGGGTTCACAAGTGTTTTAACTTCCTTGCGGTCAGTCCGGGCCGTCTCCATTTCTCTCCTTCACCCCTGAGGTTCACCATGATCCGTTCCCGTCTTGCTCTGTGCTCCGGCCTGCTTCTTCTGTCCACCGTCTCTCCTGCCCAGGCCCAGGACCTGACCACCCTGCGCATCCTGGCGCCCGCGACGGTCGGCGGCGGCTGGGACAACACTGCACGCGCCATCGCCGACACCCTGAAGAAAGAAGGGCTGCGCGACAAGGTCGAGGTCTACAACGTGCCGGGCAAGGCGGGCACCGTGGGTCTGGCCGACTTCGTGAAACTGCGTGGACAGCCCAACCAGCTCATGATGACGGGCTTCGTGATGGTCGCGGGCATTCCGGTCAACGGCGCGAACTATGACCTCTCGGCCGACGTGACGCCCATCGCGCGGCTCACGACCGACTACGAGGTCTTTGTGGTGCCGGCCAGCTCGCCCTACCGCACGGTCGAGGACCTGATCGCGCGCTTCCGCGCCAGCCCCGGCAGCATCCGGTTCGGGGGCAGCAGCGCCGGCGGCAGCGGCCAGATCGCCGTGTCGAAGCTCGCGCAGGAACTCAAGATCCCGACCTCGCAGGTGCGCTACATCCCCTCGGCGGGCGGCGCGCAGGCCACCAAGGCGATGCTGGGCGGCGAACTCGACGTGGTCAGCGCCGGCTACAGCGAGGTGGACGACCTGATCCGCAGCGGGCAGGTGCGCGGCCTGGCCATCTCGGCCCCCGAACCCGTGGAGGGCATCAACCTGCCGACCTTCGTGGACAAGGGCCTGGACGTGGACGTCTCGAACTGGCGCGGCATCGTGGCCCCCACCGGCCTGACCGAGGCGGCGCGCACGCAGCTCATCTTGATGTTTACCCGCATGTCCCGCACCGCGACCTGGCAGCAGCAGCTTGCCCAGAACAAGTGGAGCCCCTACTTCACGTCAGGCGACAACTTCACCAAGTTCGTGCGCTCGCAGCGCGGCTACGTGAACAACCTGCTCAAGGAACTCAACATCAAGACGAACTGAACCCCGCCTGCCCGGTCGTCTGCCCGTCGCCGTCCACCCAGAGGGTGCGGTGAGCCTCGGGCAGATAGGGAAACTCGGCGCCGGCGAGCTGGGCGGCTAGCACGGCGCCCGGCACGGCGTGGGCGCGGCCCAGGTTGCGCGCCCCGAGGTCGCCGGGACGCGGCTGGAACACGGCCAGGGTGGTCAACGCGCCGTAGTCCATCCCCAGACCCAGCACGGTCCGGCGAAAGTCGCGCCTCAGGCCTGTGGCGTCCCAGACGACCTTGCCGTTGCGGCGCAGCGCCGCGCGCAGGGCTTCTCGGGCGGCCTGCATGACCTGCCCGTTCATGGCCTGGTCGGCCCGCCGGCCCGCCAGACGCCCGCGCAGGTCGTCAAGCGACACGACCTCGTAGTCCGGCAGCGCCCCGGCGATCCAGGTACTCTTGCCCGAACCACTCGGACCGCACACCACCACCAACTCGGCGAAACCGCCGCGGGCGCGGTAGGCGCGGGCCACCGCTTCCTCGGGGGTCCGGATGCGGCCGGCCTCATGGTCGAGGACGCCCTGTCCGAGCGTGCGGTCGAGCAGTGCGGGCGGCGCACCGGCCAGCACGGCCCCGACCACCTCCGCCCACGCCCGGTAAGGATCGCCGCCGTCCCAGAGGCCGTAGTCCTGCGCCTGCATGCGGAAGAGGTCGAGGTCGTCCAGCCGCCCGGCCTGGCCCTCGCCCACGCGGCCCCGCAGGTCGGCCTGCTCCAGCAGATACAGCAGCGGCAGACTGACCTGCCGGGCGAGGCGGCGATAGACGGCGGGCGTGCCCGTTTCCAGCACGCGCGGCACGTCGTGGTGATGCCCGACCAGTGCCAGCACCGCGCGCAGGGTGGCCGGCGGCAGCCCGAGCTCCGGCAGGCGGTAGGCCAGATACGAGCGGCCCCGGTCGGCGTGACGCGGCGACACGAGGCGCATCTCCTCCCCCGCCTCCGCGTCGCCGACCAGCCGGGTGGTGAGCGCCTTGCCGACATCGTGCAGGGCCGCCGCGAGCAGGAGGATCAGGCGCTCATCGGGGGGCAGGGCCTCGGCGTCGGCCAGTTGCGCCGCCTCCGCGAAGACCAGGGCCGTGTGGCGCGCCACGTCACCCTCGGCGTGCCAGCGGGGATTCTGCGGGGTGTGCTCCAACTGGGAGATCAGCGGCAGCGGGTCGGCCAACGCCCGCATGAGCTCAGGGAACGACGGGAGGCTGGGGCCCCGCAAGGCCTGCACCTCGGGCCTCATGACGGTCTCCTCAGGCCATTGGGCACGACTGCGCGGTGCATCCAGTGTTCGTCCGTCTGGACATGCCCGGCCCGCACGTATTTGGCGACATGGTCGGCGAATTCCTCATGGGCGAATCCGGCCACCGTGCGTACCACGTACCCTTCGGTGGTCAGGGGGTCTACCGGCAGGGCGCGCACCAGCACCTCGTCCCAGGGGCCCCGGTACAGCTCACGCGGAGTGGGAACCCCCAGTGTCCGCGCCCAGGTCAGGGTCTCGTCCCACGCCAGGGCCGTCCCCGTCTCGTCCCAGACGCTGAACAGATAGAAATACCCCTCCAAGTCGGTGTACGCCAGCGAATGCCGGGCGTAGACGTTCTCGCCGCAGACCCGCCAGCCCGCAGGAATCAGGTAGCCGACGCGGCCATGCAGCCCGCCGACCCAGGCCCGCGACGGGTGGGGCCGGGGGTCCAGGGAACGGGCGTGCAGGCCCCAGCGGTCGAGGGTGGTGTTCTCGCCGTCGAGTTTCTCGGTGACGACCACCTCCCGCCCCGCGAACTGCCGGGCCTGCCCCAGCCGGGTGTCGTCGCTGCTCAGGCCGGGCGACCAGGGCAGGTGGGGGGTGCGGGGATACTTGCGGCGCATGGGCAGATCAACTCCTGGGTGCAGGCTAGTGCGGCCTCCACGCCACCGGCAGCGCCGTCCGGCCTGTTCCTCCTGCGCCGGATGGCCTAGGACCGGGACACAGGGGCAGCCTCACGCTCGGCAGCCTGGTCCCGCCCACCCCCCGCCCCGGTCCTACGAGAACTCCTCGCCTGTCTCCTTTTTGGCATAAGCGTCCGAGATGAGCTTGAGGCTGAGGTTGAGGCCGTCGGCCGTGCGGCGCGGGACCAGGGGAGTAACCACCAGTCCCTCGCGGATGTGCAGGCCCCGGCCCGACACCGTCTCCAGGCCGCCCCGCAGGGTACGCAGCGCCGCCTCATCGAAGGGACCGCTGTACAGCACCGGAACCGCATGTTCGGTGAACCACGCCGGCCAGTCGGCGCGCGCGACCTGCCGCCCTTCGTGCACCACCTTGAAGACGAGGACCACCACCTGCCGCTGCCCGTACGAGAAGCCCTTCTGCACCGGCACGACCTCGCCGAACACCTGCAGCTCGCCCGCCGGGAAGGCCACGTCAGCCGCGGCGAACAATCCCGTATGGCGCGCAGCCTGCCAGTACACGTTGGTGTCCGACGGCCTGAGGCCCATGCCCCGGCGTGAGAGCCCCTTGGAAGTCACCCACCAGCCGCCGTCCTGCGCGCGGAAGTACACGCCCTGGGTCCCGTGCAGCTTCTCGGTGGCGATCACCGGCTCGCCGGACTGGAACTCGCCGGCATAGATCCCGAACTGTTCCACGTCGTGGTGCCGGTAATGCGCGGCCTGCGGCAACGGCGTCACCTCACCGGCCATGCTGACCGGCACCGGAGGCTCCCAGAAGGTGATCCCGAGGCGCTCGGCGAGGTCCTCGCTAAAAGGCAGAGCGTCCACCTCGGGAAGCGACAGCACCACGCCCTGTGAGCGCTCGCCGCGCAGGCGCACCGCACCGACGCGGTTCTTCTCCGGGCCGTGCAGGTAGGACTGGCCCGTCTCGGCGTTGACATACCGGCCCGCGAGCTCGGGCGGCAACACGGCCCGCTCGGGCGCGATGACGATGGGGTCGCCATCTGCGTACTCGCCCCGGCGCACCACGAGCTGGAAGGACGCGACCTTGCACAGCTCCAGGCGTTCGGCATTCGGGTGGGGAAAGAGGCGGGCGCGGTCCTTGATCACTTGACGTTCGGCCATAAGCGTTCTCCTGGGCAGTCTCCAGAACTGCCGGCAGGCAGGTTACGCGGCCGGGTCAGGCCCGGGCATCGGCCAGATGGGCCGGGCGAGGCAGGCTAGGTGGCCCATGCCTGGAAATAAAAAAAGACCGCGCATTACACGCGGTCTTCTTTGGTGGAGGCTTAGGGATTCGAACCCTAGACCCTCCGCTTGCAAAGCGGATGCTCTCCCGCTGAGCTAAGCCCCCTCAGCGCCGACGAGCTTAACAGAGGTGGAGCGACTTGGCAAGTCTCCCCCCCAGCGGCCCAAGGGGCGGGACACACCTGAGCCGCACCCATACACGGACCTTTTCGCCTATCGTGGGGGGCGTGACAGGGTCAGACGGGGCAGGAACAGATGGTGAAGTGCAGGGTAAAGACATGTTGATCTACGGCCTGGGCCGCAGCGGACGGGGGGTCGCCCGTTTTCTGGCTGCCGAGGGCGTACGTGCCGCGTGGCACGACGCGCAGCCCACGCCGGGCGACGAGGCGCTGATGGCCGACTGGGGCCATACCCGCGCTGCGCCGCGCGGCCACTACCGCACGGTCGTCGCGGCTCCCGGCGTACCTATCGACCATCCCGACCTGCTGGCGCTGCAGGCCGGCGGCGCGGAGATCGTGGGGGAGGTCGCCCTGGCGGCGCGCGCCCGGCCCAGGCTACCGATGGTCGGCGTGACCGGCACGGCAGGCAAGGGAGGCACGACGGTCCTGATTGCTCACCTCCTGCGCGAGTCCGGGGTGCGGGCTATGGAAGGCGGCAACATTGACCCACCGCTGCTTGATGTGGTCAACGAGGCCGAGGTCGCCGTCGTGGAGCTCAGCAGCTTTCAGCTTGAACGGGTACCGGGGCTGCGGTTGCCGGTGGCGGTCATCACCAACCTGGGGACCGACCACCTCGACCGTCACCGTACAGTGGAGGCTTACCACGCTGCCAAGCTCAACATCACGGCCGGGCAGGAGGCGAGCGACGTGCTAGTCGTTCCCCAGGGGCTAGAGTTGACTACCCGCGCCGAGCGCCGCGCGTTTTCGGCCGCGCAGATCGCCCTGGCGAACGGGGAGGTCGTCCTCTCCTCGGCCGAGCTGCATCCCGGCATCCACCCGGCCAACGCCGCCGCCGCCGTACTCGCCACCGAGGCGCTGCTGACCCATCTGGGCCGCGTGGCCGACCCGGCCGTCCTGGCCCAGGCCCTGCGCTCGGCGCGGCCGGTCGCCGGGCGTTTCGAGACGGTGGCGCGCGTGGGCGAGGTGGCCTTCATAGACGACAGCATCGCCACCCGCACGATCGCCGTACAGGCCGCGTTGGAGCGGGCCACCCCCCCCATCGCCTGGCTCGTCGGCGGCCGCGACAAGGGCGCCGAGCTGGAACCGCTGGCGGCCGCCGCGCAGGGCCGGGTCACCCAGGTCATCGCGTTCGGTCAGGACGGCGAGGCGCTGGCGCGGCAGCTGGGCCTGCCCTTCACCCCGGTCGGGGGCGAGGGCGGCGACGAGGTCATGGCGAACGCGGCGCGCGCCGGGCTGGAGGCGCTGGGCCGCAGCGGCGGGGTGGGGGGCGGCACGGTACTGCTGGCTCCCATCGGCACGAGCTTCGACCTGTTCCGGGATTACAAGGCGCGCGGTGAGAGTTTCCGGCGGGCGGCGCTGACCCTCGCGGCGGAGGTAGGGGCATGAGCGTCCAGCTTCTCGTGGCGCAGCTCCTCCTCATCAGCCTGGGACTGATGGGCGTGGCAGCTGCGCGCCCGCAGCTCATCGTCGATCACGGCAGCAAGGCGCTTCTCGCCATCCTCGTGACCTTTCTGGTGGCCCGGATCAAACCGCGCACCTTGCTCAAGGCGGGAACGCCGTTCTGGGGTGCCACCCTCGTGCTGCTGCTGCTGGTGCTGGTCATCGGCGTGGGCACCGAAACGAGTCCGGGGACCCGGCGCTGGCTCAACCTCGGCATCCGCTTCCAGCCTTCCGAACTCGCCAAGCTCGGGCTGATCCTGCAACTGGCGTCCTTCTTCTCACGCCGGGGCGTGCAGCACAAGCTCCTGAGCGCCACAGGCATGATCATCTTCACAACCCTGCTCGTGATTCTGGAACCCGACCTGGGCACCAGCGTCCTGACCTTCGGGCTGGGCATCATCCTGATGTATGCGGCGGGCGTGCGCATCAGCAATATCAGCGGCTTCCTGCTGTCCCTGGGGCTGGTATCCATCCCCTTCCTCAGCCTCTATCTGGAGCGGCACCCGTACATCGTCGAGCGCTGGTTCGGCCACCGCAACCGCGACGAGGCGCTGCCCCAGGGCCTCGACCAGATCGGCATGGCCCACCGGGACCTTACCTTCGGTGGCTGGTGGGGCCACGGCCCCGACGGCCTGCGCTGGGACTACTTCGCGGCCCACACCGACATGGTGGTGGCGGCGGTCGGCTTCAGCACCGGCCTGCTGGGCGTGGTCATGCTGCTGTTCGCCTACTGGCTGATCGTGTCCTCGGCGCTGCAGGTCGCGCAGCTCGCCTCGCGTATCCGGCCCATGACCCCCGAGGTCCACGGCGCGAGCATTCTCGCCATCGGCTGCATGTTCATGATCGTGGGGCAGGCCTTCGTGAACCTCGCCGTGGCGGCCGGTATCTTCCCGGTGACGGGCGTGCCCCTGCCGCTGGTAAGCTACGGCTTTTCCAGCATGCTGACCATGAGCGTCGCCCTGGGCGTGATCCACTCGGCGCTGCGCCACGTGCGCGAGCAGTTGCCCCAGGAGAACAATGCCGCCGACCTCATGCCCATGCCCGCCGACGACTGAACCTGTCAGGCAAACAACCCACCGCCTCTGGACGGTGGGTTGTTTACTGGAAGACTAGGCACCGGACCAAGAGGCACCAAATCGGAAGATGCCCCCCGGCACAGGCCAGGGGGCATCTCGACGCGGTGGGGTTCAGCGCTTGCTGAACTGAGGCGCGCGGCGGGCCTTCTTGAGGCCGTACTTCTTGCGCTCGACTTCGCGGGAGTCGCGGGTCAGCAGGCCCTTGGGCTTGAGCTGGGCACGGAAGTCGGGGTTGACCTTGAGCAGGGCGCGGGCGATGCCGAGCTTAATGGCGTCGATCTGGCCGGTGGGGCCGCCGCCCGTCACGGTGATCACGGCGTCATAGCGGCCGGCGGTGCCGGTTTCACGGAACGCCTGAAGGGCGTGGAACGCGCGCAGCAGGCCCAGGAAGTAGGTCTGGAACTCCTTGCCGTTCACCACGATCTTGCCTTCGCCGGGGCGCAGGAAGACGCGGGCGACGGCGGCCTTGCGGCGGCCGGTGCCGTAGAACTGTTCAGGTTGGTTGACGGCCATGCTTACTTGACCTCCAGGGTCTGGGGCTTCTGGGCGGCGTGCGGGTGGGTGGCGCCCGCGTAGACCTTCAGGCGGCTGTGCATCGCGCGGCCCTGGCGGCCCTTGGGCAGCATGCCGAACACGGCGTGCTCGATCACGCGCTCGGGGTGCTTGGCCAGCGCCTGACGGGCGGTTTCGGTCTTGAGACCGCCCTGGTAGCCGGTGTAGCGGGTGTAGACCTTGCCGTCGAGCTTGTTGCCGGTCAGGGCGACCTGAGCAGCGTTGAGCACGACCACGAAGTCGCCCTGAATGATGTTGGGCGTGAAGTCGGGGCGGTGCTTGCCACGGATGCGGCTGGCGATCAGGGTGGCGAGGCGGCCCAGCGGCACGTTGGTCGCATCAACCACGATCCAGTTCTGCTCGTCGTTTTGGGGGATATAGGTTTTCACCGTAAAACTCCGTCGGGGGATTGGGATTTGGGGTTCGACACGCCCCACGAATAACCGGGGGGAAACCGCATGCGTGTCCGGGTCGCCTGCCCGGTCATCCCGGCTCTACCAAGCACGAGACACTAAAGGCGAGTGTACCAGACACCCGGGTCAGGGAGCAAGCGGCGCGGCCGTGCCCGGCGACGCGGCCTCCTGAACTGGGCCTCCCAGCAGGAAGCGCAGGGCCGCCGGCAGCCGCGCGGCCCACGCCGACTCGTGGTGGATGGCCTGGGGATCGGTCAGGAACGCGGCCCGGTCCCCCATGCCTCCGGCGCGCAGCACCTCGGCCAGGGTCTGGGCGTCCCGCAGGTATGCCTCGGCGCGGCCGGGCTGCTCGCTCTCTCGGCCCCCCACATCCACCCAGACGCGCCCGGACGGCGTGGGCGAGTGCCGCGCCTGCTCCAGGGAGAAGTCGCCGCCAGTCCAGAAGGCCGGGCTGAGCAGCCCCGCGTGGCCGAACACGTCCGGACGGGTCAGCAGGGCGTGCAGGCTGACCACCGCGCCCATGCTGCTGCCGACCGTGACCGTGTACTGCGGCTCCGGGCGGGTCCGGAACGAGCTGTCGACGAGGGCCTTGACCGTATCCACGAGGTAGGCGACGTAGGCGTCGGCCCCTCCCCCCTCCGGCAGGTCCGGGGCCTGAACGGCGGCGGGGCTGTACTCGAAGAACCGCCGCTCGCCGCCGTGCGGAACACCGACGGCTATGGCCTCCAGGCCCTCCCCGGCCAGCCGGGTCAGGGTCTCGTCGGCCTCCCACTCGCCGCTGTTGCTCGTCGCCGCGTCGAACACGTTCTGGCCATCGTGAAAGTAGATCACCGGATAGTGGCGGTCCGGCTCCTCGTGGTACGAGGGCGGCAGCCACGCCAGGACCGTGCGGGGAGCGTGCTGCGCGTCCCCCAGGCCGGGCCACTCCAGCAGCGTACCGGTGACGGTGCTGCCCTCCCGCAACCCGTAGGGCCGCCAGCTCACGGGGCGCCCAGGGCCGGGCCGTCTTCAGGCGAGAGGAGCTCGGTGAGGTAGTCCATCGCCAGCCGGTAGCCCGCGAAGCCCAGGCCGCTGATCTTGCCCCGGCACACGGCCGCCGTGACCGAGTGGTGCCGGAATTCCTCGCGGGCGTCCACGTTGCTGATGTGGACCTCGACCACCGGCAGCGGCTGCCCGGCGATAGCGTCTCGCAGGGCGTAGCTGTAGTGCGTCAACGCACCGGGGTTGATGACGACGCCGGTGAAACCCTGCTCCTGGGCCTCGTGAATCCACTCCAGCAGCTGGCCCTCGAAGTTGCTCTGGCGGCAGGTGACGGCCACCCCCAGCTCCGCCCCCCAGGCCTCGCACTGCCGCTCCAGGTCTTCGAGCGTCTGCTCGCCGTACACTCCCGGCTCCCGCAGGCCGAGGCGATTGAGGTTCGGGCCGTTCAAGACGAGAAACATGCTTCAGGATACGGGGTCGCTGCGCCCCGGAGACAGGTCGGGCGCTACGCCTCAGGCACGTCCCGGAGGCCGCCCGCCACGTCCTCCAGCCACCCGGCAAATTCACTCCGCAGGACAGCTTCCGGTACCCGCGCCAGGTAGGGCTGGGCAAGCCCCTGCAACAGCACGAAGCGCACGCCCTGTGCGTCGGCCTTCTTGTCCCGGGCCATATAGGGAGCTACCGCGTCGTAGGTCAGGGCGGGAAGGGGTGTGGGCTGCTGCCAGCGCAGGAACTCCAGCGTATGCGCCGTCAGATCGGCCTCCCCCTGCGCGCGGCTCAGGCGGGCGGCGTAGTGCATGCCGTAGGCGACCGCCTCGCCGTGGGGAACGGCGTGGTCCGTCACGGCTTCCAGGGCGTGCGCCAGCGTGTGACCGAAGTTCAGGAAGGCGCGCTCGCCCTGTTCCGTGAGATCACGGGTGACGACACCCGCCTTGACGGCGACGGCGTCGGCCACCGTGGCCTCCAGGAGCGCGCCGCCGGGCCGGAACTCGGGGTCCAACACGCGCGGAAGCAGGCTGGGGTTCTGGATCAAGCCGTGCTTGAAGGCCTCGGCCGCCCCTTCGCGAAAGACGGCGGGGGGTAAGGTCGCCAGTGTGTCCGTATCGCACCACACGGCGCGCGGCGGCCAGAAGGCCCCGACCAGGTTTTTGCCCTCTGGCAGGTTGACCCCGGTCTTGCCGCCCACCGCCGCGTCCACCATGCCCAGCAGCGTGGTTGGCAGGGTATAGAAGGCCACGCCGCGCAGGTAGCTCGCTGCCACGAACCCGGCCAGATCGGTTGCCGCACCGCCGCCCAGACCCACCACTGCGCCGTCACGCGGAATAGCCGCCGCCGCGAGCCGCGAGAGCACCCCGGCCATGACCGCCAGCGTCTTGCAGTCGTCGCGGGCGGGTACGGCGACTGTTACCACCGGCCGCAGCCGCGCCTGCACACGCGCCACGAACTCCGGGGGCAGGTCTTCGGGATGGATCAGGGCGACATGGCGGTGCGGGACCACCAGCGTCTCCAGCAGGCCGGGGCCGACCATGACCACGTAAGGCGCCGCCGCGCCACCGGCGCCGACCTCAATCCGCCGCACGGCTGTTCCAGTCTTCGGGGGCGTGCAGGTCCGACCAGTGCCACAGCCGCTCGATGACCTCGGCCACGATCTCCTCCGAGGGACGGCCGTCGCTGTGGACATGAATGGTGCCCTGGCGGTACACGCCCTCGCGCTCGTCCATCAGCGTGCGGATACGGGCCAGCGGATCGGCGGCACTGAGAAGAGGCCGGTCGCTGTGCTTGGTGCGCTGGTAGACCGTCTCGGGAGTGGCCCACAGTACGACCACCGGACCGCGTTCCAGCAGCGAGTGGCGGTTTTCCTCGTGGATGAAGGTGCCGCCCCCCAGACTGATGACCGCGTGGTCGAGCCGCGTGACCCGTCCCACCACCTCGCGCTCGCAGGCGCGGAAATAGCTTTCGCCTTCCTCCGCGAAGACCTCGGGGATGCTCTTGCCGACCACACGGGTGATCAGCTTGTCGGTATCCACGAAATGCAGGGCGAGCGCGCGGCTGAGTTCCCAGCCGATGCGGCTCTTGCCGGTGCCCATGAAGCCTGCCAGCGCCACCCAGCTGACCGGCCGTTCGATGAGGCCCGTCGTTGACATATCCGACAGTCTAGACGAATCACCCTCCGCAGACATGACGCTTCCCACAGGAGAATGGTGAAGGTCGGTCCTGTCCTGCGCGTCCTCCTGCAGTTCGGCCCCCAGGGCGCGCTCGACCTCGGCCCCCAGAGTGGACGCCGGAACGGAGGCACCGACGTGACTGCCGGAGGGGCCTCCGGGCGTACGGAGGTCCACGGCGTTCAGTACGCCCCGGCGAAGGCCCGCGCCGCCGCCACCCGTTCCTGCAGCTCGGGCAGGGTATCGCCGCCAAACTTCTCGAGCATCGCCTCGGCCAGCACCCAGCCGATCACGCATTGCAGGATGACCCCGGCAGCGGGCACGGCGGTTGTGTCGCTGCGTTCGCGGGCCGCGTCGGAGGGCTCATGCGAGACGACGTTCACGGTCGGCAACGGTTTCATCAGGGTGGCGATGGGCTTCATGGCCACGCGCACGATCAACTCTTCCCCGTTGGTCATCCCCGCTTCCAGGCCGCCCGCACCGTTGGTGTCGCGGGCGTAGGTGCCCCCACGGTAATACACCGCGTCGTGGACACTGCTGCCCGGCTTTACCGCGTTCTCGAAGGCGCGGCCGATCTCCACCCCCTTCATCGCCTGCACGCTGAGCGCGGCCTGGGCGATCTTGCCGTCGAGTTTGCGGTCGGAGTGCACGAAGCTGCCCAGACCCACCGGCAGACCTCGGAAACGCACCTCCAGGATGCCGCCCAGGGTGTCGCCGTCCTTCTTGGCCTGGTCGATACGCTCCCGCATCTGCTCGGCGGCGGCGGCGTCGGGAGTGCGCAGGTCACTGTCCTCGATGGCATCCAGGGCGTCCCACGAGAAGGCCTGGCGCGTCTCGATGCCTGCCAAGCTGGAGACGTAGTTGGCGCCCTCCACCCCCAGTTCGGAGAGGAGCTTGAGGGCCACACTGCCCACAGCCACCCGCGCCGCCGTCTCGCGGGCGCTGGCGCGCTCCAGCACGTCGCGCAGGTCCTTGTGGCGGTACTTGACCCCCCCCGTGAGATCGGCGTGGCCGGGACGGGCGTCGGTGAGGGCCTTCTTGCGCGGCTCGCCGCCCGACTCGGGCGACATAATCTCAGTCCAGTTGCGGTGGTCCTTGTTGGCGATCGCCAGCGTGATGGGCGCGCCCGTCGTGCGTCCGGCCCGCACGCCGCTCAGGATCTCGGCCTCGTCGGATTCGATGACCATGCGCCGCCCCCGGCCATAGCCCCCCTGACGCTTCTTGAGCCAAGGGTCGATGTCGGCTTTGCCGAGCGGCAACTGCGACGGCAGCCCCTCCAAAATGGCCGTCAACTGCGGCCCGTGCGATTCTCCAGCGGTCAGGTACCTCATCCCCGGACTCTAGCGCCGCGCCCCTGTGAGCCTGCGTGGGCTGCCCACACAGCCCGGCCATCAAAAGGTTGGGCACCCCCGTCGCCGGAAGGTGCCCGCCCGTGATGGAGCTTCAACGCACGACGTTGCCGGTGATGATCACCATGAGCTGCGTCTGGGTGCGATTGGTGGTCTGCTTTCCAAAAGCGGCCCCTACGACTGGCAGCGTGCTCAGGAAGGGCACACCCGAGTTCGTACGGGTCTCGTTGGTTCCCATCAAGCCACTCATCAAAATGGTCTGTCCATTCTTGAAGGTGATCGTACTCTGAGCCTCGCTGTTAGTGAAGTTCAGGATATTGGGCACACCGGTAGTAGGGATGTTGTCCGGCTGATTGACCTGCCCCCGAACTCGCAGCGTTATCGTACCATCAGGGGATACCTGGGGATCAAAGAAGTCCAGGTTCACGCCGTAATCGATCTGTCGGACGATATTCCCCGCACTAGACGGGATATTGATTTCAATACGTCCGCCACTCTTGATGTTAGCTGCCGCGTTGCTTGAAGCATTTTGCGCACCGCCGGCCGACGTTAGCGACCGCTGTCCACTCTGCATAGTGATACTACCGTCGTAGACACGCTTAGTAAGACTCTGGTTTTCGAGAGCAGTGAGGGTCGGGAAGATATTGAAGCCTACCAGACTGCGCGTAGGGTCGAAGGCCGCCCCCAGGCCACCACTCCCCACCGAGACGTTGAACCCCCCGAAGCCCACCTTCCAGTCGAGCCCGAGCGTGCGCAGTGCCTGATCGCTGACCTCCTGAATGCGTACCTGAACGTTGATCTGCGGCACGACCTGATCAAGCTGAGGAATCAGATCGGCGATCTGTGCGACCTGAGCAGAAGAGCCCCGTACGATGATGCTGTTGGTGCGGCGGTCGGCGATGATGGTCGCGCCGTTGCCCGTCTGGGCGGCCGTGGCAGCCGCACCGGCAGCCGCAGCCGCCTGGGTCTGCGCAGCCTGTCCGGCGGTCGTCGGGCTCGTCGGCACAGTCACAGTCACGGCGTTGCCGCTGGCGTCGGTGGCGTTGACCGGCACGTTGGCCAGAGGCTGGGTCACCGGGGTCAGGTCGCGCGCCAGAGTGCCTTCCAGGGTGGCCTTGACCTCCTCGGCGCTGGCGTTCACGAGCTGAAAGACGCGCTGCACAGTCTGTGCGCTCACTGCAACGACCGTTTCGCGGTCCACCTGTCCAAGCAGACCCAGCGCAGCGTCGATCTGGTTCTGTGGACCTGTCAGGACGAGTTGCCCGGTCTGCCCGACCGGGGTCACGCGCAGGTTGGGGTACTGGGCTGCCAGCAGCGAGCTGATATCAGCCTGCTGTCCCCGCACGGTATACACCCGCTGCACGGTCTGAACATTGGTATTGGCGCTGCTGGTATTTGGAGCCGACGGAGCCACATCGAGCTGAGCAAGCAGCCGGCTCACCTCGCCGACCTCGCGGTTGGTACCGCGCACGACCACACTGTTACTCCGCAAGTCGGGCACGATCCGTAGGGTGGGCGAGTCGAGTTTGACATCCACCAAGCTCCGAGTTACACCCACGGTGTTGCCCTGCGCGTCCCGCTGCGCCACCTCGTTGTAGGTGGGCGTCCCGAAGAACAGCTTCACCTGATTGGTGAGCTGCACCGCGTCGGCGTTCTGCAATTTCACGATGCGCTGAATCGGCGCATTGCCGACCCGCAGGACCGGCTGTCCCCCCACCTGCACGACCTCATAGCTCAGCCCATACACGTCCATGAGCAGTGGCCAGACCTGATTGAAGGGCTTGTTCTGGAAGGAATACACCAGAGGACGCCCCGTCGTGCCGGGGGCCGCGGCTGCAGCCGTACCGGTCGCCGCTGCACCCGTGTCGACCGCGCCCACGCCGCCTTGAAGAAGGTCTACGTTGACGTCAAGGATCAGGCCATAGCCCGCTGCCTTAGACACCGCCGCGAGCAGGCTCGACAACGGCCCCGAGTAGTTCCCCATCTCGATGGTCACGCTGGCCTGGCTAAGCTGAGGATCGGCAGCCGCGACGGTGGCGGGGGCAGAAGTGATGCCGGTAATCGCCGGAGCGGTCGACGTGCCCTGGGCGGCGGCCATGCCGAGAACGGCGGTCAGGAGGAAGACGTGTCGTTTATTCATGGCTCACCTTTGTTCCAGTTGCAGAGTTTTGACGTTGTTACCCAGCGCCAGGGTGGCGGTGGTGGCCGTCACTTCCCGGAGCACCACTTCGGTGTCGGGAAGGGTCTGGCCTACCGAGACGACCACGAAGCCGCCGCTTGTACGGAAGACAGCCGTGTTGACTGGGCCCAGCACCGCGCCATCGAGGTTGATACTCCGGTCGGCCAGGACGCGGTCGAGCGCTGTAGTCGTCGCCGCAGGAGCCGTAGAGGTGACAGCCACGTCCGCAGCGCCCGTCGGGTTGCCCTGACCGAGCTGGGTGATGACCTGGGGGGCCGAGGTGGTCGCCGATTCACTGTTGCCTGCCGCCGCTGCCTGAGCGCTGCCCGTCTGGGCGCCGTTCTGAGCCGTGACACTGGCGGAGCCCGTGCCGGTCTCACGCGGCGCCGTGACCCCGGCGATGGGCGGCACGATGGGTTCGGGCGTAGCGGCTGGTGCCGTGGTCGCCGGAGTGGTCGCAGCCGGGTTGGTCGTGGGCCGGTTCGTCGCCGGGCTGGACGCGACGGCCGCGCCGTTGGCCGCGTTCGCCGGACGGGTCCCTGCATTGGCGCCAGGAATCGTGACGGTGGGCAGGGCGCCGCCCGAAATGGGCGAGACGGTGGCCACGACACTCCCGGTGCTGCTGCCGGTACCAGGCAGGCGGGTGATGGGCACTGCGCCCCCGACCGGGTTGGCGGCGACCGGTTCACGCGTCGCCGGAATGGGCGTTACCCGCACAGGTGCCGTCTGGGCGGGCACACTGGCGACCGACGCAGTCTGCTCAGGCACAGTGATCGGGCCGGTGGCCTGAGTGCCCGTAGCCTGGGGTTCCGCCGGCTGGCTCGCTGTCTGGCTGCCGGCGCTCTGGGCACCGGCCGGCGTTCCACCCTCGGTTGGCGCGAGCTGCAGCGGCCGGAAGGGATTGCTGGCGCCCAGGGTGAGCAGCGACTGGTCAGGGTTGATCCCGCCGGGAGTGGGCGTGACAGCCACGCTGGTCGCCGTATCCGGCACCGGGAAGGGCGGGAGCGTGGCGACTTCAATCTGGCCGCCGGTCGCCAGTGGGGTGGTCGTGGCCGCCGCACCAGTGCCAGTCTCGCCCGTCTGGGTGGACTCGCCTGTGGTCCCGGAAGCCGGCTGGCCCGCTTCCGGCTGCGCGGCCGGCGTCACGGCCACAGGGTCCGGGGTCGAGCGGTTGGTGAGCACGAACCAGCCGCCGATCAGGGCCACCATCAGCAGCAGAATCAGGACCAGTTTCATCTCACGCGTGAGGGTCAGGCCGGGGGCCTTCAGCGGCGCCTTCATGGCGTTCCTCCAGCGGCCGGAGCGGCCGTGCTGGCGGAGGCGGGCACGGCCGCTCCGGTCTGCGCCACGTCGTAGGTGTAGACCGTGAGGCCCAGCGCCCCTTCCAGCGGCGGATTGAAGCTCGTGGCGGTCGGCAGCTGCAGACCGAGCGTGCTGACGGTCGTGAAGCGGTTCTGGGTTTCCAGGCTCCGCAACACCTGAAACAGCTGCGGGAAGGTGCCGCTGACGCTCATGGTGATGCCCACCGAGCGCACGCCGGCCGGCAGGGTCACGCCCCCCGTGGCCGCCGGGTTAAAGCTCAGGTTGCCCATCTCCGCACCGGCCGCGTTCACGTTCGCCCGCAACTGGTCGACGACCTGGGCAAAGCGGGTGGTCGGCGGCAGGGCCCGCAAAAATTCGCTGCGCTCGGTCTCCAGACGCGCGACGGTCGTCCGCAGGGCCGGCACGGCCGCCGACGCCGAGCGGTACTGCGTCTCGGTGAGCTGCCGGGCCGAGAGGTCGTCACGCAGCGCCGCAATCTGGGTGTACTTGGGCTGGATGACCAGGGTGTAGAACAGGGCCAACACAGCCACGAACAGCGCAGCGGCCAGTGCAAAGAGGTACTGCGGCGCGAGCTTAGCGAACATCGCTACCTCCTGTGGAAGACGGCGCGGCCGGGGCCGCTTCTCCCGCTGGGGCCGGCGTGGCGGCTCCGGGGGCGCCCACCGGAGCGACCGCACTCACGGCTGGGCCGACCACGCCCACCGTCGCCGCAAAGGTGTAGTTCCCAGTCTGCGGATTACGCTGGAGGCTCTTGAAGTTCACACCGAAGTCGGGGTCGTTTTCGTAGGTATTCAGGAAATTGATCACCGCCTGCTGACTGGAGGCCGCGCCGGACAGGTCCAGTTCGCGGCGCACATTCTTGCCGGTGTAGATGCCGGCACCCTGACTGGTCGCCAGGGCACCGGCGTCCAGCGTGCGCATCGTCAGGCTGCTGACCGACACGCCGGGCGCGGACGCGAGCTGGGTGCTGAACGATGCCAGGTCGTTTGACCAGTAGGTCTTCTGGTCCCGCAGGGCCTGGGCGACCGTCGTCACCTGCTCGAGTTCCTGCTGGCGGGCGGCGAGACGGTCGCGCTCCTGCTTGGCCGGGGTCAGGGTGTCGATGTTGCCCTGCACCGCGTCGATCTCGCGCTGCAGTCCGCCGGCCTGCGAGGCGGTCGCCAGCCACAGGCTGAGCATGGTCACGGCCGCCACCGGCAGCAGCGCCCAGGTGGCGTATTTCCAGACGCCGGGCTGCGACTGTTTGCGGTACTGCGCGGGCAGCAGGTTGATTTCAACCACGGCCGATCACCCCGCGCAGCGCCAGTCCCAGCGGCACCGTGAACTCGGGGGCGTTGGCCTGCAGGTATCCGGTGTCCACGCCCGCCTGGTCGGTCTGCACCGTCAGCCAGGGGCTGGCGACCTCGACCCGGAAGCCCAGCGCGTCGCTGATGGCCGCCGGAAGACCGCGCATCTTCGCGCCGCCGCCGGCCAGGAAGGTCCGGTCGATGACCACGTCGCCGCTCTGCACGCGGTAATACTCCAGCGAGCGCCGGATCTCGGTGATCAGGTCGCCCAGCACCGGGCGCACGACCTCGAACACGCGCGCGGGACTGTACTGCTCGCGGCTCATGTCGAAGTTCAGCAGGTCCTCTTCGTCCTCGGTGGGCGTGGTGGCGGTCGCGTAGCCCAGCTTGATGTCCTCGGCCGCCGAGAAATCGAGGTCGAAGGCCTTTTGCAGCGCCGTGGTGAAGTCATCGGCCGCCACACCGATGTTGCGGGTCAGCAAGACGCGCTCGCCGCGCACCAGGTTGATGACGCTGCTGCTCGCGCCGATCTCGATGACGAGGGCCACCTCGCCGGCCTCGGTGTAGCGGGTGCCTGTCAGGGTGCTCTTGGTGAGGTGCTCGCCTAGCAGGTTGCCGCGCAGGGCGCGAAGCGCCGCGAAGCTCTTGAGGTCGATGACAGTCGGCTCCAGGCCTGCGAGGCGCAGGACCTCGACCTGCCGCGCGACGGCCTCGGTCGGAGCGGCGGCGACGACCACCTCCATCTGGCCGTTTTCCGGCACGGTGGCGGGGTCGTCGAGCAGGTCGTAGTCGAGGCTCACGTCGTCAATGGGATACGGGATGTACTTCTCCGCCTCCCATTTGATGGCTTCCTGAAGGTCCTTGCGGTCCATCTTGGGCACCATGATGTTGCGCGTGACCGCCGACTGGTTGGGCACGGCCGTCACGGCGTAGCGTGTGGTGATGCGGTGCTCGGCAAGCAGGTTCTTGAGCTCGGTCGCCACCGCCTGCGGCTCGACCACCAGGCCGTCGCGCATGCTGCCGATGGGCGTCGGGATCATGACGGCGTGCTGCAGCGAGGGCGGCGACCCTGCGCGCAGCGCGACCACCTTGATGGCGCTGGTGCCGATCTCGACCCCGATCGCCGCCGGGCGCGACTGTAATAGGCGGTTGATGAAACTCGACATGATTCCTCCGAAAAGACGCGCAGAGTTTAGAGTTTTCTCACGTTGTGAGGCGGCCGGTTCTCTCACAGCCGCCCCTTTGCCCCCGGTGGGGGAAGTGGAACGGTCCAAAGATGAAGGCCGACTGCGCACCCTGCTCTGCCTCCATGCAATCACCTGCCCACTTACGAAACTCTGACCACCCAGATGGGGGGAGTCGCCTCCGTGGACAAAACCAGAAAGACCGATCTGGACGGGATTTTCACGGAGCCACATCGGAGGACCAGCGTGGCCTTCAGGGCATGTCGGGGACCGGCACGCTGGCCCAGGCTCAGGGGACGAGCGGTGCGAGGGTCTGGGTATACCGCCGGATCTCGCCCGCCGCCGACACGGTCACGATGTCCTGGCCCACCACGCCGACCCGTCCAGGCCCGTGTGGCGTGCGGGCGATGACACGTCCGGAGGCGTCGATCCGCTCAAGCTGTCCCCCCTGAAGACGGTAGAGGTCGCCCGTGCTCGCAGCCGCCGTGGGCACCGCTGCCGTAGCCGCCCCCCGCGCCGTGGCGTACAGGTAGGGCTGCGCCTCCGCCTCGACCACTGCGCCGCCGCGCCGTAGCTGTCCATCCAGCACCACGTAGTCGAGCCCGTCGCCCCCGGTCACGGCCGCACTCGGGCCCCCGGCTCCCTGTCCGGCCGCCAGCCCCTCATAGCTCAGGGCGCTGCCGTCCTGCCGGTAGATGAGCTCGCTGCTCAGGGCCGCGACCGCGCCGGCCGGCACGCTGCGCGCCGCGCGGTCGAGCGTCACTGCCAGCCCAGCCCCCGGCACGCCGGCCCAGGCGTCGCCGCCGTTCCAGGCCACGTCCACCGCCCGGCCCAGGCGGGGACACACCGGCCGGTACTCGGGCACACGCGCTACACAGGCCTGCCCGCCCGAGACCCACGTCACCCCCGCGCTGCTGAAGGCGGCCCGGAAGGCCGCGTCCCCGGTCGGCGCGGTGTAGGCCGGCGCACAAGCGGGCAGCAGAGCAAGCAGGGCGAGGGGGAGAAGGGAACGCATCTCCGGTATTGTCGGACGGGCCCCGGAGTGCCGGGTGAGGACGGCGGGGAGCAGGCCGCGCCGTTCGGTGCTCCAGCCTGCCTGTGCAGGAACAAGCCCCCACAACAGCCGGCCTTTGGGGCTGGCCGGTACATTCGCGGAGCTGGACCAGAGAAGCGGATATCACCCGATGCTCGCCCGGCGCCGCCCTGCCACCGGAAGCCGGCTCAGTCCTGACCGTCGCGCCAGCGCAGCAGCGCGTCCACGACCACGTCCAGGCCCACGCCCTCCTGCGCGCGCTTGTCGGGGGTCCAGGAGATGCCCCGGCTGGCCTTGACGAGGACCACGTCGCCGTCCCGGATCTCGCGCCGCAGGGCGCCGAGCAGCTCGGGGACCGTGCGCGAGGCCCGCTCGCCCAGTTCGCGGGCGTAGACCCCCACTCCGTAGGTCAGGTCGGCGCGCTCACGGGCGTAGGCCCCGACCTCGGCGTGCAGGGCGCGTTCGGTGGGGCCAAGTTCGAGCATCTGCCCGAGCACGCTGATACGCCGCCCCGTGCTTCCACCGCCCGCCTGCGTGCTCAGGGCGTCCAGCGCCGCCGTCACCGCGACGGGCGAGGCGTTGTAGGCGTCGTCGATGACCGTGTATCTCCCCGGATGCACCCGGTAGCGGCCCCCCGGCACCTGCACCCGCGAGAGCCGCTCGGCGGCGGCGGGCAGGGCCACGCCCGCCTCCTGCGCGAGCCGCAGCCCCAACACCGCCGCCTCGGCCTGCACGCGGGCGGCCAGCGGCAGCTCGACCAACACGTCGCTGTAGGTGAACATGGCCCCGCGTGCCGTGAGCACGAGATCGTGGCCCGCGTAGGTCACGTCCCCGAAACCGTAGCTGTCCACCCCCGTGTAGAAGGCCGAGGCCTGCGTGCCCACCAACCCGCGCGTGCCCGCCAGGATGCCGCCCTTTTCGCGCACGATGGCCTCGACACTGCCGAGCTGTTCCAGGTGCGCCGGGCCGATGGTCGTGACCACGCCCACGTCTGGGCGCACGAGGGCCATCAATTCGGCCATCTCGCCGGGTCGGTCGATGCCCATCTCGACCACCAGGGGCCGCCCCGACGCACCGAACTCGATCAGGAAGCAGGCGATGGCGGGCATGGTGTTGAACACCGGCATGAAGTGGGCGTCCAGCGCCGCCGCCACGTAGCTCTTGGCGGTCGTTTTGCCCGCACTGCCGGTAATGCCCACCACCAGGGCGTTCTTCGCGCGCTCGTGGCGTGCCCAGGCGAACAACGCCTCCTGAGCGTCTTGCACCCGCACGGCGCGGGGGACGTCCAGGTCGGTCAGGACGAACGGTGCGCCGGCCGCCAGCGCCGCCTCGATGAAGGCGTTGCCGTGCATCTTCTCGCCGAGCAGCGCCACAAAGGCGACCGTGGGCGAGGCCTCGCGCGAGTCCCAGGTCAGGCGGGCAGCGGGCCGCGCCTCCGGGTGAACGGCGGCACGGAACAGCTCCGGGGGCAGGGCATGGGGGTCCAGCATGGGGGCAGGCTAGCAAACCACTGCCCGGCCCCCGCCGAACCCCAGTCGCTTCACCCGCCCTGAAGAAAGCGGGCGGGCGCGCAGTCCGGCCCCCATGCACCGCGCATGGTGCGGGCCGAGCTGCGGGACCACCCCGCACCGTCACCTTCCGGGAGGAACCCCCATGCCCACCGATATTCAGACCACCATCGACGCCCTGAGCGGCGACCTGAGCAAGTTGGACGCCGGAGACGGCGCCGCCCTGATCGAGAGCTGGCTGAGCGACCTGGAGAACGCCGACTGGCGCGGCGCCAAGACCCTGCACGCCGACCTCGTGTCTCTGCGCCATCAGCTCGACAGCGATGCTCCCGACGCCGGCCGCATCAGCGACCTGCTCGTCAAGCTGGGCGAGTCGGCCGAGCGCGCAGCCCCAGACGGCGGGCAGGTGGGCGAACAGGTCACCAAGCTCGCCAGCACCCTGATGGACGCGGGCAAACGGCTCGCGTAGGCACAGGAAACCCGAAGCCGCCCCCAGTCGGAGGGCGGCTTTTCTAGTCCTGGGCCAGAGGACCGGGGCGGCAGGCCTGCCGCCCCGGTCCCCTTCTCCCCTCTCCAGCCTCAGATCAGGCTGAGTTCACTGCCAGCGTCGAGATGCGCGAGGTGCTCAGGCAAGTTGCCGGGGCGGTCCATCACGATCTGCTCGGCCTTGTACGAGCTGCGGACGAGCGGGCCCGAGACGACTTCCAGGAAGCCCAGGCTCATGCCCTCCTCGCGGATCTCGTCGAACTCGGCGGGCGACACGTAACGGTCGACCGGCAGGTGGTGCATGGTCGGGCGCAGATACTGCCCGAAGGTCAGCACGTCCACCCCGGCGGCGCGGCAGTCGTGCATCGCCTCGGTGATCTCCTCGCGGGTCTCGCCCAGGCCCAGCATGATCGAGGTTTTGGTGATCACGTCGGGACGCGCCCGCTTGGCGTGGGCCAGCACGGCCAGGGTCTGGTCGTAGTCGGCGCGGCGGTCGCGCACCGGGTGTGTCAGGCGGCGCACGGTCTCCAGGTTCTGGGCGTAGGTATCCACACCGCTGTCCAGCACGAGATCCACGCAGTGGGTGTTGCCCCCGAAGTCGGGCGTCAGGGCCTCCACACGGGTCTCAGGATTTTCGCGCTTGATGGCCGCGACCGACTTGGCGAAGTGATACGCGCCGCCGTCGGGCAGGTCGTCACGGTCGACCGAGGTCAGGACGACGTACTTCAGGCCCATGAGCTTGACGCTTTCGGCGACGTGGCGCGGCTCGTCGAGGTCGAGCTTGCCCATCGGGTTCCCCGTATCCACGGCGCAGAAACGGCACGCGCGGGTGCAGATGTGCCCCATGAGCATGAATGTAGCGGTGCCGCGCGACCAGCACTCGCCGATGTTGGGACACATCGCTTCTTCGCACACCGTGTGCAGTCGGTGTTCCTTGACGATCTTACGGACCTCGGTGAACACCTGCCCGGTCGGGATGGTGACCTTGAGCCACTCGGGCTTCTTCTCGCGCACCGGCACGCTGTCCTTGCGGTAGATGCCGTTCTTGATGAACTTGGGTTCCTTGGGGGCGTCGTTATGCGGCGCCGATTCGTGCTGGGTCATGGTTTCAGCCTCCCGACGCCGCGAGCTCGGGCAGCGTCCAGTCGTAGTGTTCGAAAGTGGTCGTGAACGCGCCGGCCAGCGCCGCCTTGGCCGCCGGCATGGTTGCCGTCAGGGGCAGGCCGCGCAGCTCGTATTCGCGGGCCACACTGGTCATCTGGGTATCCGTCAGACCGCAGGGCACGATGAGATCGAAGTGGTCCAGGTGGGTCGTGACGTTCATACCAACGCCGTGCAGCGCGACGTGCCGCTTGACCGCCACCCCAATGGAGGCGAGCTTCTGGTGCCGGGGCAGGCCGTTCACCTCGCGGTCGGGGACATACACGCCCGCGTAGCCGGGATTGGGCCGCGCGTCGGGCAGGCCCAGGGTGTCCAGCGCCGTGACCACGCTCTGTTCGAGGAGCCGCAGGAAGTCGCGGACCCGCCGCCCCACCGGAAAGACCGCATAGGCGACGAGCTGGCCGGGGCCGTGGTACGTCACGTCCCCGCCGCGCTCGACCTCAAAGACTTCAATACCCTGCGCGGCGAGGTACTCGCGGGTCACGACGATGTTGTCGCCCTCGCGGGCCTTGCGGCCCAGGGTCAGGACGGCCGGATGCTCGACGAGCAGCAGGGTGGACCGCCCGCCCTCAGCGACGCGGGCGTGGTGCACCTTCTGCAGCGCCCACGCCTCGGGGTAGGGCAGCGTGCCCAGGTCAAGAATGTCGAATGCCGGAACGCTCACGTTCCCGAGTGTAAACCTCGGACCCGGACATCAAGGTGCCGGTGACGGCAATGCCGGACACCCGGACCTGTAGGGGGACACAGTCGCGGTGGTCAATGACCAGCCCCTCAGGTGCCGTCCCCGTCCTCAGTTGCCGTAGAGCACGAACACGGTCGCGGTGTTGGCGGTGCTGAGACCCTCGGTGTACGAGAATTGGGCAACGTATTTACCCGAACTGTTGGCGTACACGACCTGCTCCTTGTTGCTCTGGCGGGTGCGGGGCAGGGCGTTGAACTTGCTGAACCCCACCTGCCCGTAGCCCAGGGCGCGCGTCTTGTAGATGAGGTCGTGGAACGTCGACCCCCAGTTGCGCACGCCGTAGACCTCGACCCAACGCACCGGCACGCCGTTGGCCTTGCCGGCCGCCATCACGTCGGCGGCGAGCTGCCGGGCGCCCGCGTCGCAGGCCCGCTGCACGGACGCGCCGCCCCCGCCACGCGGATACTCGATCTTGACCAGACCATTGTAGGCCGAGACCGGCGTCCTGACGCACTGCGCGCCTGCCACTCCAGCCAACCCGAACGCCGTACCGACGACGACACTGCCCAACATCCTTTTGCCGATGGTCATAACCACCTCCAGGTGTCCTGCACGAGTGTTTTGTGTTGCGCCGTTCACCGCCGAGCCTAAGCACCGGGCATGTGGGCGCACTGAGATACGCCCCCTGTTCGTTTTCAGCAACCAGACAGGTCGCGGTCAGAGAGGACAGGGCGCGGCCACCCGGTCTTGCCGCCCCCCGGCATTTCCCCTATACTCCCAAGGTCCGGTGTGCTGCCAGCGTGCAGACAGACCGCAAGCAGGTGTACGAACGTCTCTGCCCGCACCATGCGGGACGGTGGGGCGGTCCGCTGGCCGAAGGAGCAGATATGCAAGGCATGAAGGTGAACCGTGGCGCGATTCTGCGCGCCGTCGAGCAGGGCCACATCAAGACCGACCACCCCGACTTCCGCCCCGGCGATACCATCCGCGTCGAGACGAAGGTCGTCGAAGGCACCCGCACCCGTAACCAGGCTTTCGAAGGCGTGGTCATCGCCATCAACGGGTCGGGCAGCCGCAAGAGCTTCACGGTCCGCAAGATCTCCTTCGGCGAAGGCGTGGAGCGCGTGTTCCCCTACAGCAGCCCCCTGCTCGCCAAGGTGACGGTCCTGGAGCGCGGCAAGGTGCGCCGCGCCAAGCTGTACTACCTGCGCGACCTGCGCGGCAAGGCGGCCCGCATCAAGAGCGACCGCAGCCGCGTGATGAAGGACGCCGCCCGTGCCAACCAGGCCAAGCAGGCCGCAGCTACGGCTGCCGCTGCCCCGGCCGAAGCGAGCACCGAAAGCGCCCCCGAAACCCAGGGCGAATAAGCCCCAGGTTTTCGGCTGCCTGCCCTCCGGGGTGGGCGGTTTTTTTTGGCCGTGGAGCCTAGCGGGGTGCGGGCAGCACCCTTCCCCGATCTCGGAGCACCGGGCGACGTGACGGCCTGCCTGCAAGTTCACCCGCTCCGCACGGCCATGAAGACCGGCTCTACAGGTATGCCAATGCCCAGTCGCGCGCGCCGTGATCCAAGCCCGCGCGCAGCAGGGCCGGGCCCGAGGGTGCCGGGTTGAGGTGCAGGGGCAGGTCCGCCGCCAGGGTGCGCAGGTCCTCCAGGGCGTACTTCTGGGGCGCGTGCCGCACGCCCGTGACTGTCCCGGCCGTCACCTCGTAGACCGCGCCGTACACGTTGCCCTTGCGGGCGTCGAGCGCGACTGCCTGGGGGCCGTCCCCCGTGACCAACGCCTCCAGGGTGGGAACGCCCAACACCGGAGCGCCCCACACGCGCGCCAACCCCAGGGCGTAGCTCGCGCCCACCCGCACGCCCGTGTACGAACCGGGACCGGTGCCGATCACGACGGTGTCTGCACGGCGGGGCAGCCCCGCGCGCGCGAAGAGCTCGTCGAGCGCGCCCGCCACCCGCTCGGCGTGGGCGCGGCCCACCTCCTCCCTCCACTCCAGAATGGGACACTCGGTCACGCCACCTGCCCAGCTCAGGGCCAGGGTCAGGTGCGGGGTGGCGGTGTCGAGCGCCAGCGTTACGCCGGGGACTGTCGGGTCGGGGGCAGCGGGCACGGTCATCGCCGGGCATTGTACGGGGCATCCCCGCGGCCCGGCAGGCCAGTGCGCGGCAGGGCGGCTGTCACCGCCGGGGGAACGTCCGGGGGTCAGTTCAGAGTCAGTTCCGGGGCGGTGGTATTGTGGCCTCAACATGACCGAAATTGCCAAAGGACTCGAAGGCGTCCTCTTCACCGAGAGCAAGCTCACGTTCATCAACGGGTCCGAGGGCGTCCTGACGCACCTGGGCATTCCGATTCAGGACTGGGCCGAAAACAGCACCTTCGAAGAACTCAGCCTCGCGCTGCTCGACGCCAAACTGCCGACCGCCGCCGAACTCGCGGCCTTCGACACCGAACTCAAGGCCAACCGCGAGGTGCCCGGCGCACTGCTTGACGTGATCCGGGCGATGCCGCGCGGCATCAACCCCATGCAGGCGCTGCGTACCGCCGCCTCGTACCTGGGCCTGCTCGACCCGCAGTCCGAGGAGACGGGCGAGGACGCGCGCCGCGCCATCAGCGTCCGCATGATCGCGCAGTTCTCGACCATCATCGCGGCCATCAACCGCTCGCAGGAAGGCCAGGAGATCGTCGCGCCGCGCATGGATCTCAACCACGCGGGCAACTTCTTGTACATGCTGACCGGCAAGGAGCCCACGCCCGAGCAGGCGCGCCTGTTCGACATCGCCCTGGTGCTGCACGCCGACCACGGCATGAACGCGAGCACCTTCACGGCCATCGCCACCTCGAGCACCCTGTCGGACATGTACTCGTGCGTCACCTCGGCCATCGGCGCACTCAAGGGGCCGCTGCACGGCGGAGCCAACGAAGCCGTGATGGACATGCTCGACGAGGTGGGCACGCCCGAGAAGGCCGAGGCCTACATCACCAACAAGCTCGACCACAAGGTCAAGATCATGGGCGTGGGCCACCGCGTCTACAAGTACTTTGACCCGCGCTCGCGCGTGCTGCGGGACTACGCCGAGCACGTCGCCAACAAGGAAGGCAAGAGCAACTACTACCAGATTCTCGAAACCATCGAGAAGATCGTGGTGGACCGCATGGGCTCCAAGGGCATCTACCCCAACGTGGACTTCTACAGCGGCACGGTCTACAGCGACCTGGGAATCCGCAAGGAATACTTCACGCCGATCTTCGCGCTCGCCCGCATCAGCGGCTGGTGCGCCTCGGTGATCGAGTACACCCGCGACAACCGCCTGCTGCGCCCCGACGCGGTGTACACCGGCGCCAAGGACGCGCAGTACGTCCCCCTGCAGGACCGCCAGTAAGTACCGGAGGGGATGAAAAAGGAGGGCCGGAGCGTGACTGCTCCGGCCCTCCTTTTCGCCTCCCGCTCTAGGCGCTCAGGCCCTTGCTGCCGTGCAGGGTGCGCTCGACCGCCTCGGTCACTTCAGCCTCGAAACGGCGCAGGTGCTCGCGCAGACGGTCGAGCTCCAGCGGCCCGAGGTCCTGCAACCACAGCACCGCGCGGCCCAGAATGGCGAAGGTGACGGGCGCGTCGTCATCGTCTTCGTCCTCCTCGGTCTCGACGGGGTCGAGGTTCAGGGCGCCATAGTCCAGCCCCTGATTCAGGAGGTTCATGCCCATCAGGATGTCGGGCAGGCTCTCCTCCTCGACGTACAGGTCGAGGTCGAGGTGCAGCCGCACGATTACGCCGCCCTGCGGCTCGGGTTCGGCGAACAGCGCCACGCGGGTCTCACCGCTGCGGATCAGGGCGCCGTCCTCGACCGGTTCGACGGTCAGGCCGCTTTGTTGCAGAGACGCCACAATGCGCTGCAATTCTGTCTGGGGAACCGTCATGGGCGGAGTATAGACCCCGTGCTGCGCGGAAAATGGGGGATTTTGCCCCCAGGTGTGCCCGGTGCGGGGCGCCGCTTCCCGGTCCACTGGGGCCAGATTCACCCGGGCCGGACCTGCACGCACCTCTCTTGACCGGCTTCAGCCGTGGTACACCCACACCTCCCGCGCCTCGTCCCAGGTGCGGTACACCCCGCCCAGCAGCCGCAGGTGCTCGGCGTGCGCCAGCGTCTCGGCCAGGGCAAAGCGGCGGCCACTGATGTTCAGGTCGCGCGGAAACATCGCCAGCGACAGGGCGTAGGCGTCGCCCGGCTGCCGGGCCACCTCGGCGCGGATGAAGTCCAGACGCTCGTGGTGGTGCGCACGCAACTCACGGGCGCGGGCCTGCACACCGGTCATGACGGGGCCGTGGTGCCCGACGACCGCGCGCACCGGGTTGAGCAGCTCCAACTTGCCCAGCGTCTGGAGGTAGTCGCCCAGCGGGTCGGGCCGCGTGTAGGCGTACAGGCCCACGTTGGGGCTGATGCGCGGCAGGATGGCGTCCCCGGCGATCAGGACGCTTTCGTGCTCGTTCCACAGGCCCAGGTGCCCGTCGGCGTGGCCGGGGAGCCACAGCACCTCCCACTCGCCGCCGGCCAGCTCGACATTCTGGCCCTCGCGCAGCGGCTGTACGGCGCTCGCCGGATGCACCCGGTCGCGCCCCTTGCGGTTGTCGGCCCCCATGCTCGCCAGTGACTCGGCGGGCAGGCCGTGGTCGCGCATGAACTTGAGGTGGCCCGGCAGCCACTCCTCCCACAGGTGCCAGTAGCGCTCGCCGCGCCCGATCTCCACGTCGAGCATCTGCACGCGCGCGCCGCTGCGTTCCTCGACCACGCCCGCCAGCCCGTAGTGGTCGGGGTGGTGGTGCGTGATGATGACCCGGTCGATGCTCTCCCAGTGCAGCCCCAGCGCCGCCAGCCCGTCCTCAATGGCCTGCCGGGCCTCGGGCGTGTCGAGCGCCGTATCGATCATGGTCACGGGGCCGTGCGCGGGCGCGTCGATAAGCACCGTGACGTACTTCATCGGGTAGGGAATCGGCACCTGGAGGGCGTGCAGCGTCCCCGTCACGGGGGTCAGGAGGGGTGCGGTGGTCATGGCCCCAGCCTACGGCGCGGCGCGGCCGTTCGTTGAACTGGCTCCGTCTGCCGAACGCGGCCGGGCCTCTCCCCCACGTCGCGCCCGCAATCCCTCAGCGCAGCGCCGGTACCTCGTCGCTGGCGGGCTCGGGAATCACGCGCGGCGTCACCGGCACGCCGGCCTCCTCCCCTGCCCAGGCCATGAAGGCGTCCAGACCCCGGCGAAACAGCACGGGCCGCTTTTCACGCTTGCCGAGTTTGCGCGGCTTGCCGGTCTTGGGGTTGATCTCGGCAGGCATCTCGGGCACCAGCGCCCAGTTGACGTTCATGGGCTGGAAGCCCTTGGGGTTGGCCGAGGCGAGGTAGCGCACCAGCCCGCCCAGCATGGACTCGGCGGGTGGGGTCAGCGGCGCGAGGCCCCGGGCGAGCCGCGCAGCGTTCGTGCCCGCCAGCCAGCCAGTGCCCGCCGATTCCAGGTAGCCCTCGGTGCCCGCCAGTACCCCGGCGACGAACTTCTGCGGATCGGCCCGCAGCGCCAGCGTCGAATCGAGCACGCTGGGGGCGTTGAGGTAAGTGTTGCGGTGCATGACGCCGTAGCGCACGATCTCGGCGTTCTCCAGCCCCGGAATGAGGTTCACGACCGCCTTCTGGTCGCCCCACTTCAGGCCGGTCTGAAAGCCGACCAGCGACCACAGCCGGCCCTCGCGGTCCTCCTGACGAAGCTGCGCGACCGCGTAGGGCCAGCGCCCGGTGCGCGGATCGTCCAGGCCCTTGGGCGACATGGGGCCGAAACGCGGCGTATCCACCCCCCGGCGCGCGATCTCCTCGATGGGCATACAGCCCTCGAAGAATTCGAGCTTCTCCCAGTCGTGCGGCGTGTGGGACCGGGCCTGTTCCAGCGCTCCGAAAAAGGCGAGGTACTCGTCCTTGGTGAAGGGGCAGTTGAGATAGTCGGCGCTCTGGTCGTAGCGCCCCGCGCGCCACGCCACGTCGAGGTTAATGCTCTCAGCGTCGATGACCGGCGCCGCCGCGTCGTAGAAGCTCAGGCGCTCGCTGCCGGTGAGCCGGGCGAGGTCGGCCGCCAGCGCGTCGGAGGTCAGCGGCCCAGAGGCGATGACGGCGATGCCCTCCGGCACGGCCTCGACCTCGCCCTCGACAATCTCGATGAGGGGATGTTCGCGTACAGCCCGCGTCACACGCTCGCTGAACTCGTCGCGCTCGACGGCCAGTGCGTTGCCCGCCGGCAGGCGCGAGGCGTCTGCCGCGCCCACCACCGCGCCCCCCACGCTGCGCAGTTCGGCCTGGAGCAGCCCCTTGCTCTGCATCTCACCCTCGCCGCCCAGCGAGTTGCTGCACACCAGCTCGGCAAAGTTGCCGCTGCGGTGCGCCGGGGTCATCTTGACCGGCCGCATCTCGTGCAGGCGCACCCGCACGCCTGCCCCGGCCGCCGCCAGCGCCGCCTCCGACCCGGCCAATCCCGCACCGACCACCGTAATTCCCTGAAAACCCGTCATCAGGACACTCTAGGGCGTATGAGGTGCCGGAAGTGGGATGTGAGAACCGAAGGGCGCGTGGTTCATGGAAGATACGAGCCCATGCCCCGACTGCCCACCTTTCCCTAAAGGCCGTCATGTGCGCCGCGCGCGGGACATTTCAACCGGGCAGGGATGGCCCCAACGCGAGCCGTCAGGCCGTAAAACAGCGCCACCCCGCCAACCATAGGAACGATTCTTGCCGAGCGCAGCGAGAAGCTTTCCTCTCCTCGCGGGCGGGGACTGGGGACGAGGGAAAGTAGACCCTCGGACGCCTTCCGACCCGCCTACTTCCCCCGCTCCGGCGTCCCCCCCACCGCGAACTTCACCCGCGACAGCCCCTCGTAGAGCAGCACCCGCAGCGCGGCGAGCCGGTCGTGCGGATACAGCAGGCCGTAGTCGAACCGGCTCTCGGGCGCGGGCACGCTCACGGCGTCCACCCCCTGCGCCCGGAACAGCGCCTGCGTGCGCCGCGCGTGCCAAGGCGACGTGACGATCAGGACCCGCCGCCAGCCCCGCTCACGGGCGTAGGCCCCCACCCGCGCGGCCTCGTCGCGGGTCGTGGTGACCGTCCGCAGGGTCAGGACCTCGGGGCCGCCTGCCGGGTACAGGGCAGCGATGTGCGCGCGTTCCAGGTCGCTCATTTTGGCGCACTCGTGCGGCCCAATCAGGCCCGACTGCTGCGAGACGGTCACAGTGGGGGCGTACCCAGCCCGCCACAGCTCCAGCCCGCGCACGAGCCGCGTCAGGCTGGTCGCCTCCAGGGTGCCCGCCCCGCACTGCACCCCGGCCCCCAGCACCACGACGGCGTCGGCGCGCACGGGTAGCTGAGAGACGGTCAGGGCGTTCAGCGGCCCGCGCAGGACCGGCGTCAGGAGGCACAGGGCCACCGCCGCTGCCAGTAGCCCAGCACCCCAGCCCAGCAGCAGCCGGGTGGGCCGCCACGCCCCCAGCGCCCCGCACAGCAGGATCACCCCCAGCAGCAGCGGTGCGGGCGCCCGCACCTCACCTAGCAGCGCTGCCAGCACGGCCAGTCCGCACCCGGTGGCGAGGCCGGTCAGGAGGCCAGGGAGTTCGGGGCGTGGGCGGGAAGTCACGCGCGTCAGCATAGCCGAGGGCGCCAAAAACCCCCGCCGGTCAGGGGCGGGGGCACGGTGCGGAATCTATGGAGCGGAAAAGCTCAGGCCGTGACGGCTTCGGGCTTCTTGCTCAGGGGCAGCCAGCCGGGGGTGTTCACCAGGGCGTTCCACAGCGGCGTGGCGATCACGAGGCGGTCCTGGCCCTCGACATCCAGCACCGTCTCCAGCTCGGCCTCGCGGCCGTCTCGGACCTTGGCGACCCAGTCGGGATCCATCAGGAGTTCGCGGCCCAGGGCGACGAACTCGGCGCCCATCTTCAGCACCTGCGCGGCCTGCTCGGGCGTGTGCACCGAGCCGACGCCCATGACCGGCGTGCGCCCGGCAACCTTCGCCACGATCTGCTCCAGGCGGCTGCTGGCCGTGTCGCTGGCGCGGCGGGGCAGCGAGGCGTACTCCATCAGCGAGATGTGCAGGTAGTCCATGCCCTTGTCGGCCAGCACGTCCACGAGGGCCAGCGAGTCGTCCATCGTGATGCCGGGGGTCTCGGGCTCCTCGGGCGAGAAGCGGTAGCCGACCGCGAAGGGGCCAGTGGCGTGCTCGGCAACCACGCGCTGCACCTCGTCCACGACGGCCAGCGGGAAGGCCATACGGGCTTCCAGGCTGCCGCCCCAGCGGTCGGTGCGGCGGTTGGAGTGCGGCGAGAAGAACTGCTGGATGAGGTAGCCGTTGGCGCCGTGGATTTCCACGCCGTCGTACCCGGACTCGATGGCGCGGCGGGTCGCTTCCCCGAAGGCGCGCACGATCTCGTCGACTTCCTCGCCGCTCAGTTCACGGGGGGCGGGCGCGGGGGCCTGCTCGGCGCCGTCACGCACGGGGGACACAGCGCTCGCGCTCACCACGTCGCCGTCCACCAGGGCGGCCGGGGCCATGCGCCCAGCGTGGAAGATCTGGAGGAGCGCCTTGGCGCCCTCGCCCTGCACGGTGCGGGCCAGACGGGTCAGGCTGGGCACGAAGCGGTCGTCGTAGGCCGCAAACTCGCCGGGAAAGCCCTGGCCGTTGCGGGTGACATTGGTGCAGGCCGTGATGACCAGGCCCACGCCGTTCGAGCGCCGGGCGTAATAGGCCAGTTCGTCGTCGGTGACGTTGCCCTGGGCGTCCGAGGAGAAGTTGGTCATGGGGGCCAGCACGACGCGGTTGTCCAGCACGACGCCGCTGCGGAGGGTAAAGGACTGGAACAGGGAGTTGAATTCAGGCTTCATGGCAGACCTCGGGGGGGAAGGAACGGGAAAAAGGAGGGCGGAGTCGACCGCCACTGCTCCGGCAACCCCGCCACTATGCGCCCAACTTTTAAAAAAGTAAAGCGGTTTGTTTTTTATTCCTTTACAGACTGCCGTCTCTGCCTTATTCGTCAAGCTCCTGGCGTTTGCCCTCGCGGCGTTCGCGGCGCCGGGCTTCCTTGCCCTGCTTCTTCTTGGGCTTGGGGGGCAATTCGAGGTCGTAGGTGCGGGACGGGTCGCAGGGAGCCGGGTACTCGCCGAGCGACTCGCCAGGGTCGGCGGTGCGCAGGTTGCCCGCGACGTGCATGTGGCGCTCACCGCAGTAGGGGCACTCGTCCACGACCCAGAACAGCACCCGCGTGCCCGGCAGGTCACGCAGGGTCACGAAGGCGGTGCGCGGCAGGGAACGGTCTTTCTTGCCCATAGGCGCCGAGCCTACGCCCGCGCGCACAGCGGCTGTGTGGCGCCGGGCACGCTGACGCGCCGGCCCGGTGCTACCTTCAGCGCCATGCCTGTTCCCAGCACCACCCCCGACTGGGCCTTCGAGCGCGAGCACTGGCGGCGCGGCCACTTCCGGGTGGCGGGCGTGGACGAGGCCGGACGTGGGGCCTGGGCAGGGCCGGTGACGGTGGCCGCCGTGATCCTGCCCGGCACGGCGCAGGACTATCCCTTCCGGGACAGCAAGCAGCTCTCGGCGGCGCAGCGGGAGGACTACGCCGCCGAGGTGCGCCGCGTGGCCCTGAGCTGGGCGGTCGAGCACGCCTGGCCCGACGAGATCGACCGCCTGAACATCCTGGGGGCCACCCACGCGGCGGCGCTGCGGGCCATCGCCCGGCTCGACCCGCCGCCGCAGGCCCTGGTGACCGACTATCTGCGTCTGCGCACCCCCCTGCCCCTGAGCGCACCCCCGAAGGCCGACGCCCTGAGCTACAGCGTGGCCGCCGCGAGCCTGCTCGCCAAGACCGGGCGCGACCAGTTGATGGCCGAACTCGACGCCCAGTACCCCGGTTACGGTTTTGCGGCGCACAAGGGCTACGGCGCGCCCGCCCACCGCGCGGCCCTGGCACAGCTGGGCGTCAGCGGGACGCACCGCCGCAGCTACGCCCCGATTGCCCGCCTGCTCAGCGGCGAAACTGGGCCTCTGCGGCTGCTGTAGCGCGGCCGCACTTGCCCTCTTCAGGCGAGGGGGGTAGACCGCAGCGCCGCGTCCAGCCCGAAGCACAACGCCCCGCGACTGGGGCGACGGGACTGGCCGGGGCCGGCGAATAGAGGACAGTGGCGCCATACTCGACATGGTTCGGGTTAGGCGACGGTCTTCCAGCGCCTACGGGCCATGTACCCACACCCTCAAGCTTTGCCCAAGGCCGGCCGTGGGTACGTAGTCCGCACAGTTAGACGACGCCGATACGCTGCTTCTATGTCTTCCCTGTCCAGCCTGACGCGCCGACTGCTCGCCGTGGCCCTGCTGGGCAGCGTGGGGGTGGCCCAGCAGTCGGCGACGCCCCCAGTCCCCGTACCCGTGCTGGCGACCACCGGCGGCGACCTGACCTACCTGCTCGGCGGCTGGCAGGGGAATGGGCGGCAGGGTGGTCGCTGGCTGACCGATGCCCAGGTGGCGGCCCGCCTCGGCCCCGCCGCGACCTACCAAGCCTGGACCCTGGGCCGCGCGACCGGCACGGCGCGGGGAAGTCGGCCCGGCAGCATGGGCGAACCCTGCGAGCAGACCCTGAGCACCAGGATGAGCCCGGTCCCGCCAGAGGGCGCGCTGCGCGTGTACCTACCCGCCGGCCTGCGCGCGGTGCCCCGGCCCGTGCAAGTGCTGCCGCCTAGCAACCCGACCTATACCGAGATCATCCGGGCCGACCTGCGCCGCCGCGGCGTCGCGCAGCCGCGGGTCCGCGTGACAGGCCTGACCCGCACCGACCTCGACGGCGACGGCACCCAGGAGGTGCTGATCGAGGCGCGGTACTTCCGGGAGGAAGGGCCGGAAGGCACGGCCTTCTCTCCCCCGCCGGCCGGACAGCCGGGCGACTACAGCCTGCTGCTCGTCCGCTTCGTGCGGGAGGGCCGGGCCGTGACCTCCACGCTGGCGGCCTACCTCGGCCCGAAGCAGGCCTGGGATTCGGGCAGCGACCAGCCGATGCCGATGGCGAACCTCTACCGCCTGGCGGGCGTGGCCGACCTCGACGGCGACGGCCGGATGGAACTGATCGTCTACAGCGCCTACTACGAGGGCCAGGGTTTCGCAGTCTATAGCTGGACCCCGGTCGGCGGCGCGAAACTGCGGCTGGAGACCGGCTGCGGCGTCTGACAGAGAGGGTATGCCGGCCGCGTGTCCGGGCGTCGCCGCTCCCGGCGGCACCGGGCCCACCGCTAGACTGCCCCGCATGAGCGAGCGCGTGAAGGTCGGTCCCGAGAACGAATTGCCCGAGGGCTGGCAGGGCGAGGTGCAGGTGGACAGCGTGGGCGTGCTGGTCGTACGGTACGAGGGCCAGTTCTATGCCCTGCGCAACAACTGCACCCACAAGGATTTTCCCCTGCTCGGCGGCGAGGTGGTCATGGGCCGGATCACCTGCGAGAAGCACGGCGCCAAGTTTGAACTGAGTACGGGCAAAGCCAAGACCCTGCCCGCCGTCAAGCCGGTGAAGATCTACCGCACCGAGGTCGAGGCCGGCGAGGTGTACGTCTCGGCGCTGTGACCCATCACGAAACGGAGCCAGGCAACCATGCCCGGCTCCGTTCTGCTTTCGTCCTCAGCGGTACTTGCTGTCGCCGTCCACCTCCGCTCTCAGTTCCGAGGTCTCACCGGGCGGCAGGTCGCCGGGCTGCTCGCTCACGTGGGGCGGGCCGCTCTCGCTGGGGGGCGTATAGCCGGGATTGAGGTCGGCGGCGCCCCAACTCACACTCGCAGCAGTGATCAGGCTGGCGTTGAGGCCCAGCCCAGCCGAGGGGGTCACGCCGGCCAGCGCCTCGCCGCCCAGGCCCTCGGTCGTCTCGGCTCCGGCGAACTCGGGCTCCTGAAGGCGGTGCTCCATCGCGCCGGGGTCGCGCGTGGCGAGGTGGGCGAACTGGCCCGTGACCTCGGCCGGGTCGGGCACCTCGGGCGCCTCGTAGGTCATGTGGTTGGCGCTGCTCACGCGGTCCGTCTCGGGGGTGGTCGTGTAGCGCACCTGGGCGTCGTCCTTGGGGTCGGGCGTGTCGAAGCCCGTCACCGCGCCGCTCTGGCCGATCACCTTGTCGTCGTTGTTCATGTGCCCAGTGTGGCCCGGCCGGGAGAGCGCCGCATTCCGGGTTTCTTGAGGCTGGCCCGCCGCCTCCCGCAGGCGGGCCACGAGCGCCGCGTGTCCGTCCTCGGCGGCGAGGTCGGCGGCCGAGCGGCCCTGGTCGTCGGTCGCCCCGGCCTGGGCCCCGTGCGCGAGCAGCAATTCGGCCAGTTCGGCGTCGCCGCGCAGCGCCGCGAGCATGAGGGGAGTCAAGCCGCCCGGCTGCGGGGCATTGACGTCAGCCCCCGCGTCCAGCAGCAGGCCGGCGAGGTCGCGGTGCAGACCCGACACCGCCGAGTGCAGTGGCCGGACTGGCGGCGTGCCCCGGCTGGGGGCGTCAGCGGGCGCGCCGCGCGCGAGCAGGAGCCGCGCCGCCTCCGTGCGCCCGAACAGCGCCGCGAGGCCCAGGGGCGCGTAGCCGTCCGGGCTGCAGGCCTGCACCAGCGCCGGGTCGCGGTCCAGCCAGCCGCGGAGCGCCGCGACCTCGCCGGTCGCCGCCGCCTCGAACACGTCGAGTGGCGCGCCGGCCTCGATCAGCGCCCGCAGGATGTCGGGGCGGTGGTAGTACGCCGCAAACAGCGCCGGCGAGAGCCCCGAGGGACTGCGCGCGCCCAGCACCGCAGGCTCGGCGGCGATCAGGGCCTGCACGCCCGGCAGGTTGTGGGCGTGGATGGCCGCGAACAGCAGGGTCGAAGCCTCGTCGGGGTCTGCGGGCCTGCCCGTGTCCCCAGGCCTGCCGGAGTCGGTCACGCCCGGACCCGCACCGTCACCGCGATGCCCATGCCCCCGCCGATGCACAGGCTCGCCACACCGACCTCCTTGTTCAGCCGCCGGAGCTGGTGCACCAGCGTCACGAGCACCCGCGCCCCCGACGCCCCGATGGGGTGGCCCAGCGCGATGGCGCCCCCTGTGACGTTCACCTTCTCCGGGTCGGCGCCCAGGTCACGCACGACCGCCAGAGACTGCGCGGCGAAGGCTTCGTTGAGTTCCAGGAGATCCACGTCGGCCAGGGTCAGCCCTGCGCGCTTCAGGGCGATAGGCACCGCCTTCGCCGGCCCGATGCCCATGACGGCCGGGTCCACCCCGATCGCCGCGTAGCTGGCGATCTCGGCCAGGACGGGCAGGCCGCGCTCCTGCGCGTAGGATTCCGAGCACACGAGCAGCATCGCCGCGCCGTCGTTCAGGCCCGAGGCGTTGCCAGCCGTGACCGTGCCCCCCTTGCTGAAAGCCGGTTTCAGGCGCGCCAGCCCCTCGGCGGTGCTCTCGCGGGGGTACTCGTCGCGCGCGAAGGTGGTCGGCCCCTTCTTGCCGGGCACTTCCACGGGCGCGAGTTCGGCATCAAAATGCCCGGCCGACTGCGCGGCGGCGGCGCGGCGCTGGCTTTCCAGGGCGAAGGCGTCCTGGTCTTCCCGCGTCACGCCCCACTGGGCGGCAATGTTCTCGGCCGTCACGCCCATGTGGTAACCGTGGAACACGTCGGTCAGGCCCTCACTGAGAATGCTGTCGAGCAGTTCGCCGTGCCCCAGGCGATAGCCCTCACGGGCGCGGGGCAGCAGGTAGGGCGCGCGGCTCATGTCCTCGGTGCCGCCCGCCAGGTACGCCTGACCGTCCCCCGACCGCAGGCCCTGCACCGCGCCGATGACCGCCTGGAGGCCGCTACCGCACACCCGGTTCACGGTGAGGCCCGGCACGTGGTCGCCGAGGTCGCTGCGGCGGGCGATCTGGCGGCCCACGTTCATGCCCTGCCCGGCCTGGAGCACATTGCCCACGATCACGTCGGCCAGGTTTTCCCGGACCTCGGGCCCGACGCCCTCCAGCGCGGCGAGCGCGGCCGCGACACCCAGGTCGGCGGCCGACACGCCCTGCAGACTGCCCAGAAAACTGCCGATGGGCGTGCGCCGCGCCGCCACGATCACTGCTTTGTCCATGCGGGCAGTCTAGAGCGGCCTCTGCCGGGTCGCCATACTGCGCGCATGACCCGTCCCGTGCCCCACCTGCGCGCCGCGTACCCGCACCTGCACCCTACGCCGACGCGCTGGGCCGACAACGACGTGTACGGCCACGTGAACAACGTGACCTACTACGCCTATTTCGACACGGCCGTCAACACGTATCTGGCGCGGGCGGGCGTGCTGGACCCGCAGCGCGGCGCGGTGATCGGACTGGTCGTCGAGACGGGCTGCGCCTTCTTCGCCCCGGCGAGTTTTCCAGACGCGCTGCTGGTGGGCGTACGGGTCGCGCACCTGGGCCAGAGCAGCGTGCGCTACGAGCTGGCCGTGTTCCGGGAAGGCGAGGACGCGGCCTGCGCCCAGGGGCACTTCGTGCACGTGTATGTGGACCGCGGGTCGCGCCGGCCCACGCCGCTGCCTGCCGAGCTGCGCCGCGTGCTCGAAGGGCTGCGGGTGGATCAGCAGGGTTAACCCCGCCCCGGGCCTGTCTCGCGCGGGCCTGGACACCTGCACCTCCCCTGTTCCCGCCGCCCACAATCCCCTTGCGCCGTTGTGCACTAGACTCTTCTGTGTGACCGAAGGCCCCGCCGCTTCCAACGCGAATATTCGCAACTTTTCCATCATCGCCCATGTGGACCACGGCAAGTCCACGCTGGCCGACCGCATTCTGGAGCGGCTGGGCGCCATGGGCGAGCGCGACAAACGCGACCAGACCCTCGATACCCTCGAACTGGAGCGCGAGCGCGGCATCACCATCAAGTCGACGCCCATCCGGCTGGAGTACCGACGGGAAAACGGTGAGGAATACGTCTTCAACCTCATCGACACGCCCGGCCACGTGGACTTCAACTATGAGGTGTCGCGTTCCCTGGCTGCCTGCGAGGGCGTGCTGCTGCTCGTGGACGCCTCGCAGGGCGTCGAGGCGCAGACCATCGTGAACGCGTACCTCGCCATCGACAGCAACCTCGAGATCGTGCCGGTCATCAACAAGATCGACCTGCCCGCCGCTGACCCCGAGGGCGCCGCGCGCGAACTCGAGGAAGTGATCGGCATTCCGGCCGAGGACGCCGTCTTCGCCTCGGGCAAGACGGGCGTGGGCGTACCCGACATCCTCGAAGCCATCGTCGACCGCATTCCGCCGCCCCCCGGCGACCCCGCCGCGCCGCTCAAGGCCCTGATCTTCGACTCGTTTTTCGACGCCTACCAGGGCGTGATCCTGTTCGTGCGCGTGCTGGAAGGCACCGTCAAGGCCAAGGACAAGATCACCCTGTTCTCCAACGGCAAGGGCTTCGACGTGGACAAGGTCGGCACCTTCACGCCGGGCCTGGTCGTGGGCGACCGCCTGATCGCCGGGTCGGTGGGCTGGATCGCCGCCGGGGTCAAGGACATCCACGACGCGCAGGTGGGCGACACCATCACAGACCGCGAGCACCCCACCACCGAGCCGTTCCCCGGCTTCAAGCCCGCGCAGCCGGTGGTGTTCTCGGGCCTGTACCCCACCGACACCGAGGACTACCGCAAGCTGCGCGAGGCGCTCGAAAAGCTCAAGCTCAACGACGCGGCCTTCAGTTTCGAGCCCGAGACCTCCGAGGCGCTGGGCTTCGGCTTCCGCTGCGGCTTCCTGGGACTACTGCACGCCGAGATCATTCAGGAGCGGCTGGAGCGCGAGTACGACCTCGACCTGATTGCCACCGCCCCCGCCGTGATCTACCGCGTCACCCTGACCAACGGCGACATCTTCGAGACCCAGAACCCGGCCGAGTTCCCGACCCGCGACCGCATCAGCAACATCGAGGAACCGTACATCAAGCTCTCGGTGATGCTGCCCGAGGAGTTCGTGGGGCCGGTCATGCAGCTCCTGCAGGAGCGCCGGGGCGCCATGCAGACCATGAACTATGTGGGCAAGCGCGTGGAACTGCTGTACGAGGTGCCCTTCGGCGAGATCCTCTACGACTTCCACGACCGCCTCAAGAGCATCAGCCGGGGCTACGCCAGCATGGACTATGAGCAGATCGGCTACCGCGAGGGCGACCTGCTCAAGGTGGACATCATGGTCAACAACGAGGTCATCGACGCGCTGGCCGTCATCGTCCACGAGACCAAGACCTACGGCCTGGGCCGCAAGATCGTGGACAAGATGGCGGAGGTTATTCCGCGCCAGATGTTTCCCGTGCCGATCCAGGCGACCATCGGCGGCAAGATCATCGCCCGCGCCACAGTCAAGGCCTTCCGCAAGGACGTGCTCGCCAAGTGCTACGGCGGCGACATCTCGCGCAAGAAAAAGCTGCTCAACAAGCAGAAGAAGGGCCGCGCCCGCATGAAGCAGTTCGGGACGGTCGAGGTGCCCCAGGAAGCCTTCCTGGCCGTGCTGAGCACCGACGAGTAAGCCAGGCTCCGGAGGACCGGTCCCTGCGGGGGCCGGTTTTCTCCTGGTCAGTTCAGGGCGGCTTTGCAGGAGTGGCGGGTTGCGCTCATGCCCGCTGCCTAACGTCGGGGCCATGAGCGACCCCCACCGCCCGGCCCTGCCCCGTCCCCCCGCGCCGCCCGTTCCGACCTTTGGCGGCGTTCAGGTTCTGCGCCCCGACGTGATGCGCGTGCGGCTGCCCCTGGTGAACGCCTACCTGCTGGGCCAGCCAAGCGGAGACTGGGTGCTGGTGGACGCGGGGATGCCCGGCACAGCGGGCCTGATCCGCCGGGCCGCGGCGCAGGTCCACGGCGACCGGGCGCCGAGCGCCATCCTGCTCACCCATGGGCACCTCGACCACGTAGGCGCCCTGCACGCGTTACTGCGCCACTGGTGGGTGCCGGTGTACGTGCACCCGCTGGAGCTGCCATACCTGAGCGGCGAGGCGCCCTATCCCTTTCCCGACCCCACGGTAGGCGGCGGCATGAGCCTGCTCTCGCCCGCCTTCCTGCCCGGTCCCTTCGATTTCCGGCCGCAGGTGCGCGCCCTGCCGGACGGAGGCGAGGTGCCGCACCTGCCGGGGTGGCGCTGGCTGCACACGCCGGGCCACAGCAGTGGGCACGTCTCGCTGTGGCGGGAGGCCGACCGCACGCTAGTCGCGGGCGACGCCTTCGTGACCACGCCCCAGGAGCGGGTGCGCGGCGCGCTGCGGCTGGAACCCACCGTGGTGCAGCGTCCCCCGCCCTACTACACCCCCAACTGGGACGCGGCGCGTGACTCGGTGCGCGCGCTGGCCGCACTGGACCCCGAACTGGCCGCCACCGGCCACGGCAACCCCATGTCGGGCGCCGAGCTGACCCAGGAGCTGACCCGGCTGGCGCGCAACTTCGACGAAGCGGCCCGCCCACCGCGCGGCTGGTACCGCCGCCACCCGGTGCCGGTCGCCCGCGCCCGGGCCGGAGCACCCGACCCCCTGCGGACCTACGTACTGGCCGCACTGGCCGGCCTGGGGGCGCTGTGGTTCCTCGCGCCGCGCCGCCGCAGGTGACTCAGCGGGGGTAGAACTCGCCGAAGTAGGGCGACGCCGGATTCGCCTCGTCGCGCAGGCGGCTGTAGGTTACGGTCGCCGTCTCGCCGCAGGCCACGACTACATGCGGCAGCGAGGTGGGGGTCAGCTCCAGCCCCCTCTTGCTCAGGTTGGCGGTGAAGTCCGGCGCCATCTCGTTCAAAACGCCGCGGCATTCGGGATCGGGGGTGAAGGCCGCGAGATACAGCGCCTTCTGCCGCGCGGGGGTCAGGCCCTTCCAGATCGCGCCGGGGGCGACGGGCCGCCCAGTCGCGCGGTCGAAAATCAGGCCCAGGGTGTAGTTGTCGGGATGCGCGCCGCCGCAGTAGTACCACACGTCCTCGCGCACGCTCAGCAGGCGCGCAGTGTTTAAGGTCACGGTCGCCGTCAGTTCGTAGCCGTCGTCCTCGTCCGAAGCGCCGAGACGCGAGCGGCAGTCCAGGGCGTTCTCGGCATTCTCCAGCAGCCGGTCCTGCAGCGCGGCGCGCAGCCCCGCCCCTGCCCCCGGCACCTGCGGGTAGCTCAGGCCCGAGACCGGCTCGCGCACGCTGCGCCCGTTCGCCGCCGCGGCCCAGGGCCGGTTCAGTTTCAGAAACGCCAGCGGGTTCTCGGCGCGCAGCTTCAGCAGGCCCGGCGAGGAGGAGTTCTGGAGGGGTACTCCCGCCACGTTCAGCGCCGTGAGCCGCACAGGCAGGGGCGCGGCCTTCACTGTCCTGCGCCACTCGCCGCTCAGGCCCGTGCCCGAGGGCCGCAGGGTGAAGCAGCCGGTGACCTTCAGGCCGTCGCCCGGTCCCTGCCAGACTTCTTCCTGGAGGATCAGGACGTTGCCCGACTGGAAGGGGGTCAGCGAGATGTCCACGTTGTAGCGCGTATAGAAATAGGCCTGATCGGTCTGCTGCCGGTCCAGGGCCAGCGCGACCGGCCGCCCCCCCAGCGTCCCCTGAAAGGTTCCGGTCTTGACCCAGGCGGGCAGGCCGGGCGAGCCGCCGCATTCACGCAGGTCCTGCGCGCCGGCCGAGGCACACAGGGCGAGGGCCAGCAGGGCAGCGGCGCGGCGCAGGGTCATGGCCTTAAGGTACTCCGGGCAGCGCCGTATCGCCCCGGCCTTCCAGACTGCCGGTGCGCAGCAGGGGCTCCAGATACTCCCCGAACGGCGAGTTTGCCCGGCCCCAGGCCACTGCTGCCTCCACGTCGTAGGCGACCGCGCGGAACTCGGTCGTCCAGTGGCCCCCCCGGCGCTCCAGCAGGGTCCAGCGGGCCCGCGGATCGCCGTCGGCCTGGTCGCTCACCGAGCCCACATTGACCACCAGGGTGTCGCCCACACGGGTCGCGCCGGGGCGGTGGGTGTGCCCGCACAGCACGACCTCGGTCCCCAACGGCTCTACCAGGGCGCGCAGTTCGCGCGGGTCACGCGACCGGTAGAACCCCGCCTCGCCCGGCCGGCCGTGGTCCCAGACCCATAGCAGGTGCTCCCAGGCGCTCGTGGGCGATCCGTGGCACACGAACAGCCCCCCCGCCCGCAGCGTGAGCGGCAGCGCGGCGAGGCGCTCCAGGGCCGCCGTACCCACCTGCGTCCCGAGCCACGCCCCGAAATCGCGCGAGACCGGGCTGCGCCGGCCGCCGGGCCACAGTTTCTCCTCGTTGTTGCCGCGCACCTCGGCCGCGCCCAGAGCGGCCTGCAGGGCGTAGGCCCGCGCCGGGTCCGCCGCACCCTCGACCTGGTCACCCAGGTTCACGGTCAGGTCGGGCGAGGCGGCCCGGACCTCGGCCAGCACGGCCTCCAGGGCGTAGGCATTGCCGTGAACATCGCTGATGACCGCCACTCGCACGCCACACAGGGTACGGGACAGCGGGCCCCCGTGGTCGCCGGCTGTTCAGAAGCGGCTAGCATGGGCCGCATGAGCATTCTGCCCGACTGGCGAATCCGCGAACTGGCGAAAGCGGGCATGATCGCCCCCTTCGAAGACCGGTTGATCCGTACCGCCGAAAACGCGAGCGTCATCAGCTACGGCCTGAGCTCCTTCGGCTATGACCTGCGCTGCGCCGACGAGTGGAAGGTCTTTACCAACGCGCACGGCAACACCATCGTGGACCCCAAGGCCTTCGACGAGCGGGCCTTCATCGACATCCGGGCGGCCGAGATCATCATTCCGCCCAATTCGTTCGTGCTGGCGCGCAGCCTGGAGTACATGCGCATTCCCGACACGGTGATGGTCGTGGCGCTGGGCAAGTCGACGTATGCCCGCTGCGGCATCGTCGCCAACGTGACTCCGCTGGAACCCGGCTGGGAGGGCCACGTCACCCTGGAGTTCTCGAACACCACGCCGCTGCCCGCCAAGATGTACGCCAACGAGGGCTGCGTGCAGCTCCTGTTTTTCGAGGGCGAGCGCCCCGAGACGACCTACGGCGACCGCCAGGGCAAGTACCAGGGCCAGCAGGGCGTGACCCTGCCCCGGCTGTAGCCTCCGTGATCCGGGCCCGCCAGGACAGCGACCTTCCGGCCCTGTGCGCCGCCCTGCGCGCGGTTCATGTCACTGACGCCTACCCCTCGGTGTGGCCGGCCGATCCCGCCGCCTTCGTCGCGCCGCCCGGCCTGGGGGCCTGGGTGGCCGAACTCGGCGGCGTGCCGGTGGGGCAGGTAACGCTGCGCGGGGCCGGGGAGCCGCCACCCGACTGGGCCGCCTCGGCAGGTCTGGAGGCCTCCGAGGTCGCCGTCCTGTCGCGGCTGTTCGTCGCTCCGGCGGCGCAGGGGCAGGGCCTGGCCCGCGCGCTGTTCCGCGCCGCCTGGGCCGGGGCACGGGCACTCGGCCGGCGGGCGATTCTGGATGTCCACACCGCGTCGGTAGGGCCTATACGGCTCTACGAGACCGAGGGCTGGGTGCGGGTCGCCACCCTGGACGCCCCGTGGCAGAACCCGGACGGCACCTCACCGCGGATGCATGTCTACCGCTCGCCGGCTTGAGCGCCCCTTCATCTCTGAACGGGACTTGAGATTCTCTGCGGGTTGGGCGGTGCCCGGGCTGTCAGGCTGACCGCATGCCTGACAAAGACGACAAGAACAAGGGCCACACCAGCCAGCCCGGCGAATACGACCGCAACAAGAAGGAAGTGCACGAGATCGAGCACGACGGCAAGCCTTCCTTCAAGGGTGCCAACGACCGCGAGGCCAACGCTGCGCGCAACACCGAGCACGACGGCCTGAAGGAAAAGCAGGACGTAGAAGAAGCGCGCAACGTCCCCGCTACCCAGCAGGGCTGAAGTCCACCAACCCGGCCGGGGCCCCTGGAGGCTCCGGCCCTTTGCTGTACCCGGGGAGGATGCCCGTGACCCTGCTCCATTCTCCGCGCGGCGAGTCGGCCCGGCCGAGCCCAGGTGTGCTGCTGCTTGCGGCGCTGTTCGTCGCGGCGGGGACCCTGCATTTCGTGACGCCGCGTTTCTTCGACCAGATCGTGTCGCCTGGCCTGCCCCTGTCGCCACGCGCCGCAACCCTCATCAGCGGCGCAGCCGAACTCGCGGGCGGGCTAGGCCTGCTGCACCCCGCCACCCGCCCGGCGGCGCGCTGGGGGCTACTGGCCCTGCTCGTGGCGGTGTTTCCGGCCAACATCTACATGGCCCAGTTCCCGGAACGCTTCCACGTTTCTCCGGCCGTGGCATGGGGCCGCCTGCCCCTACAACCCCTGCTGATGTGGCTCGTGTGGCGCGCTGGCCGGACGGTGCACCGCCGGTCTCAGGGTCAGTGACACCGGTGAGTCTGCCCGACGAGCAATGCCTCCAGGACCAGAGGTCTCAACATTATTTTACCAATCAGTTGATTTTTTAAAGCTGTAGAAGTATTGTGGTCCTATGACTGCTGCCTCTTCCCTGCCCGCGATCCGCCGTGTCGGAGCCGTGACCCTGCTGGCCCGCGACCTGCTGGGCCTGAGCGCCTTCTACATGAACCTGCTGGGTCTGACCCGGACGCAGGAGACCTCCGGAGAGGTCGTCCTGGAAGCACACGGCACACCGCTGCTGCGTCTGAAGGCGGCGCCGGAACTGCCCGCTCCCACCGCTTCCCGGCCCGGGCTGTACCACACCGCCTTTCTGCTCCCCACACGCGCTGACCTCGGGCGCTGGCTGGCGCACGCCGCGCGCGCGGGCCTGCGGATCGGCAGCGGCGACCACCTGGTGAGCGAGGCCTTCTACCTCTCGGACCCCGAGGGCAACGGCATCGAGGTGTACGCCGACCGCCCAGCGGCGGACTGGACCTGGGAGGACGGCCAGGTGCGGATGGATACCGTGGCCGTGGACGCCGCCGCCGTACTGGCCGAGGCGGGCCTGGCCGCGGGCGCCCTGGAAAACCCTGACTTTCCGGCCTACGCGGGTGCTCCAGCGGGAACGCGCGTGGGCCACGTGCACCTCAAGGTAGGCAGCGCGGCGCAGGCGGCCCGGTTCTACGGTGCCCTGCTGGGCATGGACGTGGTGGCCGACCTGGGAAGCGCGGCCTTCCTGTCCTGGGACCGGTACCACCACCACCTCGGCCTGAACGAGTGGCATACGGCGGGCCAGGGCCGCCCGCAGACCCCGGCCGCCGGGCTGGGCGGCGTCGAACTGTACGCCCCCGATCTCGCTCTGGTCCGCGAACGCCTCCAGGGCCAGCCAGACGTACAGGACGGGGGCGACCACCTGCGGCTACGCGACCCCTGGGGCAACGTGGTCACGGTGTTTCAGGGCTGAGCCTCCCGGTGCTCCGGGGCGGCGGAGCTAGGCCGTTCCAGTGGGAGTCGTAGCGGGCACACTGTCCCACACGGCCTCCAGTCCGGTCGGCGTGCTTGCCCCAGCGGGAATGGCCGTCACAAGCACCTCATACTTGCCAGTCACGAACACCTTGAACCCGCGGCCATGCAGGCCCCGGCGGGCGGCACTCACGTCGGCGGCCAGCAGGCTCAGGTCGGGCCGGGCAAAGTTGCGCATCCGGGCGCCGTAGCTCAGCTCGCCGGCCCGGTAACGCGCGTTGGGGTAGCCCAAGATCAGGCCGCCGCCCGGCGTGAGGTGATAGCGGCGGAGCGTGGCCAGCAGCACGTCCTGGCGCACCCCCGGACTCTGGAGCAGGCTCAGGGCCAGCACGAGGTCGAAGCGGCCCAGCTCGGGCCGGGGCAGCTCGTTCACGTCGAGCGGCACGAAAGTGCCCTGCGGATGACGGGCCGAGGCCGCCGCGAGCGCCGACGCGTCAAGGTCTACGCCGACCACCTCCAGCACGCGGCCTGGCAGGGCCAGGGCCAGGGCGTCGAGCTCGCGGCCCGCGTTGACGCCCAGGGCCAGCACGCGCCCGCCGGGCGGGGGGTCCACGCGCCGCAGCGCCTCGACGAAGGTGTGCAGAAACACCGGGTCTTCGAGCTTGTCCACCCGCGCCCAGTCGCCGCCCGCTCCGTAACCCGCCGCGTCGGGATCGGGGCCGGGGGGCCGGGACCGCAACCGCACGCGCACCCGACCCCCCGGCAGGCGCTCGGGGGTCAGCAGGTGGGCGCCCAGCAGATCAGCCAGGTCGGCCCAGACGGCCCAGGGACGGTGCGTGCCGGCCGGCCCCGTCTCGCCCGCATACAGGCCCAGGCCCAGATCGGGGTCGGGCACGTCAAGTGCCGCCTCGCCGTCCCGCAGGGCCGCACGCACGGCAGGCACGATCTCGGACAGCGGTTCGTGGGTAAACGTCAGGGGCACGGGGCGGCAGCATAACGCACGGGCGCGCAGCCACGAAAAACCCCCGCCGACAGGGGCGGGGGGCTAATGGACGTGGCTCAGCCTTTGAGAATGCCGGCGAGCTGGCGCAGGCCAGCCTGGTCTTCGGCGGGCGCGGCCGAGACGATCGCCTCGACTTCGCTGCCCAGGTTGGGCAGGAGGTTGGCGGCTTCTTCCAGGTTGCCGCTTTCCAGCGCGGCCTTGAGTTCGGCCAGACCAGCCACGACGTTCTCGGCGCCTGCCGCGCCGCTCAGGGCGCTGTGCCAGCTCGAGACGTTGGAGACGGCCGTGTCGGCGTCCACAGTGGTGAGGCCGCCGGAAAGGGCCTGGATGGTGCTCTGGAGTTGGCTGTTCATGGTCTGTCCTCCTGCTGAAAGTGGGGGGGTAGGCGAGCGGACGTGGTGCCCAAACATGTCACCACTCGGCCCGCGCGCGGAGTGTACGCCCGCCCCCGCTGTGAGAAATCGGCTAAGAGGACCGGCTTTGCGCCCCACCCCCACTCTGTCAGGTGGGCTACGGTGAGCCGCATGCGCCCGCGCTGAGCTGCACCTGTGCCTGACCTTCCCTTCCGAAACGGCGCCGACCTGGAGACGCTGCTGCGGCGGGTCTTTCTGGCGGCGGGAGACGACACGCCCGTCGGACGCCGCCTCGCCGTGACCTTCCTGATTCACGGTCCCGAGGCCTGCGTGCGGGTGGACGGCCGAGACGGCCAGACGGCCCACCTGAGCAGCGGCGACGAAGCGCGCAGCCAGGACAGCGACCTCGTGTTCGAGCTCGAAAGTGGCGAGGCCGCGCATGCCTTCTGGCGCGGCGAGCTCGGGCCGGTCGAGGCCGTGCGCTCGGGCCAACTGCGGCTACGCGGGCCGCTGCTTCAGGCCCTGGCCCTGGCGCCGGGCCTCAAGAAGGTGCAGGCGGCCTACCGCGGGGCGACGGCCGACCTGCCGGAGGGGGCGCCGGAACCCGCGCCTCAGTAGCCCCGGTGGGTCACCTGCGCGCCCCCGTCTTCCAGCCAGGCCGTCACCACGCCCACGGCTGCCTTGACGCCGGGCGTGATGATCGGGCCGCCGAAGCGGGCGAGGCGCACGAGGTGGGTGCCGTCCTCGCGGCCGGTCACGCCGATCAGGACCTCCTGGGTCAGCTCCGCCTCGACGACGTGGGCCTGCACCACCCAGCCGTCGCGGCGCAGGCTGGCGTACAGGTCGAGCAACACGACCGTCCAGCCCGGAGTGCTGTCGAGGCCGCGCACGGGCGCGTGGGCGGTCCGCTTGTCGAAATCGGTGGGCGCAAAAGCGGCGGGCAGCTTCAGGATGGCGTGGGGCACGTCGGTCTCGTTCTCCGGGTAGGGGGTGAAGGTGCCGCCCGGCACGCTGGGGTGCGCGGTCGCCACGAAGCGGACATGGTGCGCCGAGAGCCCCAGGTCGCGCCACTTGCGGGCGTACTTGGTCTCCAGGGCGGCGGCGGGCGGAGCCACATGCTCTGCGCGCATGACGCCGCTGGCCTCGGCCTCGGCGCAGGCGAACTCGAAGTATTCGTCGTGATCGGTGGTCAGGAGCACCGCGCCGCCGTCCCGCAGCCGGCTCGCCGCCAGCCGGAAAAAGGGCGCGCGCAGCAGCCGGTGCTCGGTATGCCCCGGCTTGGGCCAGGGATCGGGAAAATTCACGACGATTTCCGTGAGGCTGCGCGGCGGCACCACCTCGCGCACCAGCACGTCGGCCGGCAGCTTGGTCACGATGGCGTTCTCCAGGCCCGCGTCTCTCAGGCGGCGGTTGGCCTTGAGGAGCGACACGCCCGAGATCTCGACCCCCAGGTAGTTGGGCGCCTCGGCAAAGGTGCGGGCATAGTGCGGCCAGAAGTGCCCGTCCCCGAAACCGACCTCCAGCACCCAGGGGCGCTCCGGGGTGTGCGGGTAGAGGCGCGCGGGATCGTCGGGAAAGTGGAAGTCGCCGAGCTGATAGATCATGCGGCCTCCCCTCCCGGAACCTCGGACAGCAGTTCGGCCGCGAGACGTGCGGCGTCGCCCAGCACCGAGGCGTAGGTGTGCTCGCCGGGGGTGCAGCGCCCGAGCATCCGCACCCGCGCGAGGCGGTTGACCCGGAAGCCGTCCAGCTCGGAAGGCGCGGGCGTCAGGAAACGCACGTCGTAAGGCGGCGCGCCCTCGCCCGCCGCCGCGTGGGCCTCGGCGCCGACGAGCCACACGCCGCTGCGCGTGAGGTCATCGGCCAGAAAGTCGTAGGCGACCTCGGAAAGCCGCCCGGCCTCCTCCATCGTGTCCCCGATCAACAGGCGGCCCTTGAGAAAGGCCCCCACCGCCAGCACGGCCACGCGCGCCCGCAGCGGCGGCCCTTCCCAGGTCGAGAGGACGACCTGCTCGTCTTCCTCGTCGAGTTCGGTCACGGTGCTCTGAAGCAGGTGGATGCCGGCGGTGGCCTCGACGCGCGCCTTGAGCTGCCGGTGAAAGGTCCAGCCGTCGGTGTCGGGGGCCACCGCAGCGGCCACCTCGGCGAAGAGACTGCCGTCCGGGAACCCCGCGCCCTGGATGGTCGGCGCGTACAGGTTGCCCAGGTGGTCGAGGGCCTGCGACACGAGCAGCACGTCGCGGCCCGCACGGGCCAGCCGCCACGCCAGCTCGGTGCCCGCGAGGCCCGCGCCGACCACCGCCACGTCGTACAGGTGCCCCGGCTGCGGCTGGCTGCGGGGAGAGGAGGCGAAGAAGGTCACGCAGGCGAGTGTAGAGCACCCGGTCCAGAGACAGGCGGGTTCCTCCCGGACAGGACGCGGCGAGGGTGGTGCGGGGGCCTCATGGGCGGGGCATCCGCGGGCCGGGCGTAGCCTGTCACGCATGGCCCTCAACGCCGGCTATTCCTACCACTCGCAGGTTCAGCGCGGCGGCGTGAGCCTGCTGGCGTATCTCACGGGCACATTCCGGCATTCGGCCGCCGAGGTATGGGCCCAGAGGCTCGCGGCGGGCGAGATCGAGGTCGGCGGCGTGCGGGCCACGGGCGATGAAGCGCTGCGCCCCGGTCAGGAGGTCGTGTGGCACCGCCCGCCCTGGCAGGAGCCGGACGCGCCGCTGGAGTTCGGGGTGCTGTTCGCGGACGCCTCACTGCTCGCCGTGACCAAGCCCTCCGGGCTGCCCACGCTGCCGGGCGGCGGCTTTTACGAGCACACGCTGCTGCACCAGGTCCGGCGGCACTTTCCCGGCGCCTCGCCGCTGCACCGGCTGGGGCGCGGCACGTCGGGGCTGGTGCTGTTCGCGCGGGGAGAAACGGCGGGCGCGGCCCTCTCGGCGGCGTGGCGGGAGCGCGAGGTCACGAAGACCTACCTCGCCCTGGTCGCCGGATTGCCCAGCTGGGACACGCTGGAGATCACCGCGCCCATCGGCCCGGTGGCGCACCCCCGGCTGGGCGAGGTATACGCGGCCAGCCCGGCCGGCAAGGCCTCGCACTCCGCCGCGCGGGTGCTGGAGCGCCGGCCACAGGCCCTGGGCGTGGGCGAGACGCTGCTGGCCGTGGACATCCACACCGGGCGGCCCCACCAGATCCGCATTCACGTGGCCTGGGCGGGCTTTCCGCTGCAGGGCGACCCGCTGTACGCCCCCGGCGGCGGGCCCCTGCCCGAGCTGCCGGGGCTGCCCGGTGACGGCGGCTACCTGCTGCACGCCTGGCGCCTGGGCTTCCGGCACCCCGGCACCGGCCAGTGCCTCACGCTGGAGGCGCCGCCGCCCCCCGAACTCCAGATGTGAGCCGGACTACACATGGAAGCGCTAATTAATAAGTAAATACTCACTTATGGCCCGACCACGAACGATTTCCGACGAACAGGTGGTGGACGCGGCCAGGGAAGTGTTTCTGGAACAGGGATTTTCGGCGACCACTGCCGAGATCGCGCGCCGGGCGGGGGTGTCGGAAGGTACCCTCTTCAAGCGCTTTGCGAGCAAGGAGGACCTGTTCGAGGCCGCGCTGGGCCTGCACCAGCGGTCCACCTGGCAAGACGAGTTGCAGGCCCGCACCGGCCAGGGCGAGGTGCGGCGCACCCTCGAAGACGTGGCGATGTCCATCATCTCCGAGATGGAGCGGGTCGTGCCGCTGCTCACCACCGTCTTCGCGCGCGGTCACGACCCCAGCCACAACACCCTGCTCCAGCGCCTCGAACATCCGCTGCGCCACGACCTCGACGCCCTCGCCGCCTACCTGCGCGCCGAGATCGCCCTGGGCCGGGTGCGGCCGCTCGACGCCGACCTCACCGCCCTCACGCTGATGGGCAGCCTGACCATGCACGGTTACGACGCCTACCTCCTCACACCCGACACGCGCCGGTTGTCCATCGACCAGGGGCGGTACGTGCGCGGCCTGCTCGACCTGCTGTGGCCGGGCATGGCCCCCTAGGCCCCCGCCCATGCCGGTAAAAAAGCCCCGACTCATTAATGACCGTCTCCGGGCGGGTTCTTCCCGTCCTCTCGCCCGAGGTTCTATGCCCACACGTTCCCTTCCGTTTCTGCTGGCCGGCCTGCTAGTCGTGCCCCTCCTGCCGGGGTCGGTCGCTGCGGCCCAGACGGCGCCCGCCCAGGCAACACCTGCCTCGGTCGCCGCACCCGTCTCCTCCTCGTCCGCTCCCCTCACCTCACTGAACGCCGTGCTGGCCGGGCTGCGGCAGTCACCAGGCTGGCGGGCCGCCGACCTGAGCTACCGCGCCGCGCAGCTCTCGCTGGACAGTGCCCGCACCCGCGCCGGCCTGAGCCTGAGTGCGGGCGCCAACGCCGCGCTCGTGCGCGTCCCCTGGGAGAACGGCGCGTGGCAGAGCAGCGGCACCGTGACCCTGAGTGCCGGGATCAGCGTGCTGCCCTGGTCGCCCGCGCTGGAAGGAGTCCGCAGCGCCGAACGCGCGCTGGGCGCCGCTGCCACCGACCTGCGCTCGGCGCGGGCCAGCCTGACGCTGCAGGCGGCCCAGGCCTACGCCGGAGCGCGCAGCGCGGCCCAGGCCCTGGCGCTGGCCGACACGGGCGCGGCCCTGAGCGCCCGGGTGCTGGAAACGGCGCAGGCACGGCGCGCCCAGAACCTGATTCCCGAAGAAAGCCTGCTCCAGAGCCGGGGCGCGCTGGCGCAGGCCCAGGCTGCCCAGGCCCAGGCCGCGCGCGGCGTGCAGAGTGCGGCGCAGAGCCTGGCGCGGCTGCTGGGCACGCCGGTCACGCTGCCGGGAACGGCTGCCGAGTTCGCGGCGCTGCCTACGCTGGACGGCGCCGCTACCGACGAGGCCGCCCTGCTGGCCCGCGCCGCCGCGGCCCGCCCCGAGATCGTCCGCGCGCTGGCCGGCCTGGCCGACGCCCAGGCCGGGCTGGCCGCCGCGCGGCTCGACGCCACGCTGCCGGACCTGACGGCGGCTGTGCAGGCCGGGCAGCTCAGCGACGCCCAGGGCAATCCGGGGCGGCTCGTGTCGGGCAGCCTGAACTTCAAGACTGGCGTGCTGGGCGCGCAGGTCAGCCTGCCGCTGCGCAACACGGACGCGGTCCCCAGTGGCGTGGCCCTGAGCCTCACCGGGACCTTCCCACTGCTGGGCAGTGGCCGTCCACAGGCCGCCGCACAGGCGGTGCTCGGTACGCAACAGGCCGCCCTCGCGCTGGAGAACGCCCGCCTGGGCGTCGAGCTGGAGGTCCGGACCCGCTTCTCGGACCTTCAGAACGCGCGCGGCGCCCTGAGCGCCCTGCAACTCGCGCAGGACCAGGCCGCCGTCGCGCTGCAGAGTGCGCGCGCCCGTCTGGACGCCGGCCTCGGCACCGCGCTGGAAGTCGCGCAGGCCGAACTGAATCTCGCCCAGGCCGCGCAGGCGCTGGACCGCGCCGCGCAGGACCGCGCCCTGAGTGCGCTGGCCCTGGCCCAGGCGACCGGCGAACTCGACCCGGCGCTGCTGGGCAGCCTGCCGCCCGCACTGCCCAACCCTTCCGCTCCAGCCCCTTCAACCCAGACCCTTCCCACCGATTCAGGAGCACGCCCATGAAGACCCGCCCCGCCCTTGCCCTACTGACCGCCCTGACCCTGAGCGCCGCTCAGGCCCAGACCGCCCTGACCCTCACGCTGCCCTCGGCGGTGGCCCGCGCGCTGGACAGCGGCCCCGACGTAACGACCGCCCGCGCCAACCTGCAAAAGGCCCAGGCCAACCTGCGGGCGGTGCGCGCCGACCCCACCTCCATCATCACGACGCTGACCCAGGCCGAGCAGGGCGCGGCGGCGGGGCTCGCGGCACTGAACGCCGCCAAGCTGAACGTGGCCCAGACGGTGATCACGCAGTACGTTGCGGCTTCGGAAGCGGCCGGGCGCGTGAGCCTGAACACGGCGCAGGTCGCCCTGGACACCCGCAATCTCCAGATCGCACAGGCGCGCCTCGCCTCGCGGGTGGCGACCGCCCTGGACGTGAGCCGCGTGCAGACCGCCCTGAACAGCGACCGCCAGGAACTCGCCGACGCGCAGGCGCAGGTGCCGGTGCTGCGCGCGGGGCTGTCGCGCACGCTGGGGCTGGCGACCGGCACCGAGCTGACCCTGGCCCCATTGCCCATGCCCCCGGCCGCCAGTGGGACTGTTGCCACGTTGCAGAGCGGCCTGAACACCCGCCTGAGCGGGCTGGTGCAGGCAGCGCAGGGCGCCGAACTCGCGGCGCTGCAGGTGCGCGTCGCCAACAACGACTACACCCCGGCGCGCACGTTGCAGGACGCCCAGGTGGCCCTGGCGAACGCCCAGCGCAGCCTGGACGACGCTGCGCGCGCCGCCGCGACGGGCGTGCGCGACGCAGCCCGCGCGGTCGAGAACGCCCGGCAGCAGATCGGGGTAGCGCAGGCCCAGGCCCGCAACGCCCAGACCGCCCTGACCCAGGCCCAGGCCCGGCTGCGGGCCGGCACCGCCGCCGCCGTCGAGGTGCAGCAGGCGCAGGTCCAGGCACAGCAGGCCAACTTCGGCGTGCAGCAGGCGCAGAACGGCCTGTGGCGCGCACTCGCGGGCCTGGGGGTCGCCTCGGGTCTCGACCAGACCGGACTGGTGCGATGAGCCCCCGACCCCGTACTGGAACGCCGGCCCTGACGTTGGCCGCCCTGACCCTGGGCGCGCTGCTCGCGGCCTGCTCGCCCTCCGGCAAGGCGGCGCGCAACGACCTCGACGCCGCGCCGCCCAAGACCACCCGGCTGGCCGTGAGCACCGTGACGGCCCGCAGCGGCACCCTGAGCGCCAACCGCAGCGTGGCGGCCAACATCCGCGCGGTGCGTGACAGTCAGGTGGCGGCGCAGGCCGGCGGGGCCGTGCGTGCCCGGCTGGTGGACGAGGGCGAGCGGGTCGCGGCCGGGCAGGTCGTGGTGCAGCTCGACGACACCACGCAGCGTCAGGCGCTGGAAAATGCCCGCCTCCAGGTGCAGCAGGCGCAGATCAGCCTTCAGCAGACGCAGCAGAACGTGGCCGGGTCGGGCGGAGCGCTGGAGGCGGCCGTGACCTCGGCACAGGCCAGCCTCGCGCAGGCCACCCAGAGCGCGCAGAGCAGCGAGAACCTCTACAGCCTCGGGGGCATCAGCCTCGCGGACCTGCAAGCGGCGCGCGCCGCGCTGGCGCAGGCGCAGGGCGCCCTGGCCCAGGCCCGGCAGAACCTCGCCCAGAACGGCCGCAGCGCGCAGGCCAGCGTGCCGCTGCAACGCGCGCAGCTCGACACCGCGCAGGCGGGCGTGCGCCAAGCCGATCAGAACCTCGCGCGCACGCAGGTCCGCGCGCCCTTTGCCGGAGTCGTGGCGGACATCGGCGTCGAGGAAGGCGAGTTCGCCGCGCAGGGCAGCACCGTGTTCCGGCTGGTGGACCCGGCGAGCATTCAGGCGCGCTTCAACGTGCCGCCCGCCGACGCGGCGGCCCTCACCGACGGCACCCGGCTCAACCTCGGCTACGGCGGCGTGAACTATGTGGCCGTGGTGCGCGGCAACCCGGCAGTGGCGGGCACCGACCGCCTGGTGCCGGTCACCGCCAACGTGCAGGGCGGCGAGCGGCTGCCGGTGGGCGCCTCGGCGCAGGTGCGTTACCGCGCGGCGCTCGGACGCGGCGTGCTCGTGCCGGGCACGGCGGTGCAAAGCGACGGCGGCGAGAACAGCGTGTATGTCGCCGAAAACGGCGTGGCGCGGCGGCAGCCCGTGACGGTCGTGGCCGAGGCCGGGGCCCAGGCCGCCGTGACTGGTCTGGAGGCCGGCGCGCGGGTCATCAGCCCGGTGCCGGCCAGCCTGCAGGACGGCGACGCAGTCGAAGCGGGCCGCTCCGCGGCGGCAGTGCCGGCGGCTCCGGCCTCCGGTGAGGGCAGCCAGCCATGAGCGTGCGTGAATCGGCCGAGTTCAACGCGCCGCGCGGCAAACTGCCCGACGGCACGCCGGAACCGGGGGTCAATCCGCTCGTGCGCTTCAGCGTGCGCAATTACGTCTTCTCCATCGGCATCTTCGTGATGGTCGCGCTGCTGGGGCTGGTCTCAACGACCCGCCTGGGCGTGGACCTGCTGCCCAATTTCGAGGTACCGGTGCTGGCGGTCAGCACCGGCTATCCCGGCGCCAACCCGGATCAGGTGGACCGCGAGGTCAGCCGCCGCGTCGAGGACGCCGTGAGCACCCTGGCGGGCGTGAGCGACATCAACACGACGAGCGTGAACGGGCAGTCGGCCGTGGTCATCAGCTTCGCCGACGGCATCAACGTCGACTCGGCCGCCAACAGCGTGTCGCAGGCGGTCGCGGCCATCCGGGGCACGCTGCCGGCCGGCGCCGACGCCCCGGTCGTGCAGAAGTTCGACCCCAACGCCACCCCCATCCTGACCCTGGCGCTGCTGGGGGGCCGCGCCGCGCCCGAGGGCGTGACCACCTACGCCGAGGACACCCTGGTGCCCCGGCTGCAACGGGTGGAGGGCGTGGCCGACGTGACCCTGAGCGGCGGCCCCGAACGGCAGGTGCAGGTGCTGCTCGACCCCCTGCGCCTCCAGAACTACGGCCTGACGCCCGCGCGGGTCACGGGGGCCATCGGCGCCTCGGCGCTCGACCTGCCGGCGGGGTCGCTGACCCAGGGAGGCAGCGCCACCTCGCTGAGCACCCGCAACACGCCGCGCAGCGCCTCCGACGTGTCGGCCATCACGCTCGACGCCTCCAGCGGCCTGCGGGTCTCGGACGTGGCGAGCGTGCGCGACACGAGCGCCGCCCCCGGCAGCCTGGCGCGCGTGAACGGCCAGCCGGCGGTGCTGCTCGCCGTGCGCAAGGCCAGCGGCAGCAACAGCGTGGCGGTCGCCCGCGACGTGCGCGCCGCGATGGAAGCCCAGCCGCTGCCCGCCGGCTACCGGCTGACCGTCGCCAGCGACACCACCGAGCAGACCCGCGCGACGGTCAGCGACACCTTCAACGAGTTCCTCATCGCCGTGGCGGCGGTAGGCGTCATCTGCCTGCTGTTCCTGGGGCGGCTCAACACGGTGCTGTCGGTGATCATCGCCATTCCGATCTCCATCAGCGCCGCACCGCTGCTGTTCGGGCTGATCGGCGTGACCTTCAACCTGATTTCGCTGCTGGCGATCATCGTCGCCATCGGCATCGTGGTGGACGACTCGATCGTCGTCGCCGAGAACGTGCAGCGCTACCGCGACCTGGGCTACGGCCCGGTGCGCAGCGTGCTGCTGGGCGGCTCGGAAGTCTTCTCGGCCGTGACGGCCGCGACCTTCTCGCTGCTCGCCGTGCTGATTCCGCTGAGCTTCATGCCGGGCATCCTGGGGCAGTTCTTCAGCCAGTTCGGGCTGGGGATCGCCGCCGCCATCGCCCTGAGCTGGCTCGAGAGCCTGCTGTTCCTCACCGTGCGCATGGCCTACACCCGCGAACCCAAGGTCCTGACCTGGGCCGACGTGCCGCGCACGCTGGGGCTGCTGCCGACCTTCTTCCTGGCCGCCCTGCGCGGCGTAAAAACCGTCCCCGGCTGGCTCGGGCTGATCCTGGCGGGCGCCGTGACCTTCTTCGCACTGCGCGGGCTGGGCTGGCCGGCCGCCGCAGTCGCCGTACTGAGCGTGCTGCTGGCCCCGGCCGTGCTGGCGCTGGTGCGCTACGTGGTCACGGCGCTGTACGCCCTGCTCGAAGCCCTTACTGGCACGCTGCACGGCCTGACCAACCGCGCCGTGCTGCGGGTGGCGAAGGCCTACGCCCGCACCCTGGGCGGCGCGCTGAAACGGCCCGGTATCGTGCTGCTGATCGCGGGGCTGTTCCTGCTGAGCGCTCCGCTGGCGCTGCGCGGCGTGGGCTTCGGCTTCGTGCCCAAGAGCGACAGCGGCGTCCTGGGGGTCAACTTGGAGCTGCCCTCCGGCACCACCCTGAGCACCACCGATGCCATGACCCGCCAGATGGAAGCGAAGCTGCTCGGTCACCCCGAGGTCCGCCTGGTCCAGACCAGCGTGGGCCAGGGCCAGCAGTCGCTGAGCACGTCGGGCAACGTGGCCGCCCTGACCGTGACGCTGGTGGGCAAGGAGGAGCGCCCCGGCATCGAGGAACTGACCACCCGCTACACCGACGAATTGCAGCCCATCGCCGCGCGGGTGCCAGGCACCAGCCTGCGCGTGGGCGGCGAGTCGCTGGCCCCCGGCGGCGAGGCCGACGTGAGTCTGGCAATGAGCGCCCCCAACCAGGCGCTGCTGGCCGAGCGCGCCCGCACCCTGCTGGGGCTGCTGGAGGAAGACCCCAACATCCGTACAGTCGAGAGCAGCCAGGCCAACACCCGCGAGGAACGGACCTTCGTGCCGAGCGCCGAGCAGCTCTCGGGCACCGGCCTGAGCGCGACCGACGTGGCCCAGGCCCTGCGCACCTACAACGACGGCTCGGTGGCCGGCAGCGTGCGCGACGGCGACCGCAGCGTGGACATCGTGGTCAAGCTCGACCCGGCGCGCATCCAGGGCGAGCAGAGCCTGCTCTCGCAGACCGTGTACTCGCAGGCCCTGGGGGCCAACCTGCCCCTGTCGCAGCTCGGACGTTTCGAGACCGGCGAGGCCCCGGCCACGCTGCGCCGCCTGAACAAGGCCTACACCGCCACCTTCGACATCAACCTTGTGCCGGGCGGCCCCAACGCCTTCGCCTACCAGAACGAGATCATTCAGAAAGCCACCGCCGCCGGGCTGCTCGCGGGCGGGGTCACGCTGGGCAACGCCAGTTCGGTCGGGGTGGGCAGCCTGACGAGCGACCTGATCTTCTACGGGCCGGTCATCATGATCGCGGCGATCCTGCTCACGTACCTCGTGCTGGGCTCGCAGTTCAACTCGTTCCGCTACCCCATCTACCTGCTCATGCCCATTCCGCTCGCCATCGTGGGCGCGCTGTGGACCCTGCACCTGTTCGGGGCCGATCTCGACGTGATCACGGTGCTGGGGATGGTCATTTTGCTCGGCCTCTCGACCAAGAACTCGATTCTGTATCTCGAATTCGTGACCGAGCGCGCCCGCAGCCTGCCGCTGCGCGAGGCGCTGCTCGAAGCGGCCGAACTGCGTTTCCGGCCCATCCTGATGACCACCCTGACCGTGCTGGTCATCAGCATTCCGCTCGTGCTGGGGCACGGCGACGGCGCCGAGTTCCGCCGGGGCCTGGGGATCGTGATTCTGGGCGGCGTCATCACGAGCACGCTGCTGACCTTCTATGTGGTGCCCAGCGTCTTCTGGCTCTTCGAGCGCAAGAGGTTGAAGCCCGACCCCAAACCCGAACCCCTGGAAGGGGGGTTGGTGGCCGGGGACTGAAGCGCCGCGGCCAGAAAGGAGAGAGGGGAACGTCCAGTCCGGGCGCTTCCCCCCTCTTCTTCCCCAAGCCGCCTGAACCCTCCTCCCACGCGGAGCGGCCCTGCGGGTCCCTAGCCTGGGGGCATGAGTCTGAGAGACAGCTTCACCAGCGACGAGTGGTTCAAGGTCATGACCGGCCCCGGCCGCGCGGGCGCCGTGGTCGTGGCGGCCAGTCCCAGCGGCCTGACCGGCATCGTGGCCGAGACGCAGGCCATCGCGGCGGCGGTGCGCGAGAGCGTGAGTGCCCAGGGCCGCACGCCCCTGATGGAAGCGATGGCCGCCGACCTGCTGGGTAAGCCGCCCACGCCGCCCGCCCAGGAGCAGGCCCGCACGGTCGAGGACGTCCGCATCCAGAGCCTCGAAGCCGTGCGGCAGGCCGTGTGGCTCGTGAGCGCCAAGACCAGTCCCGAGGACGCCGAGGCCTACCGCACCATGCTCGTGCGTGTGGCCGAGCGCACGGCCTCGGCGGCCAAGGAAGGCGGCTTCCTGGGATTCGGCGGCGAGCAGGTGAACGACAAGGAGCGCGCCGCCATCGAGGAACTCAAGCGCGTCATCGGTGGCAACACCCAGACCCTGCCGGAGCAGCCCGCCACCCTGATCCACGAGACGCCCCCCGGCACGCCCGAACGCTGAACCGGTCCTACTAGCCCTTCACCTGCTGCCAGCGGCCCTCGGAGATCACCTCGGCGGCGCCGCCCACCACCATGATGGCGGTCTGGTCGTCGATGGCGTAGCACGGCCCCTCCAGGCCAGCCGCCCAGCGCTGCGCCGCCGACAGGGTGTTGCCAGGCATCGCCTCATGGTCCAGGTGTGGGAAGCCCGAGAAGTCCACGATTCCGAGCGTGCGGTCGTCCGGCGCCGAGGGCCAGGCGACGAACTCCTCCCCGATCCGGGGGGTGAGCACCATGCTGCCAGCACTGACGCCCACCCAGACCGTCTCGGCCAGGGAAGGGAGGAGAGCCGCCAGACCGGATTCCCGGAGCCAGTGGGCCAGGTAGGTCGCGTCACCTCCGTCGACCAGCAGCACGTCCGCGCCCCGGACCCACGGTTCCCAGCGGTCCTGGCCGATGCTCGGCAGCGCGGTGAGTTCAAGCACGCCCACCGACTTCCAGCCCAGGCCACACATGGTCGCCGGGGTGCTGTCGGTGACGAAACGCCGTACCGATGCCGGCCCGCACCAGGGGTGGCCCCACTGCGCCGTCGGAATGCACAGGGCGCTGGCCTCGGCGACCGGTTTGCCGAGCAGGCCCTCCAGGGCGCCGTGGATGCTCGCGTTCGTGACGCCGCCCGAAGTGAGCAGGAGTTTCATGGCGCCGCTCCCCACTGGCGGCACAGGTCCGGGGTACTGGTGTAAGAGGTCATGCCCCCCCAGTTTGCTCCTGGCAGAGAACTGACCCCCGTCTCAGAACTGTTCCCAGGGACATCCTGACGGCCGGGGCCAGCGCCGGAGGTCAGGTGATCCCAGCGCCCCGAACCGGGCGTGACGGCTGGGCCGCCGATTCCCCGAGGCCACTCGGCCGCCTCTGCTCCCGACCCCCGCCTGCGCTATGGTGAACGGCGAGCGGGGCCGCGACTGGCGCTGAACGTGGGCTGACCACGGGGAAGCGGTGCCCCAAACCGAGCTGATCGCGCGCCTGGGTCGAAGCGTCTCCGCACACGCGGGGGCGCTCCCGTGCATGTTGTAGATGCACTTTTTGGGGGAGCAGACATGGCAAGACGGGCACTGATTTCCGTGAGCGACAAGACCGGCGTGGTGGACTTCGCCCGCGCCCTCTCGGCGCGCGGCTGGGAACTGCTGAGTACGGGAGGCACCCACGCGGCGCTGGAAAGCGCGGGCCTGAAGGTGACGGCCGTGAGCGACGTCACCGGCTTTCCCGAGATGCTGGACGGCCGCGTCAAGACGCTGCACCCAGCGATCCACGGCGGCATCCTCGCGCGGCGCGAAAGTGGGCACCTGGGCGAACTGGCGGGCCAGGGGTTCTCGACCATCGACCTCGTGTGCGTGAACCTCTATCCCTTCCGGGAGACGGTGGCGCGCGGCGCGCCGGACCCCGAGGTCATCGAGAACATCGACATCGGCGGCCCGGCCATGATCCGCTCGGCGGCCAAGAACCACGCCGGCGTGCTGGTCCTGGTGGACCCGGCCGACTACGCCCTGGCCCTGCAGGACGAGGTCTCGGCGGCCGACCGGCGCCGGCTGGCGGCCAAGGCCTACCGCCACACCAGCGAGTATGACGCGGCCATCACGGCGTATCTGGATGGCGCGTCCGATGAATTGCCCACTGCGCTGCCCGAACACCTCTCGCTGGACCTGACGCGGGCCGCGCAGGTGCGCTACGGAGAGAACCCGCACCAGCCCGGCGCGGTCTACCGCTGGGGAACGGCGCGCGGGCCGGTCATCGACGCGCAGGTCGTGGCGGGCAAGCCCATGAGCTTCAACAACTACGCCGATGCCGACGCCGCCTGGGCGCTGTGCGCCGCGCTGGCCGAGCAGGAAGCCCAGACCGGGCAGGTCGCCTGCGTGGCCGTCAAGCACGCCAACCCCTGCGGCGTAGCCCTGGCGCAGGACGTGAAGACGGCCTGGGAGCGCGCCCGCGACGCCGACACCCTCAGCGTGTTTGGCGGAGTCGTCGCCGTGAGTGCCCCGGTGGACCTGGCGGCGGCCCAGGCGATGCGCGGCACCTTCCTCGAGGTCCTGATCGCCCCCGAGGTCACGCCCGAGGCCGCCGCGTGGTTCGCGGAAAAGAAGCCCGACCTGCGCGTGCTCGTGGCCGCGCAGCCCCGGAACGTGAGCGTGCTGGACGTGCGCCCGCTGACCGGCGGGTTCGCCGTGCAGGAGCGCGACGCCCGCCCCTGGGACGACCTGTGCCCCGAGACCGTGACCCGGCGCGAGCCGACGGCGCAGGAGTGGTTCGACCTGCGCTTCGCCTGGGCGGTCGTGAAGTACGCCCGCAGCAACGCCGTCGTGCTGGCCAAAAGCGGCGTGACGGTCGGTCTGGGCGCCGGCGCGGTCAGCCGCATCTGGGCGGCCGAGCGCGCGGTGGCGAACGCGGGCGAGGCGGCCAGAGGCGCCGTCCTCGCCTCGGAGGCGTTCTTTCCCTTCGACGACGTGGTGCGCCTCGCGGCCTCGGCAGGTGTCACGGCCATCTTGCAACCCGGCGGAGCCAAGCGTGACCCCGAAGTCATCGCCGCGTGCAACGAGCTGGGCCTGAGCATGGTCTTCACCGGCTCGCGGCACTTCCGGCACTGAGGGGCCTGAGCATGGGTAAGCAGCCATGAGTGACCATCCCCTGTCCCTGCGCGGCAAGACGCTGGCCGACGCCGTCCTCAAGGGCGTGCGCCGCGACCTCGCCGCCTGGGACTTCCAACCGCATCTCGTAAGTGTGCTGGCCTCGGCCGACGAGGCCTCGCGCGTGTACGTCGAGAGCAAATCGGGGCGCGCGCGGCGCCTGGGCGTACGCTTTTCGGTGCGCGACCTCGGGGCCGGGGCCACGCAGGAAGGGCTGCACGCGGTGTTGCAGGCCCTCTCGCACGACCCGGACGTCCACGGCGTGGTGCTGGAGCTGCCGCTGGCGCCGGGCCTCGACGCCGACGCCGCGCTGCTGTGCCTCGCGCCGCAGAAGGACGTCGAGGGCCTGACCCCCGCCAACCTCGCGCTCATCGCCGCCGGACGCGAACCGGAGGCGCTGCTGCCCCCCACGCCGCGCTCGGTGCGTTTCCTGCTGCGGCAGGCCCTGGGTGACGACCTGCGTGGGCGGCGGGCGGCCGTGATCGGGCCGGGACGCACGGTGGGCCGCCCACTGACTTTCATGCTCAACAACAAGGGCATGACGGTCACGCTGTGCAACGAACACACCCGCGACCTCGCCGGGGTGCTGGCCGGGGTGGACGCGGTAGTGGTGGCGGTAGGCCGCGCGGGGCTGCTGCGCGCGGATCAGGTCGGCCCCGAGCACGTGGTCATCGACGCAGGCATCAACGTGCAGGCGGGCGGCGAGGTGGTCGGCGACGCCGAGCCCCACCTGCCAGTACGCGCCCAGACCCCGGTGCCGGGCGGTGTGGGCCCGCTGACGAGCGCGCTGATGTACCAGAATCTCGTGCGCGCCGTGAAGTTGCAGCGCGGCGAGCCGGTCGAGTAGCGCTTTTCGGCGCGCGACCCCGCCTAGCCGCGCAGGAAGGCTCCGACCCGCTCCGGCAACGCCTGCGGGTCCATCAGGAAGGCGTCGTGGCCGTGCGGCGAGTCGAGTTCCCAGTAGGCCGCGCGCGGCAGCCGCTCGGCGCAGGCACGCACCTCGGCGGCCGGGTACAGCACGTCGCTCGTGATGCCCACCACGAGCACCGGCACCTGCACCGCGCGCAGGTCGGCGTCGCTGGGCTGAAAGGCGTCCATTGCGCTGGTCAGGGCCACGTAGCTGCGCTCGCAGAACCGGGCCTGCAACTTTTCGCCGTGGTACTCGAGGTAGGAGGTCACGGCGGGCACGCCGGGGCGGCGCTGGCCCGGCTGCGTCAGGGCGAGACTCTCGGGACTGCGGTAGCTGAGCATGGCGATCTGGCGCGCGACCTTGAGCCCCTCGCCGCCCGGCGCCGCGCGGATGGCGCTGCGGGCCGCCGTGTTCAGGCCAATCGCCCAGGGCGAGTGCCGCGCCGGCGCGCCCACAATCACGGCCCGTTCCACGAGGTCGGGGCATTCAAGGAGCCACGCGTAGGCCAGCATTCCGCCCATGCTCGCGCCGACCACACGCACCCGGCGCACGCCCAGGTGCTCCAGCAGGGCGCGGCCCACGCGGACCATGTCGCGCAGGCTCAGGGGCGCGTCCTGCCCGGCGATCTGCGGCAGTTCCGAGGGGCCGGACGTGCCGGCGCAGCCGCCCAGCACATTGGCGCAGATCACGTAGTCGCGTCTGGGGTCCAGCGGCCGGCCCTCGCCCAGAAAGTCGGGCCACCACTCGTGGACGGCGCCCGTGCCGGTCAGGGCGTGCAGGACCAGGGTGGCGTCCTCGCGGGCCTCGCCGTAGGTGTGGTAGGCCACCCGCACGTTGTTCACCGGGCAGCCGTTGTCGAGCAGCAGAGGCTCGCGGCGAAACAGCAGCGCCGTTCCCCGCCGGGGCCGACAGTCGCCTGCGTCCTCCTGTGGGGCCGGCGGCCGGGCTTCCTGGGGGGGCAGGGGGCGGGTGGGGGCCATCAACGCGGTCACGGGCGACCTGCGGGACATGGGGGACAACAGGAACAGAGAACAACGGAACGCGCCATGCGGCTGGCCTCCTCACAGTGAAGCGGGGCGGGGCCAACCCGGACAACAGAGAAGCGCCCCTCGACTCGGTACGGCGAGAAGGGGCGCGCAATTCCTCCGCGTGACCTTCCCTCTTGGTCCCGTGCCGGCGGTTCATCGTTGACCTGTCCGGTGGGCTGGCCTTGGCACCGTGACGTGATGGGGTCCGGTTGCCGCGCCGTCTGCGAGCCAGGTCTCTCGGGCGCTCTGAAGTGGGTCGGCTCCATGCGGGAGCTGCCTACCAGCGTAGCGTCCGGGACCGGCAGGGGTCAAGTCTGGCCCACGCCATACCGCGGCCGTACTGGCGACACCTGCTCAGATATTTCATCTACACTTCTGAGGTCGGACACATCCCCCTCACATCTCTAAGCGGCCTGTCTACCGGCCGCCCTTCAGGAGAGCTATGAAACGACTTTCCCTCACGCTCGGCACCCTGGGGCTCGCGCTGCTGGCGGCCTGCGGTACCTCGACGTCCCCCGTCCCCACGCCGGGCACCCCGGCCGACTTCTCGGGTCTCAAACTGCTTGCCCCCGGCCAGCAGGGCAACATGCGTACCGATCTCAAGGTCAACATCGTGTTCGTGGGCTACCGCCAGACCTCGCCCGGTCAGGTGGCGACGGCGCGTCAGGTCAGCACGGGCGACTTCGACCAGATCCTGCCGGCCTCGTACAGCTCGGTGGCCCGGGTCCCCAGTGCCTACGGCCGCACCGAGCCGACCGGCAACACCTTCGACTACAAGTACAACTATGTCTTCGCCGACCAGAGCTTCGAGGACGACTTCTTCAAGCAACTCAAGGACACCGGCACCGAGAAGAACCTGACGGTCTATCAGCAGCTCTACAACTGCCAGAACGACGTAGACCCCAAGACGGGCAACCCCACTTGCACCTCGCCGGCCGGCAACATCAACCGCGAGGTCACGGGCAACTACGAGATCGACGCGCTGAAGACCGAGAACTGGCTGGCCGACAACGTGGGCCGCGTGGGCGTGAAGGCCGGCGAGTACACCGTGTTCCTGGTGAACTGGTACGACCGCCCCGACTTCAAGTTCCACAGCTACACCCGCGCCGAGGCGGCCGACAGCGACACGGGGGCGAAGTTCGGCGAGCGCGCCAGCCGCCGCTTGGTCGCCTGGGGCGGCAGCGTGCGCGAGAACGCCGCCGCGCAGCGCGTGTGGTTCTACGACCTCTCGGCGAACCCCGACGTCTGGACGAGCGCCTACGACATCACCAACTCCGACACCGACGGCGACAAGACCGCCGACTACCGCATGCCCCCCATCTGGGACTACGGCAGCCGCAAGGCCAGCCTGGGCTACGGCCGCAAGGTCAGCCCCGACCTCGCCCTCGTGACGCGCTACGTGGCCCTGAACCTGCTGTTTACGCCCAGCCCGATCTACCGCGCGGCCCTAACGCCCCCGCAACTGCCCGAGGACATCCAGCTCGACCTCCACGTCGAGCAGGGTGACCAGGCCGCCGCACAGGGCCAGGTGCTCAAGCCCGACCTCGTGCAGAGCCGCGTGTCGGTCCTGCAACCCTTCGCCAAATTCTCGAACACGGTCAAGAGCACGGCGCTCAGCGGCGACCTGGCCGACGTGTACAAGTGCTTTTTCGTCGACACGAGCATTCCCGAGGATATCTGCTCGCCCGACTACGCCGACGTGACCGGCGAGCGCCTGTTCCAGTTCGGCGTGAACGAGCTACGCGCCAGCTACGCCACTACGCCGGCCGGGCGCTATCTGCTGCCGGTCTACCTGTTCAACGACGACGCTGACGCGCAGGGCGGGCTGCTGGGCGTCGCCTACGACGACGGCGAGACGGGCACGCAGAGCTTCGTATACTCGTTCCTGACACCGGGGCTGTTCAAGGCCGGCTACGGGTTCACCGACACGACCACGCACGAGGTCGGCCACCACCTCAGCCTCTCTCACCCGCACGACGGCTACGACAGCGAGACCGACACGTCCTACGGCCCCAGCGGTCCCTACGCCTTCGCCAACCTGGGCGACGAGAGCGCCACGATCATGTCGTACAACGACCTGTCGCGCACCTTCGGGCAGTTCAACCTCGACAGCCAGTACCGCTACCTCACCGCCGCCTACCTGACCAACGCCAACGCCGTGCTGCAGCTCGCGCGTCAGGGCGGCCAGGAAGCCCGCGTGGCCGCGGCGGCCAGCAGCGCCGACAGCCTGTTCGCGCAGGCCGAGAGCCGGTACGGCGCGCTGTCCTACCTCGAGGCCGCCCAGCTCGCCCACCAGGGCTACCGCCAGGTCCTGGACGCCGCGCAGTCCGCCGGGATCAAGGTCGAGGGGTACAAGTGGTACCAGAACCTCAACGGCCTCTCGACCCAGTCGCTCGCCGCCAAACCGCGCTACAGCCGCACCTTCTTGCCCCAGAAGGGCCTGGTGGTCTTCCCTGAGGAGACCCGCGCCCAACGCATCAAGCGCCTCGCCCGCTGAGCAGGGACTGAACGCAGGACGGACACCTCCGGGGAGGTGTCCGCCCTGCGTCTACGTCGTCTGCAAAAGCGGGCGCTTACTTCAGGATTTCGTCGCGCGTGACATTCAGGTACACGGCTACGTCGTCCATGCTCTCGACCTGCGACAGCTGGACATAGTGGTGCTGGCCGTCGGTGCTGTCGTTCTTGGTCAGCTTGAGCTGTTCTGCGCCTTCCATATGGTCCACCGTGCCGACGTGCTCACCGTTGACATCCTTGACCTGGAGGTGGTCGCCTTCCTTGGCGAGGCGGTCCTTGAGGTCCTGGGCGATGCGGTCGCTGATCTGGGTGTCTTGGGTCATGGGGCTAGGCTATGGGGCGCGCGTGGACCTGGGATGACAGTCAGCTTCAGGCGGGCGTTAGGGAAAATTGACCGAATCTGTAGGTCAGAGGAAGCTTCATTTGGGCCCTCCCCGGATGGCCTAGAGGTCAAGTTCGTGCGGGTTCGCCCAAGTGCCCGCCCAGCTCGGCCCGCACGACCATCAGCCCCTGCCCGAGCAGGTTCTGGCCCCAGGCCTGCCAGGAATTTTCGGCCTGCGCCTCACTGAACCCGATGCCCCAGATCCGGTCGTTGGCAGCGGCCTCCACGAGTTCGGCGTCACCGGTCTCCAGCAGCACCCGCCGCAGCGCCGCATTCTGTCCGAATTTCAGCCGCAGCATGTCCAGCGCGGCCCCGAAGCGGGCCTCCATCCACGCCCCCTCGCTAAAGGGCGTGACCCGGCGGCCCAGCGCTTTGCACTCGCCGGGTGAGGTGGCCCTCAGGATGGCCTGCCGCGTCGCCTCGTCCCCGAACAGGGCCGCCTTGCGGGCCATCAGGTACTGCTCGGCCCAGCGGTAGGTCTCGCCGCCGTCGGTAAAGACACTCGGATGGAAATTGGAGAACGGGTGCGCTGTCCGGTAGAAGTAGAGGGTGGCCGTCATGCCCCTACGGTGGCGCCCGCGCACCGCCAGGGCAATCGGCCGGATGAGCTAGGCCAGATCACCCTTTTGAACCCTGGGGAAGCGCTTGCCGTCGGGACTGGCCAGCGCCACATAGATCGTTGATGAGGTGGTCGTCGAGCAGCGCCGCACCGGTCAGGTCTGCGAGGTCCAGCCCCACCGTGCGTGTGCCACTGCCGGGCCGGGCGACCAGCAGGCACACGAGAGGCGCGTCATCCCGCACCCCGCGCCCACAAAAGCAGGTCGCCGTCGTCCGCTGTCCAGCCGGTGCCGACGCGCACGAACCCGGTCTTTTCCAGCACGCGGCCGCTGGCGACGTTGCCCGTGGCCGTCTGGGCCGTCAGACGGTGGACGCCGCCTGTGGCGAGCAGAGAGTCGCACAGCGCTCCCACAGCCTCGGCGGCGTAGCCCTGACCCCAGGAGGCCGGAGTAAAGCCGTAACCGATTTCCAGGTCGCCCGCCGCGTCCCGCCCACCCTTCGCGCCGAGCTGGCCTATGACCTCGCCGTCCCCGCGCCGCACCGCGACAAAGGTCAAGCTGGCCTCGGCCCGCCCGGAGGTCGTCAGTTCCCGCAGCAGCGCCGGAAACATCGCCAGCGCGTCGCCCGGCCACTCGGGGCCGAAGTGCAGCGTCCGCTCGCCCCCTGGGCCCTGGTCGTCCAGCGTGAATTCGGCCCGCTCCAAGCGGTGCTCAATCATCTCGCGGCTCAGGGGAAGCAGCCGCAGCCGGGGCGTGTTCAGCAGGGGCATGGAGGCAGCATACCGGGCACGAATGCCGCGAAGGGCTATCCTGGGCAGGATGACGAAAGACGGCGGCAAGAAAGACAACAAGGCGGCGCAGTACGGCGTGACGCCCCAGAGCGTGGACTTCAACGACTGGTACAACGAAGTCGTGAAGAAGGCCGACCTAGCCGACAACTCCCCGGTGGCGGGCGCGATGGTCGTGCGGCCCTACGGCTCGGCCCTGTGGGAAAACGTCGTGCGCTGGCTCGACGACCGCTTCAAGGCGACGGGGCACGAGTCGCTGATCTTCCCGACCCTCATTCCGATGAACTTCATCATGAAGGAGGCCGACCACGTCGAGGGTTTTGCGCCCGAGCTCTTCACGGTGAACAAGATCGGCACCGAGGAACTGGCCGAGCCCTACGTCATGCGCCCCACTTCCGAGACGATCATCGGGCACATGTGGAGCGGCTGGCTCAACTCGTACCGCGACCTGCCCTTCCTCCACTACCAGTGGGGCAGCGTGTTCCGCGCCGAACTGCGTACCAAGGCCTTCCTGCGCACCTCCGAGTTCTACTGGCACGAGGGCCACACCGCCCACGCCGACGAGCGTGAAGCGCGCGCCGAAGTGCGCATGATCCTGGACCTGTACCACGAGTTCTGCCGCGACGTGCTCGCCCTGCCCGTGGTGCGCGGCGAGAAGACCGCCTCCGAGCGCTTTGCCGGGGCCGTGTCCACCTACTCCATCGAGGGCATGATGCGCGACGGCAAGGCGCTGCAGTCGGGCACCTCGCACTACCTGGGCCAGAACTTCTCCAGGGCTTTCGAGGTGAAGTTCCAGACGCGCGAGCAGAAAGAAGAGTTCGCGCACACGACCTCCTGGGCGATTTCCAGCCGGATCATCGGGGCGATCATCATGACGCACGGCGACGACTCCGGCCTGATCATGCCGCCCCGCATCGCGCCCATTCAGGTCGTCGTGATTCCGGTGGGCCGCAAGGACAACTTCGACGAGATGGTCGCCGAGGGCGAGAAGCTGGCCGGCGAACTGCGCGCCGCCGGAGTGCGCGTGAAGGTGGACAAGCGTGACGGCGTGACCAACGGCTTCAAGTACAACGACTGGGAGCTCAAGGGCGTGCCGGTGCGCATCGAACTCGGCCCCCGCGATCTGGAGCAGGGCGTGGTCGTGGTCAAGAACCGCCACGGCGACGAGAAGGAGACCCTGGCCCGCGCCGAGGTGGTGAGCGGCATGGCCGCCCGCCTGGACGCGGCGCACGACTGGCTGCTGAAGCGGGCGACCGACTTCATGCTCAGCAACACCGTCACGGTGGATACCTACGAGGAGTTCAAGGCGGCCATCGAGGCGGGCAAGTGGGTACGCGCCTTCCACTGCGGCGATCCCGAGAGCGAGCGGGCCATCAAGGAAGACACTAAGGCGACCGCCCGCAACGTGCCCCTGGACGACGCCGAATTCTTCGCGGAGCCGGAGGAGGGCGTGTGCGTGCATACCGGTAAGCCCGCCGCCTACGGCAAGCGCGTGATCTTCGGCCGGCAGTACTGAGGCGCGCGGGGAGGAAGCAGGCCTGAATCCTGGCCCACGGCTTCCCCTGTCTCCGGGACCAGGTTCCTGCACGGCGCGGGGGCCCGGTCTTTTTGCCGTCCGCACATCCCCTGGCCCGCTGCCCACTTTCATACTGGGGCATGACCCAGACCTCCGACGCTGCCCTGCGCCAGCACGTCCGCGCCCTGCTGACCGACCGGCAGGCCCACCTGATGTTCGGCGACGTGGTCGAGGACTTCCCCCTGGCCCGCATGAACGACCGCGTGGACGGTCTGCCCTATTCGGCCTTCGAGGTGCTGTGGCACCTGCGCTTCACGCAGCGCGACATCCTGAATTTCGTGCGGGATGGGCCGTATGAGGAGGTCGAGTGGCCCCAGGGCTACTGGCCCCACCGCCAGGACGCTACGGAGGCCGAGTGGCACGCCGAGACGGCCGCCTTCCACGCCGACCTCGCCGCGCTGCTGGAGCTGCTGGACGACCCGCGGACTGACCTGTTCGCCGTAGTGCCCAACGGCCGGCCCCCAGAAGGTGAGGGTCAGACCTGGCTGCGGGAATTTCTGCTGGTGGCTGACCACAATGCCTACCACCTCGGCGAACTGCTCGTCCTCAGGAGGCTGCTGGGCGGCACCTAGGCGCCTATTCGGCGTCCGCCGAAAGGGCGCGCAGCTGCTCCGCGGCATCCCTGGAGACGAAACCGCCGTGGTAGGTCTGGATGCCTGCCGGGGCCAGGGCGGCCAGGGCGCGCACACTCCGCGCCGCCTGCGGAAGGTCGGGCGTGAACTGGGGGTTTGGACCGTGCAGCGTGCCGTCCTGGCTGGTCAGGGCGTCACCCGAGATCAGGACGCCGTCCTTCTCGACCAAGAAGCTGAGGTGCCCCACCGTGTGGCCGGGCGTCGCTACGACGCGCACACCGCCCGCGAGGTCCAGCACCTCACCGTCTTCCAGCACCCGGCTCACGCGGATCTCCTCCAAGCCCCCAAGTGGGGGCGCGGCCGGGCGCTTCTGCGGAGACTGCTGGCCCTGCACGAACGGCACTTCGGCGGCCGAGGCCCAGACCTCCGCGCCGCTCTCCCGCACCACGTCGGGCAGCAGGCCGATATGGTCGAGGTCGTGGTGCGTGACCAGCACGCGCCGGATATCCGCCAAGGCCACTCCTTCGGCCGCGAGTGCCGCGCGCAGCAGCTCCAGCATTCCGGGAAATCCGGTGTCCACCAGGGTCGGTCCCTGCACCGGGTCCAGGATGAGCGAGAGATTCAGGGTGGTCGGCGTTCCCGATGGCGGTGTGGCGCTCAGGGCGATGTCGCGGACGTGTGCACTCAGGATCATGCGCCGAGGCTAGGCAGCGCGGCGCGTCCTGGCAAGGGCTGCCCTTCGCCGTTTCTTCAGGTCGCGCGGCGGGCAGGGGGCGGGGGCGCGGCGGCCGGGCGGGTCACGCTCGTCAGGACGCTGCGGTACTCGCCCGGCGTGATGAGCCCCATCGCCATGGCATGGCTCGCGGCATTCAGGCTGTCGGCGGCCAGCACGAGGTCCACCCCGGACCCCCGCACCTGCTCGCGCAGTTTCATGACGGCAGCGTCCGTACCCGCGTCGCTCACGTCGCGGATATAGACCGCCAGCACCCGCCCCGGATGGCGCTGCACGACCTCCGAGTAGATGACCGGGTCCTGCTCGCCGCTGTCGCCCACGAGCACGAACTTCAGGTCCGGGTAGCGGGTGAACAGCCGCTCGATGATCTCGTGCTTGTAGCCCCCGTGCCCGCCCAGCAGGTCCACGCCCCAGTTGCGCAGAAAGAGCGGCCCCAGCGGAATGCGCCGGTAATCCAGAAACTGCCACAGCAGGTCGAAGAAATTCCACGGACTGCTCGACACGTAGAAGATCGGGTTGCGCGCCGCGCCCTCGCGGGTCAGGGCGCGGTACAGCGCCCCGACACCGGGAAAGGGCGCGCGGGTGCGGGCGTTGCCGGTCAGGACCGTCATGAGCATCCGCGGCAGGCTGGTCACGTCCGACTGCAAAACTGTGTCGTCCAGGTCGCTGATGATGCCGAACCGGGCCTGCTCGACCACCTGCGCGCGCCCCAGCGCCGCCAGCTCGCGGCCCTCGATACTCAGCGCCACCTCGTGCCAGCCGCCCACCAGGGGAAGGGCGGGAACGAAAGTCAGGGTGAAGTAGCCGTCCGAATCGCTCACCGCGCGGACCAGGGTGTCGCCCAGCCGCCCGATCACCTCGACGCCGCTGACCTCGCGCGAGAACATGCGCCGCAGGATGTTGCCGAAATTGCGCCAGCGCGGGTCGGCCTTTCTGGGCGGTTTGAGGGTACGGGGCAGCAGTACCCGGCCGGTCAACTCGACGGTGTGCGGGGTCCCCCAGCCCACATAGGGCTGTAGCAGCAGCTGGCCCCGGCGGCGGCGTGGCTGCAGCACCCGGCTGATGCCCCGGTCGGCGGCCATCACACCGCGTTCAACGACGGGCAGCAGCAGCTTGAACAGCGTCTTGGCCGGATTCACCCGCACAGTGTAAACACCGGGCGGCTCCGGGCGGCTCCGGCCGTCACCCGCTGGCCGCTCAGGCTTCACTTAGTCTTCCCGGAACGCGTCCGGTCTCCCGGAGACGACCCCGTGGTCCGCACGGCGTTTCCGTAGCGCCGGGCGATGACCACGCGGCGCACCAGCAGGTCGCCCAGGCCCGGCCACAGGGCGTCGAACAGGGCGAGCAGGCGGTAGACCCGCGGCACGGTCACTTCCCGCCGGGGGCGGCGCAGCACGTCGGCGACCGCGACGGCCACCACCTCCGGCCCCGGCATAGGAAGCCGGGCGCCGGCGGTCATTTCGCTTCTGACAAACCCCGGCGCCACCAGACTGACCTCGACCCCGCTGCCCAGCAGCTCGCGCCGCAGCGCCAGCGAAAAGCCGCGCAGCCCGAATTTGCTCGCGCTATACAGGCCCTGGGTCGCCACCCGGCCCGCCACCGACCCGATGTTCACGAGGTGGCCCGAGCCGCGCGCGCGCATCTCGGGCAACACGAGGCGCGTGAGCTCGACCGGCGACTCCAGATTGACCCGCAGCACCCGCAGCGGGTCGGGGTCGTCCCACCACCAGCCGCGCTCGACGGTCACGCCCGCATTGTTGACCAAAACGTCGATGCGCCCGAACTGCGCGTGGGCCGCCGCCACCAGGGCGCGGCGCGAGGCGTCGTCCGTCACGTCGGTCGGCACCGCCAGAACCCGCGACCCGCTGGGGTCGAGCTCGCGGGCCAGCGCGGCCAGGTCGTCCGCGCGCCGCGCCGCGAGCACGAGCGCGTACCCCCGCGCCGCGAGTTCCTGCGCCGTCGCCCGCCCGATGCCGCTCGACGCTCCGGTCAGGACCACGACCGGGCGCCGCGCCGCGCCTTCCCCTCCAGATGCCGAACCGCTGGTCATGCCCGATGCTAGAGCACCCGGCCCTCTGGCGCTCCGCCCCCCGCCGTTCTCAGGCGCGCATCAGGCTGGAGCGCGAGACTGGCGGGCATGTCCGCCCTATCCCGCCGCCTGGGTGCCCTGGCCCTGTGCTCCGGCGCGCTGCTGGCCGGCGCCGGAGTGACCGCCCAGACCATTCCAGCCACGGCGCCCACCACGGCGTCGCCCGTCCCCGCTGCCCTGCCCGAGCTCTCGCCCCTGGCCCCGCGCCCGGCCGCAGCGCCCGTCCTGACGCCTACACCGGTCCTGCCCACGCGCCCGGCCCAGAGCGCACCTGTAGGCGCTCTGCCGGCCGGGTTTTCGGCCACACCGGCCGATCCCCTCTATCCGCGGCAGTGGAACCTGCGGGCGGTCCATGCGGACGGGGCGTGGGCACTGCTACGGGGGCAGACTCTCTCGCCGGTCACGGTGGCCGTGCTGGATACGGGGTACGTGCCCTCGGCCGAACTGGGAACGCGCCTCGTGCCCGGCTACGACTTCGTGTCGGACCCGGCGCGTGCGGGCGACGGCGACGGGCGCGACCGCAACCCGGCGGCGCTGGGGACCTATGCCTACCACGGCGAGGGAATCGCCGGGATCATCGCGGCCGCGCACGACGGCCGGGGCATGGCGGGCCTGGACCCGCGCGCCCGCGTCCTGGCCGTGCGTGTGGCCGGCGCCGACGGCATGATCGCGCCGCAGGACCTCGCCGACGCGCTGCGCTGGGCCGCCGGACTGCCGGTGGCGGGCGCGCCGGCCAACCCCGCCCCCGCCCGCATCCTGAACCTCAGCCTGTACGCCGACTTCGTGCCGCTGACCGACTGCGACGCCCGCGTGCAGGCGGCGGTGGACGCCGTGACGGCGCGGGGCGCCCTGGTCGTCGCCGGAGCAGCGAACGACGGCGCCGACAGCCGGGGCTACTCGCCGGCCGGCTGCCGGAACGTGCTGACGGTCACGAGCGCCACCGAAGCCGGCACCCGCCCTGCCTATGCCAACTGGGGCCGCAGCGTATCGCTGGCCGCGCCCGGCGGCGAACCGGGGCACGGGGTGGTCGTGAGCAGCGTCAGCGGTCCCGGCGGTGTACGCGACCCCAACGGCACGAGTTTCGCCGCGCCGCACGCCTCGGGGGTGGCGGCCCTGCTGCTCGCGGCGCGCCCCAACCTCACCCCCGCCGCGCTGCGTGACCTTCTGACCCGCACGGCCACGCCCTTTCCCGGCGGGCGCTGCGATCCCGACCCCCTCAAGAGCTGCGGCAGCGGCACCCTGAACGCCGAAGCGGCGCTGCGGGCGGCGCTCGCCCTGCCGCAGAGCAACCGCACCAGCCGCTGAGCGTGCGGCGGGCTGGGAGCCGGGACGCCTGACCAGCTCCGGCCCGCTAGCCTGGACGCATGAGGACCGACTCTTGAACGCGCCGGCCTGGCGCATCTGGCTCATCGCGGCGCTGATGTGCGGCTGGGGCATGCTGAGCATCCGCTTCGTGCAGAAGGGCGATACGGCCCTGGCCCTGATGTGCCTGTTGCTGCTCGTCGCCAACGGCGTCACCCTGTGGCGCCTGACCCGCCGGGGCAAATAGACGGGTTGCCGGAACGGACGCGGCCCCCCTCCTAACATGGAAGGGGGGCCGCGTCCGTCCTATCCCCTCTGCATCGCGGGCATGGGGGTCGGGCTGGGCAGGCCCGGCGTGTCCGGGTTATCCGTCGGCATGGGATCAGGCATGCCGGGGGTGTCCGGATTGACCGGAGGATCCATGATGGGACCGGTGTCCTCACGGCCGGGCATCTGCTCGGGGGTGGGCGAGGGCATGTCGGTCGGCTCGCTGGCCGGGGCCGGGGGGCTGTCGTAGGGTCCGGTCATAGGCGTACCTCCTTGAACTGGGTAGATCCAGTGTGCCGCCCACCCGGCTGCGGAGGCTGACAGACACCTAAAGGCGTCTTGAGGTGCCCGCGTTCAGGAACCCGCACCGGCCTCCACCGCGCCCGGCTCGGCCTCCTCCAGTACGGCGCGGGCAGTCGTCTCGTCCACGATCAGGGTGCGGATCAGGCCGCCGCACAGGGCGGCGCGCAGCGCCGGCGCCTTGCCGGGGTCGGCGACCACACACACCGTCTGCGGATGGTCGCGTACCCACGACAGTTCCGGACCGCTGCTGCGGGCGTTCAGGTCGATGCCCGAGGCGCGGCCGTCGGCGCGGTAGAACACGGTGGCGATGTCCCCCACCGCCCCCTGACGTTCCAGGCCCGCGAGATCCTCGGCGTCGAGGTACCCGGCCACATGCACATGGCTGGGCGTGGACGCGCTGAAACTGCCCACGCTGAACATGAGAAGTTCGGCCGCGCGCTGCAACTCCAGAACGTGCCCCACGCTGCGCTCGCGCCACATGGCTTTACGGGTCGCGGGATCGTCGAAGAAGGTCGGCACCGGAAACAGGTATGACCGCCCCCCGCAGGCGTGAGCAAAGCGCGAGAAGGTATCGGCCACGAACCCGCTGCTGAAATCCAGGGCGCTGGCGCTGCCGTTCAGTTGCACGAACTGCGTCTCAGGCAGGGCGCGCGGTGTCAGGGCGCGGCTCACGGCGTCGAGGGTATTGCCCCAGGCCAGGCCCACCGTCATGCGCGGGCGCAGGTGCGCGCCCAGCCAGTGTGCGGCCGCCTGCGCGACCCGCTCCATGCGGGTGGCCCGCGGGCTGCCGTGCCCCGGACTGCCGGCGGGCAGGCTCACCACATGGGGCTGCAGGCCCGGCCAGCGCGCCCGCAGGCCAGCTTCCAGATGCTGGGGATGGGCCTGTGGATCGTGAATACGGATTTCGACCAGCCCGGTGCGCCGCGCCAGGGTCAGCAGACGCGACACGCGCGGACGCGACACCCCCAGTTCGCGGGCGATGGCATCGGTGGTCAGGCCCTGCTGGTAGTACAGCCGCGCCACCTGGACCGCCTGCACCACGTTGGGGTCGGCCGCGTCCGGAAGGGGCGAGGTGAGAGACGAAGCGTCGGACATATGACGCTCAGCATAAGAGTCCGGGGCACCTTTGACCGGTCGTCCAGAACACCGGGAATGGAAGCGCCTCCACACTGCACAAGTGTTCAGACACTCTTGACAGATGTTCAGCGGCATGGCAACGTACCCTCAACCACAATTTTTTCTGCCCGGCAGCGGGCAGCGCTCATCCGGCATGAGGGGCCGGGGGCAGGGGGAGGACGTATGAAATTTACGGCGGCGCAGGAATTTGTAGCGGAGCTGATCGGCACGATGGTGCTGATCCTCTTCGGATGCGGGGTGGTGGCGATGGTGGTGCTGTTCGCCAGCACCGACCCCGTCATTCCGGGGCAGATCGTCAACGGCGGCTATACCAACATCACCCTGGGCTGGGGCTTCGCGGTCCTCATGGGCATCCTGATCTCGGGCGGCATCAGCGGGGCGCACCTGAACCCGGCCGTCACGCTGGCGCTGGCCGTCACCAAGCGCTTTCCGTGGAGCAAGGTCGCGCACTACGTCGCCGGACAGATGATCGGCGCCTTCCTAGGCGCGGCCATCGTGTTCGCGGTGTACTACGCCAAATGGATCCAGTTCGACCCCGGCCTGGAAAGCACGACCGGCGTCTTCTCGACCTTCCCGGCCATCGCAGGCTCCTTCTGGCCCGGCATGGTGGACCAGATCGTGGGGACCGCCCTGCTGGTCGCCCTGATCCTCGCCATCGGCGACAAGCTGAACAACCCGGTCGCGGCGAGCTGGGGACCGCTGGCGGTGGCCTTCGTGGTCATGGCCATCGGCATGAGCTTCGGGGCGATGCACGGCTACGCCATCAACCCCGCGCGTGACCTCGCGCCGCGCCTGTTCGCGCTCGTCGCCGGGTTCAAGAACACGGGCTTCGAGAACGGCGTGTGGATCGTGCCGGTGATCGGGCCGCTCATCGGGGGCGTCGTGGGCGCCCTGATCTACGACGCGCTGCTGGGCCGCGCCCTGACGCGCGCCGACGAGAGCGCCCGCCAGCTGACCGACCAGCAGGGTGTAGACCCCGAATTCAACCTCAAGCGCTAAGGCGACCCGACGGAGAACCTGACCATGACCAGCCAGAACCAGTACATCCTCGCCCTCGACCAGGGCACCACCAGCAGCCGCGCCATCGTCTTCAGCCACGACGGCAGCATCAAGGCCTCGGCCCAGAAGGAATTCCGCCAGATCTTCCCCAGGCCCGGCTGGGTCGAGCACGACGCGGGCGAAATCTGGAGCACCCAGAGCGGCGTGATGCAAGAAGCCCTGAGCAGCGCGGGCATCCGCGCCAGCGACGTGGCGGCCATCGGAATCACCAACCAGCGCGAGACGACCCTCATCTGGGACCGCACGACCGGGCAGCCCATCCACAACGCCATCGTGTGGCAGGACCGCCGCACCGCCGGCTACTGCGACGAACTGCGCGCCCAGGGCAAGGCCGAGGTGTTCCAGCAAAAAAGCGGCCTCGTGCTCGACGCCTACTTCTCAGGCACCAAGGTCAAGTGGCTGCTCGACAACGTCGAGGGCGCGCGTGAAAAGGCCGAGCGCGGCGAGCTGGCCTTCGGCACGATGGACTCGTGGCTCGTCTACAAGCTGACCGGCGGCGAGCGCCACATCACCGACGTGACGAACGCCAGCCGCACCCTGATGTGCAATATCCACACCGGCGAGTGGGACGACGAACTGCTGGAGATCCTGGGCGTGCCGCGCAGCCTGCTGCCCGAGATCCGCAGCAGCAGCGAGGTCTACGGCGAGACGAGCCAGGGCCTGCTGGGCGCGCAGGTCAAGATCGCCGGGATTGCCGGCGACCAGCAGGCGGCGACCTTCGGGCAGGTCTGCCTGGAACCCGGCATGGCCAAGAACACCTACGGCACCGGCTGCTTCATGCTCATGAACACCGGCAAGGAAGCCGTGCCCAGCGAGAACCGCCTGCTGACGACCATCGCGTGGCGTCTGGGCGACGGCCCGATGGAGTACGCCCTGGAAGGCAGCGTCTTCGTGGCGGGCGCGGTCGTGCAGTGGCTGCGTGACGGCCTGAAGATCATCCGCAGCAGCAGCGAGATCGAGGCGCTGGCGAGCAGTGTGGACAGCACCGACGGCGTGATGCTCGTGCCCGCCTTCGTGGGTCTGGGCGCACCCTACTGGGACAGCTACGCCCGCGGCACCATCGTCGGCATGACGCGCGGCACCACCCACGCGCACATCGCCCGCGCGGCGCTGGAGGCCATCGCCTTCCAGTCGGCCGAGCTGCTCGAAGCCATGCAGAAGGACAGCGGTTCACCTCTCAAGGAACTGCGCGTGGACGGCGGCGCGAGCAACAACAACCTGATGATGCAGTTCCAGGCCGACATCCTGGGCGTGCCGGTCGTGCGCCCCAAGGTGACCGAAACGACGGCGCTGGGCGCGGCGTACCTCGCCGGGCTGGCGGTCGGCTTCTGGCAGAGCGAGCAGGAGATTGCCGCCCAGTGGCAAGAAGAGCGCCGCTTCGAGCCGCAGATGGAGGCCGCCGAACGCGAGCGTCTGATGCGCCGCTGGAAGCAGGCCGTCGAGCGTTCGCGCGCCTGGGCCGAGGAAGACAGCCAGGCCTGAGCCCCTGTCCCCTGCTGCGCCCCCGCTTCCCTCGCCGGGAGCGGGGGCGCGACTCTTAAGAAACGGCGACCTTCAGCCCCCTTGAACATCCGTTCAGAATGCTTGAACATATGTTCAAAGTGTTTTCAGGCGGACAGACCGGTGCGCCTCTCTCTCTTTCCACAGGAGCTGTGTCATGACCAACCAAGTTGCCGACCTCCGCCCCGCCTCGCTGCAAGCCGTCACCGCCCAGGACACCTGGGACCTCGTGGTGATCGGCGGCGGGGCTTCGGGCCTGGGCACCGCCGTCGAGGCCGCCACGCGCGGCTACAAGACGCTGCTGCTCGAAGCCCACGACTACGCCAAGGGCACGTCGAGCCGCAGCACCAAGCTCGTGCACGGCGGCGTGCGCTACCTCGCCCAGGGCAACGTATCGCTGGTGCGCGAGGCCCTGCACGAGCGCGGCCTGCTCAAGAAGAACGCGCCGCACCTCGTTCACGATCTAGGCTTTGTCATCGCCGCCTACAAGTGGTGGTCGCAGCCCTTCTACGGCATCGGCCTGAAGATGTACGACGCCCTGGCCGGCAAGCTCAACCTCCAGCCCAGCCGCCTGATCGGCCGCGCCGAGGCCCTGAAGAAGATCCCGACCTTCAAGAAAGAAGGCCTCAAGGGCGGCGTGCTGTACTTCGACGGCCAGTTCGACGACTCGCGCCTCGCCGTGACGCTGCTGCGTACCCTGGAAGACCACGGCGGCGTGGCCCTGAACTACTCGCCCGTAACCGGCCTGGTCAAGGAAAAGGGCCCGGACGGCAAGGACAAGGTCGCCGGCGTGACCTTCCGCGACGAGGAGAGCGGCCAGACCCATACGGTCCGGGCGCGCAGCGTGGTAAACGCCACGGGCGTGTTCGTTGACGACATCCGCCGTATGGATACCCCCGGTGCCAAGCCCATGCTTTCGCCCAGCCAGGGCGTGCACGTGGTTGTGGACCGTAAGTTCCTGCCGGGCGACAGCGCCATCATGGTGCCGCGCACCGACGACGGCCGAGTGCTGTTCGCCGTGCCCTGGCACGACCATGTGGTGATCGGCACGACCGATACCCCGGTGCCCGAGGCCAGCCTGGAACCGCGCGCGCTGCCCGAGGAGATCGACTTCATCCTGCGCACCGCCGAGCAGTACATGGACCCCGCCCCCAAGCGGGAGGACGTGCGCAGCGTGTACGTGGGCCTGCGCCCGCTGGTCAAGAACGAGAACACCGACGGCGCGGGCAGCACGGCGGCGCTGTCGCGCGACCACATCATCCGGATTTCGGACTCGGGCCTGCTGACCCTGACGGGCGGCAAGTGGACGACCTACCGCCGCATGGGCGAGGACGCCGTGAACCGCGCCGCCGTGCTGGGCGGCCTGCCCGAGCGCCTGACCCTGACGCCGGGCCTGAAGCTCCACGGCTGGAGCAGCCCCGAGGAGACCGCGCGCCGCGCCGACCACTGGCGCGTGTACGGCTCAGACGCCGAGGCCGTGCAGGCCCTGCCGGGCGCCGACCGCAAACTGCATCCCGAGCTGCCCTACACCGAGGCCGAGGTGCGCTGGGCCGCCCGCCGCGAGCAGGCCCGCACCGTTGAGGACGTGCTCTCGCGCCGCCTACGGGCGCTCCTGATCGGCGCGCGCGCCAGCATCGAGGCCGCCCCGCGCGTGGCTGCCCTGCTGGCCGAGGAACTGGGGCACGACGAGGCGTGGCAGCGCGCCCAGGTCGAGGCCTACCGTCAGGTCGCCGACGGCTACGTACTGGCGTAAAGCAAAGGAAGAGGCGGTGGGGGTATGTCCCCCCACCGCCTCTTCCTTTGCCGGAACCGGGCCTCAGCCCTCCTGAGCCGCCGTCCGCTCCCCGGCCCGGACGTGGGCAAGGATCAGGGTGGCGGTCGCCTCCAGGGCGTCAGTGTGGGTGCGCTCGTAGGCGTGGCTGGCGTCCACACCGGGGCCGATGAGGGCCACCGGGTAGTCGCCGCCCGCGCGCCAGGCGGCGGTGCCGTCGCTGGCGTAGTAGGGGTACAGGTCCACCCGCAGCTCCAGCCCCGCGCGGCGGGCGGCGGCGCGCAGGCGGTTGCCCAGCGCGTGGTCGTAGGGGCCGCCCGAGTCGGCCACGCACAGGGTGACGTGGTGCTCGCTGCTCGTCTGGCCCTCGCCCACGGCGGCCATGTCCACTGCCACGAGTTCGTCGGTGTGCGGCGCGATGCCGGTCGCGGCCCCGTGGCCGACCTCCTCGTAGGTCGTGACGTGAAAGGCGACCGTGCGCGCGGGTGGCGCACCCAGCAGTTCGCGGGTCACGCCCAGGAACACCGCCACCGCCGCCTTGTTGTCAAGGTGCCGGGACTTGATGTACCCAGCGGGCGTCATGCGCGGCCGGGCGTCGAAACTCACGAAATCGCCCACACCGATGCCCAGGTTCAGCGTCTCGGAGGCGCTGCGGGTGTCCTCGTCGAGGCGCACCTCCATCACGGCCTGCTCGCGCCGCAGGTCTCGCAGCGCCGCGCCGTGCACGTGGGTGGACTGCCGGATGTTCACGACCGTTCCGGTAATGGTCCGGCCCTCCTGGGTGTGCACGAGCACGTCCTCACCCTCGACGGTCGCCCAGTCGTAGCCCCCCAGCGCCGAGAGCAGTAGCCGCCCCCCCGGCTTGATGGCCTTGACCATCGCGCCCAGGGTATCCACGTGCCCGCTGAAGGTGACATGGCCCTCGCCCGTGCCGGGAACCTCCCAGGTCAGCGCGCCCTTGCGGGTGCGGACCGGCGTGAGCCCCAGTGCCTCCAGCTCGGCCGCGACCAGCGCCACGGCCTGCTCAGTGAAGCCGGTGGGACTGGGCGTCTCCAGCAGGCGCATGAGAACGTCGAGGACATACTCGAGCGGGGTCGGGCCCGCAGCGGCGCGGGTCATGCGACCACCGCCGGGGCGGCGACCGCGTAGCCCAGGGCGCGGGCGCTGTCGGCCGTGTGGGCCAGCGCTTCGGGATCCAGACCCAGCAGTTCCAGTTCGCGCACGCCGCGCGACCGCAGTTCGGCGTCCAGGCCGGTTCCGGCGAAGGCGTCGGGCCGCGTGGCGCGCACCAGAACCTCGCCCGTCTCGGCATGAAAGTCTGGGTACAGCGTCCAGGCGCGCGAGAAGGTCTCGTGATCTGTCCCCGTCTCGCCGTCCCACTGCACGAACGCGAGCAGGTGCCCGGCCTCTCGGGCGCGGGTCACCTGCCGGTTCCAGTCGAGGGTCAGCTCACGCTCGTCGGCGCGCCCCTCCAGGGAAGAACGCTGCGCGCTGAGCAGCACCAGGGCCTGCGACGTAGATGACATCGCGCGGATGATAGCGGAGCGCGCGGGGTGAGGGCAGAAGACTGTGGGGCGTCCTCAGTCGGCCCGCCCCGGCGTCTGGCCCTCCGGCCTACTCCTGGCCTTCGCGCACCGTCATGATGCTCAGGCCGGCGTCCACATACATGGTCTGGCCGGTGACGCCCGTACCGAGGTCGGAAAGCAGGAACAGGGCCAGCTTGCCGACCTCGCCCGGGGTGGCGTTGCGGCCGAAGGCGGCGTTGCGCGCGCCCTTGTCGTACAGGCCGCTGAAGCCGGGGATGCTGCGCGCGGCGATGGTACGCATGGGACCGGCGCTGATGGTGTTCACGCGGATCTCGCGCAGGCCGAGGTCGGCGGCGAGGTAGCGGGTCGCGGCTTCCAGCGCCGCCTTGGCCACACCCATCACATTGTACTTGGGCACGACCTGCTGCGAGGCGTGGTAGGTCAGGCTCACGATGCTCGCACCGTCGTTCAGCAGCGGTTCGGCGTGACGCGCCGCCGACACCAGGGTGTAGGCGCTGACGCTCAGGGCGGTGTTCCAGTCCTCGGGCGAGGTATCGAGGAAGCGGTTTTCCATCGCGCCGCGCGGCGCGAAGGCGATGGAGTGCACCAGCATGTCCAGCGTACCGAACTCCTCTTTGGCGCGGGCGAACAGGGCCGTCATCTCCTCTTCGTTGGTGGCGTCGGCCTGCTGAATCCAGACGCCGCTGTGGCCGGCCGTCAGCTTCTCCAGCTCGGGCTTGAGGCGCTCGCCCTGATACGAAAAGCCCACACGGCAGCCGGCCGCGAGCAGTTGCTCGGCGATGGCCCAGCCCAGGCTGCGCGCGTTCGCCACACCCATAACCAGGGCTGTTTTAGAAGAAAGGTCAACCGTCACACTCATGGTTCCGACTTTAGCGCGGCGGGGGGGCACGGCGCTGAAGCCGGTGCAACTTGGCGGCCCGGCATCCGCAGGGTCCGGCGCCGGCCCACGGCCCCGCCCGCTGCCTACCGATGCTCTAGGCTGTGGCCATGACGAGCGCCCTGGCCCTGTCCCTGCTGCGCGCGCCCAACCTGGGGCCGGCACACGCCTTCAGCACCCGCGCGGGCGGCGTGTCGCGCGGCGCCTACGGCGACCTGAATCTCGACGACCGCGCCGACGACCCCGGCGACGTGGCCGAGAACCGTGCTCGGCTCGCGGCCGCCCTGGGGTTCGCACCCACGCAGATCGCGCGTCTCGACCAGGTCCACGGCACCGAGGTCGTGATCGCGCGCTCGGGCGGCCTGTGGACCGGCGATGCCCTGGTCACGGACACGCCGGGTGTGCTCCTCGCCATCGGCACCGCCGACTGCTATCCCCTGCTGCTGGCCGACGAGGAGGCCGGCGTCTTCGGAGCGGCCCACGCGGGCTGGAAGGGCACCCTGGGCCGCATCGGCGCGGCGACCGTGCGGGCCATGACCGCCCTGGGCGCGCGTCCGGAGAGGGTGCGCGCGGCGGTCGGGCCCGGCATCTGCGGCGCGCAGTACGCGGTCGGAGATGACGTGGCCCGGCAGTTCCGGGAGGCGGGCCTGGGCGAGTTCGTGCTGGACGGGGTACAGGCGAGCGGAAGCCCGCCCCACCTCGACCTCGCGGGGGCCAACCGCGAGGTGTTGCGCGAGGCGGGCGTGGAGGACGTGTGGGTGTCGGGGCGGTGCAGCACGGAAGCCGACTTCTACTCGTACCGCCGCGACGCGGGCGTCACTGGACGGATGTGGGCCGTGATCGGGCGTCCCCTGGCGCGGGACGCCGGTGAGCGGGCATGAGCCTCTTCCGGCCGATGGACGTGATCGACCACGTCGCGCAGATCACCCCGCACTTTCTGGCGGCGCGCGGCCTGAACGGGCTGCTCCTCGACCTCGACAACACGCTGGTGCCTTACGGCAGCTACGCCGAGGAGGGCGAGATGGTGCGCTGGGCAGGCGAACTGCGCAGCGCGGGCGTGGGCCTGTACCTGCTGAGCAATGCCACCGGCAAACGCGCGAGCTTCTGGCTCTCGCGCCTGGGCTTCGCCGGAGTCGGCATGGCGGGCAAGCCCAACCCCCGCGCCTTCCGCAAGGCTCTGGATGCCCTGGCCCTGCCGCCCCACGCAGTCGGCATGGTGGGCGACCAGGTGTTCACCGACGTGCTGGGCGGCAACCTCGCGGGAATGCACACCATCCTGGTCCGTCCCCTGGTCGTCAACGCCCTGCCGCACACCCGCGCGGCGCGGCGGCTGGAACGGCTGGTCCTGCGCCGTTACGGGCACGACTGGGAACCGGGCAAGCGCAAGTCCAGCCCTTGAGCTGGCAGGTGGACGAGCGGCCCCAAGGCAGGCGGATCAGGCTGTTTCCTCTACGCCTCGCTGCGCCCCCACGCACGTTTTCGTCTTCTGCGGCCCGTAACCGGCGACCCGGCCGGGCGAAAGCAAGTTGTGACAAGCCCCCCGCTAGCCTGAGCCGTGGCAAGCCCTGAATTTTCCTGCCGGGCCGCACACGCGGCGGCAGGCAGCGCATGGAGGAACGGACTGTGGCTCTCTCGATAGGTGACCGGCGCCTGGGCGCCATCTTGCTCGAACAGGGCTACGTCAACGACGTGGACCTGCAAAAAGCCCTGGCGCGGCACGCCGAGGTGGGCGGCCGTCTGGCCGACGTGCTCATCGACTCGGGCGTGGTGGCCGAAAAGCGCATCGCGCGGGCCATCGAGGAAGCGCTGGGCATTCCACTCGTCAACCTGCTGGCCGTGACTCCCGAGCCCGCGGCGCTACGGGCCGTGCCGGCGCAGACCGCGCTGAGTATCCAGGCCTTTCCCTTCGCACTCGACGGCGGCACGCTGCGGGTGGCGCTCGTCGATCCACTCTCGAGTCTCGCCATCGAAGCGCTGGAAGACGACAGCGGCCTGAATATCGAGCCGTACCAAGCGCTGCGCGAGGAAGTGCTGTGGTGCCTAGCTACCCACTACCCCGAGTTGCAGCTTCAGGCCCAGACCCCCAGCGAGAGCGGGGGCGTCAGCCGGGCCCAGCTCGGCCAGCGCCTCATCGCCGCCGGGCTCATCGACGACGCGCAGCTTCAGGTCGCGCTGGATATCCAGCAGCAGACCGGCGTGGCGCTGGGCGGCGTGCTGGTCGAGCAGGGTCTGATCACCGAGACCCAGCTCTACACGCAGCTCGCCGAGCAGGCAGGTGTGCCCTTCCTGCCCGAGCCGCGCGGCTTCCAGCCTACAGAGGACGTGCTCGGCAGCATGCTGCGCGCCGACGCGCTGCGGCTCTCGGCGGTGCCGATTGACGAGACGGCGCAGGGCGTGACCGTGATCACCAGCGACCTGCGCAAGCGGGCGGACATCGCGGCGCTCGTGGGCCAGAACGTGCAGTTCATGCTGGCCCAGCCGCGCGATATCGAGCGCCTCATCGAGGAGTTCTACCCGCAGCGCGGCCGCCTGGGTGAGCAGCTCGTGCAGCAGGGCACCCTGTCGCGCGCGCAGCTGCGCGAGGCGCTGCACGTACAGGCCCGCGACAGCAAGGTCAAGCCGCTGGGCGAGGTCATTCTGGACCTGGGGTTCGCCACCGCCGAGGAGGTCGAGGGCGCGCTGCAAAAGCAGAACGTGGGCGGCGGCCGCCTGGAAGACACCCTGGTGCAGTCCGGCAAGCTCTCGCCCGAGATGCTGGCCCGCTCGCTGGCCGCGCAGCTCGGCTATGAGTTCCTCGACCCGGTCCAGAATCCACCCGACGCCAAGGTCGCCCTGATGATCCCCGAGAGCACGGCCCGGCGCTACGTGGTCGTGCCGGTGCGTATCCAGGGCGACGGGCTTGTGGTCGCCATGAAGGACCCGCGCAACGTGTTCGCGCTCGACGACCTCAAGCTGCTCACAGGCCGCGAGATCATCCCGGCCGTGATGGCGGAAAAAGACATCATCCGCCTGATTGAGCGCTACTTCGGCAATCAGGACATGGCGAACCTCAACCAGCGCCTCGTCAAGGAGAGTGCCAAGCGTGAGGCCGTCGTGGACCTCGACCTCTCGGCAGGTCTGGACGACAACGCCGTGGTGCGGGTCGTGGACAACCTGATCCGCGAGGCGGCCCTGCAGGAAGCCAGCGACATCCACATCGAACCCACCGAGACGTCCGTGCGGGTGCGCTACCGCATCGACGGCGTGCTGCGCGAGCAGGCCGAACTGCCCAGAGGCGCGGCCCAGAGCCTCCTGGCCCGCATCAAGATCATGGGCCACCTCGACATCGCCGAACGCCGCGTGCCGCAGGACGGCCGGGTGCGCTTCCGCAAGGGCAGCATCGACATCGACCTGCGTCTTTCGACCCTGCCCACGGTGTACGGCGAGAAGGCCGTGATGCGTCTGCTCCAGAAGGCCAGTAACATCCCCGAGGTCGAGCAGCTCGGGTTTTCCGAGTACAACATCCAGCGCTACTCGGACGTCATCGAGAAACCCAACGGCATCTTCCTCGTCACGGGCCCGACGGGTTCGGGCAAGTCCTTCACGAGTTTCTCTACGCTCAAGCGTATCGCCCGCCCTGAGAAGAACACCACCACCATCGAGGACCCGGTCGAGTACGAAATTCCGGGCATCAACCAGTCGCAGGTGAACAACGCGGCGGGCCTGACTTTCGCCCGCGCCCTGCGCGCCTTTCTGCGGCAGGACCCCGACATCATCTTCGTGGGGGAAATCCGCGACACCGAGACGGCCGAGATCGCCGTTGAGGCGGCGCTCACCGGCCACCTCGTGCTTGCGACGCTGCACACCAACGACGCGCCCGGCGCCGTGACCCGCCTCGAGGAAATGGGCGTGGAACCCTTCAACATCTCCGCCGCCGTGGCCGGGGTGCTCGCGCAGCGCCTCGTGCGCCGGGTGTGCACCGAGTGCAAGGCGCCCACCAATGCCGACCCCGACGTGCTGCGGCGCCTGGGCATCACCGAGCGCGAGCTGCGCGGCGCCCAGCTCATGCGCGGCGCAGGCTGCCCGCGCTGCGGCGGCACCGGTTACAAGGGCCGAATGGGCATCCACGAGTTGATGGTCGTGGACGAGCCACTGCGCGCCGCCATCGGTTCCGGGCGTTCGTCGGCCGAGATCCGTGACGTGGCCATAGAAAAGAGCGGGATGAAGACGCTGCGCCAGGACGGTATCGAGAAGGCGCTACAGGGTCTGACCACCCTCGAAGAGGTGCTGGCCGTCACCTCGAGCTGAGCTGCGCCCCTGCGCCGCGCCTCTTCCCGTCTCCCCTCCTCACCTGAACGGAGTTCCCTATGAGCCCAGCCGACATCACCGATATCCTTCGCCACGCCGCCGAAGCCGGAGCCTCCGACGTGATCCTGACTGTCGGAATGCCCCCACAGTTCAAGATTTCCGGGGCCTACACCAGTCAGAACTTCGAGGAACTGACGCCTCCCGACACCCGCAAACTGATGTACTCGATGATGAACGAGCGCCAGCAGCGCAGCTTCGAGGAACGCCGCGAACTGGACTTCTCGTTCGCGCTGGGCGAAAAGGCCCGCTTCCGCGTCAACACCTTCATGCAGCGCGGGTACGTGGGCGGCGTCATGCGTCTCATTCCCACCAAGATCCGCAGCGCGCAGGACATGGGGCTGCCGCAGTCGGTGGTGGACCTCGCCTCCGCGCCGCGCGGTCTGGTACTCGTCACCGGTCCTACCGGCTCGGGCAAGAGCACGACGCTCGCGGCGATGATCGACCACATCAACAGCACCAAGAAACTGCACATCGTGACCATTGAAGACCCCATCGAATTCATGCACGCGCACAAACAGAGCATCATCAACCAGCGCGAGGTCGGGGCCGACACCCTGAGCTTCAACGACGCCCTGCGCGCCGCACTGCGTCAGGCGCCCGACGTGATCCTCGTGGGCGAAATGCGCGACTACGAGACCATCAAGGCGGCCGTGACCGCCGCCGAAACCGGCCATCTCGTGATGGGCACGCTGCACACCAACTCGGCGCCCGAATCGGTCGACCGTATCGTGGACGTGTTTCCCGAAGAGCAGCAGGAGCAGATCCGCGTGCAGCTCGCCAACAATCTCGTGGCAGTCATGACCCAGCAGCTGCTGCCCCGCCTCGACGGCCAGGGGCGCGCCCTCGCCTACGAGCTGCTGATCGCCAACCCGGCCGTGCGGGCACTGATCCGCGAGGGCAAGACCTACCAGCTCACCAGCGTCATGCAGACCGGCTCACGAGAGGGCATGGTCACGATGGACGCCTTCCTGGCGAACCTGTACCGCCGGCGCGTCATCAGCTACGACGCGGGTCTGGAGCGCGCCATCGATCCCAAGGAATATGCCCGGCTGGCGAACGACGCCGGAGCCAGCCTCGTCGCCGCGGGTCAATACACCCCGCCGGCCCCCACCGCACCTGCGGGCGGCTACACCCAGGGCGCAGGCCTCGGGCGCGGCGACGGGGGCCGGGGCGGCGTGCCCCAGACGCCCATGCCGGCGGCAGGCGACAGCAAGCCTCCGTTTGGCCGCCGATAGCTAGGACGGGGCAGCGGGGCTGATGGCCGTGCCCCGCCCATAGCCCTCAGCTCCAACCGAAATGTCCCCTCCACAACTTGGAGGGGACATTTCGGTTGAACGACTCAGGCGCCGGGCTGTTTGGTCAGGCTCTGGCCCTGGGTAGGGGGCATGGTGGGCTGCTTGTCGCCTTCCGGCTTGGGCAGCAGCAGCAGGTCGAGAACCTGACCCACCCGCTCGACGGTGTGGACACGCAGGTCGCCGAGAATGCTCTCTGGCACGTCCTGCAGGTGCGGCTCGTTGTCCTTCGGAATGATGACCTCGCGGATACCGCCCTGGTGCGCCGCCAGCAGCTTTTCCTTCACTCCGCCGATGGGCAGCACCCGGCCGCGCAGGCTAATCTCACCGGTCATCGCAACGTCCAGGCGCACGGGGCGGCCCGTCACGGCGCTGATGACGGCCGTGGCGATGGTAATGCCCGCGCTGGGGCCGTCCTTGGGCGTGGCGCCGTCGGGGAAGTGCACGTGCAGGTCCATCGTCTTGTGGAAGTCGGGGTCCGCGCCGTATTCGGCCGCGTGCGCCCGCAGGTAGGTCACGGCCGCGCCCACGCTTTCCTTCATCACGTCGCCCAGCGAACCGGTCATGCTGATCTTGCCGCTGCCGGGAGTCGCCAGCGCCTCGACGAGCAGCATGGTGCCGCCCACGCTCGTCCAGGCCAGGCCCTGCGCCACGCCGACCTGGGGTTCTTTCTCCATCTTGTCGGGGCGGTGCATCGGCACGCCGAGGTACTCGGGAATCTGCGCGGCGTCGACCACCCGCATACCTTCCCAGGGCTTTTCCAGCAGCTCGCGGGCAGCCTTGCGGGCCAGCTTGCTGATCTGGCGGTCGAGGTTACGCACGCCGCTCTCGGCGGTGTACTCCTCGACGATGCGGTTCAGGGCGGCGTCGGTGATCTCCATGCGGCCGGTCAGGCCGTGCGACTTGATCTGCCGGGGCACGCGGTAGCGCTTGGCGATCTCCACCTTCTCGGGCTGGGTGTAGCCCGGAATCTGGATGATCTCCATGCGGTCGAGCAGCGGCCGGGGAATCGTCTGGAGGCTGTTGGCCGTCGTGATGAACATGACCTGCGACAGGTCATAGGGCACTTCGAGGTAGTGGTCCTGAAAGGTGTGGTTCTGCTCGGGGTCCAGCACTTCGAGCATCGCGCTGCTGGGGTCGCCGCGCCAGTCGCTGCTCATCTTGTCGATCTCGTCGAGCAGGATGATCGGGTTGGTCACGCCGGCCGTCTTCATCGCCTGGATGATGCGCCCAGGCATTGAGCCGATGTAGGTACGGCGGTGGCCACGAATTTCGGCCTCGTCGCGCACGCCGCCCAGCGCCATCCGCACGAACTTGCGGTTGAGGCTGCGGGCGATGCTCTTACCCAGCGAGGTCTTGCCGACGCCGGGAGGGCCCACGAGCACCAGGATCGGCGCGCGCAGTTCGGCGTCGTCGGTGCGCTCCTCGGCGCTGCGTTCCTGGCGCTGCTCCTCGGTCTCTTCGGGCTTGTGCGTGAGCTGGCGCACGGCCAGGAATTCCAGGATGCGGTCCTTCACATCGCCCAGGGCATAGTGGTCGGCGTCGAGGATTTCGCGCGTGCGGGCGATGTCGAGGATCTCCTCGTCACGCTTGCTCCAGGGCACGTCGGTCAGCCAGTCGATGTAGTTGCGCACGACTGTGCTTTCGGGGCTGCCGCCGGGGGTACGCTCCAGGCGCTGCAGTTCCTTGAGGGCCTTTTCCTTGACCGACTCGGGCATGCCTGCACCCTCGATCTTCTCGCGCAGGGCCTCGACCTCGGCCGGGCCGTCCTCACCGCCGCCGAGTTCCTTGCCGATGGCCTTCATCTGCTCGCGCAGGTAGTACTCGCGCTGGTTGGCGTCCATCTGTTCCTTGACGCGCCCCGCGATCTTCTTGTCCATATTGAAGCGCTCGGTGTCGCGTGCAAGCAGCTTCAAGACAGCTTCCAGACGCTCGCGCAGACCCACGGCCGCAAGCACGTCCTGCTTTTCCTCGGGCGTCCAGGTGGCGTGGTGCGCGACCTGATCGCTCAGGGCGCCCGCGTCGGTCAGGTTTTTCAGGCCTTCGAGCTGGTAGTTGTCCAGGCGCAGGTTCTTGTTCTGGCGCTGGTACTCCTCGAAGGCCGACTTGACCTCGCCGGCCAGCACGGTCACTTCACGGCTGTCGTCGGCGGGGGTGGTCTGCGTCTCGGCGCGCACGCGCATATAGGCGCTGGGCACCTCGTCCTGCACGAGGGCACGCTCCTGGGCCTCGACGAGCACCTGGTAGGTGTTGTCGGGCATCCGCACGACCTGCTTGACCACGGCCAGCACACCCATGTCGTACAGCTCGGCACGGGTGGGATCATCGGTGCGGGCGTCACGCTGGGTCAGCAGCAGCACACGGCGGTCGCTGGCCTGGGCCTCGTCCACTGCACGCTTGCTCTTGGGGCGCCCCACATCGACGTTCATGGTGACGCCGGGCAGGATCACTATGTTTCTCAGGGCGACTACGGGAAGTTCCCAGATCATGTTCTCTCCTTAGAAACCGCTCCCATTAGGCGCGGAAATGTTTGAGTCTACCGGGGATCGCGAGCCTAAAAAATACCCCCGTCTACGGTGTCCAGAGAGTCTAGGCACCATGACGGGGAAAAGCTGTAATCTACCTTGCCTTTAGGCAGACTTTTTGAGTCCCTTAGACTCAAGTAAGGTCATCGGGGCATCGATGTTGCCGGCGTCGAAGGTCAGCTCGCTGAGGTTCTCGAGCGGCATCTCGAACAGCAGGTCGGTCATGGCCTTTTCGAGCACGGCGCGCAGTCCACGGGCGCCCGTCTTGCGCTCGCGGGCACGGTGCGCCACTTCCTTGAGGGCCGCCTCCGTGAAGGTCAGGTCCACGTCCTGGAAGCCGAACAGCGCCTGATACTGCTTGATGATCGCGCCCTGCGGCTCGGTCAGAATGCGCACCAAGGCCTCTTCGTCGAGGTCCTGAAGCTGCACGACCAGCGGCAGGCGGCCGACGAACTCGGGGATCAGGCCGAACTTCACGAGGTCTTCGGGCAGGAAGCGCACTTCCGCCTTTTCCTCACCCTTGTGCTCGGCGCCGAAGCCCACCGCGCGCACGTTGGTGCGGGCACGGGCGATCTCGGTCATGCTCTCGAAGGCGCCGCCCACGATGAACAGGATGTTCTTGGTGTTCACCTGCACGAGTTCCTGCTGCGGGTGCTTGCGGCCCCCCTGCGGCGGCACCTGCGCGACCGTCCCTTCGATGATCTTCAGGAGGGCCTGCTGCACGCCCTCGCCCGACACGTCGCGGGTGATCGAGGTGCCCTCGGACTTGCGGGCGATCTTGTCGATCTCGTCGATGTAGATGATCCCGCGCTCAGCCGCCGCCACGTCGTAGTCGGCCGCCTGCAAGAGACGCACGATCACGTTTTCCACGTCGTCGCCCACGTAGCCGGCTTCGGTCAGCGTGGTCGCGTCGGCGATGGCGAAGGGCACTTCGAGCATCTCCGCGAGACTCGACGCGAGCAGCGTCTTGCCCGTGCCGGTCGGCCCGACGAGCAGGATGTTGCTCTTCTGGAGGTTCGCGTCGGGGTGGGCGAGGCGCTGGTAGTGGCTCACGACCGCGACGGCCAGGGCCTTTTTGGCCTCGTCCTGGCCGATCACGAACTCGTCGAGGTACGCCTTGATCTCGCGGGGGCTGGGCAGTTCTTCGAGGGCGAAGTCGCTGCCCGCCTTCTTGTTCTGCTTGACGAGTTCGTGCGCCCGGTCGGTGCACTCGTTGCAGATGAAGGCCGCCCGCCCCGGCGCCTCGATGAGCTGGGCGATCTGGGGATGCTGCCGCCCACAAAACGAGCAGCGGTCTGCGCCGGTTTTGGTCATTGGTCGCCTCCTACCTGGCGGGTGTTCTCGATCACGCTGTCGATGAGGCCGTACTTCAGCGCCTCCTGGGGCGACATGAAGTAGTCGCGCTCCATGTCGCGCAGCAGCTTCTCGTGCGGGATGTCGGTGTGCTTGTTGTACACACTGATCAAGGTGTCGCGCAGATTGAGCACCTCGCGGGCCTGCACTTCGAGGTCGGGGGTGTTGCCCCGGAACCCGGCCGAACCCTGGTGGATCATGATGCGGCTGTTGGGCAGGGCCATGCGCTTGCCCTTGTCGCCGGCCATCAGCAGGACGCTGCCCATGCTCATCGCCATGCCCACGCAGATGGTGCTGACCGGGGCCTTGATGTAGCGCATGGTGTCGTAGATCGCCAGTCCGGCGTACACCTCGCCGCCAGGACAGTTGATGTACATCTGGATTTCCTGCTCGGGGTTCTGCGAGTCGAGCAGCAGCAGCTGCGCCACGATGGAGTTCGCCATCTGCGACTCGACGGGCGTGCCCACGAAGATGATGCGGTCCTTGAGCAGCCGCGAATAGATGTCATACGAGCGCTCGCCGCGCCCGGTCTGTTCGATCACGTAGGGAATCACGCTCATAACCTCGATTATCGCACGCGCACGTCCCCAGAAGGTGCCCAGAGTGCAGATCGAGTCTGTACCCCCGGCCCCCTCTTCTCCTGCCCACCGGAACGGCGAACCGCCCCCGGACAGGAGGCGGCGCGGCTTACTGGGAGAGGATCAGTAGAACTTGGTCACGCGCTCGACGCTGTGACGGTGCTGGGGGAAGCCGTCTTCGGCGCGCTTGCCGATGGGCAGCAGGCCGGCGAACTGCACGTGCTCGGGCAGGCCCAGCAGTTCCTTGACGGCCTGGGGGTTGAAGCCGAGCATGGGCACGGTGTCGTAGCCCATGCTGCGCGCGGCGAGCATCAGGAAGCCGAAGGCGATGTTGGCCTGGCTCAGGCCCCACTGGCCGCGCTGGGCCACGTCTTGGCCGCCGAAGGTGCCTTCGATGGTCTTGCGCTGGCCGACGCGGCCTTCTTCGCCCATGCCGGGGTGCGCGGTCTCTTCGACGGTCGCGATGGTGTCTTCCATGTCGCTGTAGACCACGATGACGGCGGGCGCGCTGGTGATCTGGCCCTGACCGTAGGCGGCGGCCTTCAGCTGCTCCTTGAGTTCGGGGTTCTGCACGACGGCGAAGCGCCAGGTCTGGAAGTTCCAGGCGCTGGGGGCCAGGCCGGCCAAGCGCAGAATTTCATGCAGGTCGCCCTGGTCCATCGGCTCCTGCACGTATTTGCGGATGCTCACGCGGGTCTCGATGGCTTCGGGAACGCTCAGGGGCTTGGTCTGGGTCGCAGTCATGGGAGAATGCTAGGTCAACCGATTTAAAAAGTCAAGCGATGTAATCCCGGTACTAATTGATCTGTTCAACAGGTGTAAGATGGCGGCATGACCCCCGAGAATGCCACATTCTGCCCGGTGTACCGGGCCATCGGGGTGTTGCAGGAAAAGTGGGTGCTGCATATCGTGCGCGCGCTGCTCGGCGGCGAGAAGGGCTTCAACGAGCTCGCCCGCGCGGTGGGCGGATGCAACAGCGCTACCCTCACGCAACGCCTTGAACACCTCGAACAGCTTCACCTCATTCACAAGCGCACCGAGGACGCGCAGGTCAAACTCGCGCGCAGCGTGTACTCGCTGACCCCCGCTGGTCAGGAGTTGCAGGGCGTGATCGACGCCATCGACCTATGGGCCCGCCGACACCTCAACCTCCCGGACACCACTTCACCGGACGGCGGCTGCTCAGGCACCGAACCGGCCCAGCCAGCCCTGCACTAGCCCGGGCGCCACACCCTTTCAGACGAACCGGGCCGCCCTCATGGAAGGGCGGCCCGGTGTGTTGGGGCTCAATATTCGATCGTCTTGACCTTGTACTTCATCTGCTTGCCGTTATCGAGGTTCACGACGAAGCTCTCGCCGACCTTGCGGCCTATGAGTTCCTTGCCTACGGGACTGTCGTCGCTGATGCGGGGCAGTCCCCCGCTGATGACGGTCGCTTCGGGAGCACTCACGACCTGCACCTTCATGTCTTTCTTGGTCGTCTCGTTGCTCAGGACCACGACGGCGCCCAAGCCAACCCGGCCACCGTCCTGCGTCTCCTCGATGAGGGTCGCGCGGGCCAGGGTGTCTTCGAGTTCCTCGATGCGCGCCTCGATGTTCATCTTCTCGCGCTTGGCGTCTTCGAGGCCGGTGTCCTCGTTGTCGGCACTCGTTTCCATCTGTTCCTGCAGGATGCGCGTGGCCTCGGCCAACCGCCCCTGCTCCTGCGTCAGCGCTTTTTGCATGCGCTCATAGCCCTCGCGGGTCAGTCGGATCTGCTTGGTCGCCTGTGTCACGCTGCTGTTCCTCCGGAAATCGCCGTCAGGGCGGCAAGAGTGGGCCGATAAGGGGTCAAGGGGCTGTAAAGACAGAGAATCGGCGCACATTGTGCCATAGCCCCCGCGTCGGAGCAACGCGCTGACCCCCGGTCGGCCCCCGGAGACCGTGCCCGGCCCACCCGGTTCTCAGCGCGGGTGCGTGACCCGCGACGTCAGCAGGGTCAGGGCGCACAGCGCCGCCGCCATGACCAGCAGGGTGACCGGCACGCTGCCCAGGCCCGCACGGGCACTCAGGGTGCCCATCAGGGCGGGCGCGACGATGCCACCCACGCTGCCCGCCACAAGCAGAAAGGGAATGAACCGGGCGGGCAGGCTCTGGGTCATCCAGGCCAGTGTCGAGCCGAAGACAGGCCCCAGGCTCAGGCCGGCGAGCACATACGCCGCCCCCGCCAACGCAGGAACCGTGGCGGCCATAAGGGCGCAGACCGCCGCCAGGGCCGCCGAGACGAGCACCAGGACACCTGGCCTCACCCGCGCGCCGAACAGCCCCGCCAGGACCCGGCCCAGCGTGAGCCCACCCCAGTAGCCGCTGACGAACAGCGCGGCGTGCGCGTAGTTCAGGCTGTCGAGGTGCCGCCCGGCCCAGGCCCCGAAGCCGACCTCCAGACCCACGTAACAGGCGATGACCCCGGCGAACAGCGCTGCCTGCACCCCGCTGCGCCCCCCGGTGGCCTGGGGCAGCGCGGGCGGCCGCAGGGCCGGCACGCCGAAACGCCGGGCCATGAGCAGCGTCAGGCCGCACAGTGCCGCGACCACCAGAAACGGCAGCGCCAGGTTGCGGGGCGCCAGCATGACCACCAGCAGCGGGGACAGGATGCTCCCTACCCCGAAGACCGCGTTGACCAGATTGACGGCACGGGTCCCGACACTGGCATAGGCCGAGTTCAAGGCCGCGCTGACGCCCCCCAGACCCAGCCCGCCCACCAGAGCTCCGGCGACGGCAACGGCCCAGACGGGCGCGGCCATGAGCACGAACATCCCGGCGATGAGCACGACTGCGGAGGCCACCACCACCCGGCGCACACTGACGCGGGCCAGCGCGAACCCGGCGAGGGGCGGCGCGAGGGCCGATCCCAGAAAGTGCGCGCTGGCGATGAGACCCACTCCGGCCGTGTCTACACCGTAGCGTTCCTGCAGGTACGGAAAAGCCGGGCCGTAACTCGCTTGGAGCACGCCCATCATAAAAAAGGCGGCGGCGCCGGTCGCCAGCAGGGGCACCGACAGCCGCGGCCCCGGCGGCAGCAGGGAAGGCGGCGTGTCCGGGGAGGCGGGCGCAGTCACGCCGGCGAAGGTAGCACTGTCTCTGCTCTGGCCGCGCCTCCCCGTCCAGTTGGCCCAACCTACCGGACCCGGTCCGGTCGATCCTCCCTCAGCGGGGGGCGAAGGTCAGGCTCAGGAGCCAGCGGCCCGACTCGGGCGTCTTGCCCCACTGGTAGCCGATGCTGGGCCCGAGCAGCGAGGGCAGGTCGCCCGCGCGCAGCAACACGTCGCCCCGCAGGGCGGTGGTCTCGCCGGTCCAGCTGCGCGTGAGGCTGGAGCGCAGCATCGCCACCCCGAACTGCGGCGATCCGACCGGCGCGCTCAGGCGGTAGGCGGCCGAGGCGGAGGTCTCGCGGTAGTCGCCGTAGTTCAGGTCGCCCACCGGCACGCTGCCCACCGCCTGACGCTCCAGGTGCGACACGCTGACATTGACACCCGGCGCCGGGTTCAGGTCGAGACCGGGGTTCAGGTCGACGCTGCCCTGGGCCTGCCCCTGTACCGGGAAGGTGAAGAGCCGAGCCGAGGCTCCCAGGCGCACGCTGGCCTGCGGCGTCAGGGCCTGCGATACCGACCCGCCCGCCTCGCTCTGGGTGTAGGGCGCGGTCACGTCGCCCTGCACGGCCACCCCGACGTTGTTCAGTACGCGCACGCGGTTGTCCAGCGCCGTGAGGGCGTACCCGGCCGTGACCCGCGAGGACGCTCCGCCCCCGCGCAGCAGCGCGCCGTACTGCAGCCCCCGGTAGGGGTCGTGTGTGACCTGCGCCGTGGGCACGCCGGCCTCGGCGGTATACCCATTGTTGTAAATCCCGGCGGCGTAGGTCGTGTCGTTGAGGCGAGTCGAGAGGTTGTACTCGACGTATTTTTCGTTGCGCACCACGGACACTCGCCAGTCGGTGCCAAACGGCAGCGGAAAGTAGCGCACGCCGAAGCCGGCGTCGGTCGAGGCGGCGAGTTCGGTGCTCGAAAAACGCGACAGGTAGTTGGCCGGGAGCTTGAGATTCACTTGGGCCGACGCGGCCGGCAGCAGGGCGAGCACAGCGAGCGTCAGGGTGCCCCGTACTCTGGGCACGGGGAGACCAGTAAGCACGGTGGACCTAGAGAAACGGGGCTTGAACATGGGCCTATCTTGCCGGCAGGCATCTGACGCGAGGTGAACGTGAGCTGGGCCACTCTCATGAGGCGGCCCAGCCACTCAGGCCCGGATATTCACGATGGTCACGCCATGCCCGCCCTGGTTGGCCTCCGCGTCGTGGAAGGACTCGACGTTCTTGTCGTTTTTCAGGTAGTCGCGCAGGGTGCGGCGCAGCACCCCCATGCCCTTACCGTGCACGACCCGCAGCGGCGTTTCTTTTAGCGCGCGGGCCTCCAGGATGGCGGTGCGCAGTTCCTCGACCGCTTCCTCGACGCCTAAGCCACGCAGTTGCAGTTCGCTCTGAAAGTTGGTGGAGGTGCGGCCCACGAAAGCCGCGCGCGGGGCGCCACTGCGGGTCTTGGGCGCCGCCTTCACGGGTTCGTCCTTGAGACGCACGTCGCGCCGCCGCACGCCTACCTTCATCACGCCGAGCTGCACGACGAGGTCGTCGCCGCGCATCTCCAGGACCTGTCCCTGGGCGTTGTAGGCCGGTACGTCCACCCGGCTGCCTACCCGGATGGGGTCGCCCCGGTCCTCGCGCACGGGGGGCGCGGGGCGGATCTTCTGGGCGGCGGTGCGCAGTTCGCGCAGTTCCTGCATCACGCGGGGACGGGCGCTGTCCTCCTGGGCGCGGGCCCGCAGCGTCCGCACCCGCTCGATGGCGTCGGCGTAGAGCGTCTCGGCCTTCTGCGAGGCCTCAGCCAACATCTCGCCCCGGCGGGTCTCCAGCGTCTCGCGCTCGGCCCGCACGCGCCCGAGTTCGGCCTCGGCCTCGCGGCGCGCGGCAGCGGCGCCTTCCAGTTGCCCGGCCAGGTCGGCGCGTTCGTGCTCCAGCCCCTCCAGCATCCGTTCCATCAGGCCCGCGTCGGGGCCGAGCAGGGTCTCGGCGCGGTCGAGCACGCCGCCCGGCAGCCCCATGCGCCGGGCGATGGCCAGCGCGTAGCTGCGTCCCGGCTGCCCCACCTGCAGGTGATAGGTCGGGGCCAGCGTCTGGAGGTCGAAGCCCATGCTGGCGTTTTTCAGGCCCAGCGTCTCCAGCGCGAACTGCTTGAGGGGCGAGAGGTGCGAGGTGATGATGCCGCGCGCGTCCTGCGACAGCAGACACTCGATCATCGCCTGGGCCAGCGCGGCACCCTCGTCGGGATCGGTACCGCTCCCCAGCTCGTCCACGAGCACCAAGGTATCGGGCGCGGCGTGACGCAGCACATAGCGCAGGTGCTTGAGATGCGAGGCGAAGGTGGACAGACTCGCCTCAATGCTCTGCTCGTCGCCCACATCCACGAGCACGTCGCGCACGACCGGCAGCTTGGCACTAGCGGCCGCCACGTACAGCCCGCACTGGTGCATGAGGACGTTCAGGCCCAGCGTCTTGAGGGTCGCCGTCTTGCCGCCCATGTTCGGCCCGGTGATGAGCAGCAGCTTGGTGTCGCCCAGCGCGATGTCGTTGGGTACCGGGTTCTCGATGAGGGGGTGACGGGCCTCCCGCAGGTCGTAACGGCCGTCGGGCGACACCTCGGGGCGGTTGAGCCGCCAGTCACGCGCCAGCCGCGCCTTGGCGGCGATGAGGTCCAGTTCGCCCACGGTCACCAATGTCATGGGCACGGCCGTGTCGGAGGCGAGCAGGCCCGAGAGCTCAGTCAGGATGCGCCGGACCTCGGCCTCCTCATCGAGGATCAGGCGGGTGAGTTCGTTGTTCAGGGGCGTGACGGCCGCCGGCTCGACGAAGTAGGTCTGCCCGGTCGCCGAGGCGTCCACGATGATGCCCTGCACCTGCCCCACCCGGCTCGCCAGCACCGGCAGCACGTAGCGGTCGCGGCGGATGGTGACGATGTGCTCCTGCAGCAGGTCGGCCCACTTGTCCAGCGTGGCGGCCAGACGCTCACGAATGCGGCCCCGCAGGGGCTCGATGCGCTTACGGAGGTCGCGCAGGCGGGGCGAGGCGTCGTCGCGCACGCCGCCGTCACGGTCCAGCGCCGAGAGGGTCCGGCGCACGAGGTCGCTGTGGTCGCCCAGCCCCAGCCCCACCTCCCGCAGCGGCCCGCGCGAGTTGGTATGGATGGCGCGGCCCACCGTCATGGCGCCGTCGAGCGAATACGCGGCGTTGAGCAGTTCCTGGCCCGAGAGCACACGGCCCTCGCCCGCCCGTGCGTGCAGTTCGCGGATGTCCTGGATCCCGCCCAGCGAGAGACTGACGCCGAACAGCGCGTCTTCCACCTCGTCAAGTTCCCGCGCGATGCGGCCGGCATCGTCCGAGGGGCTCAGGGCGCGTGCCCGCTCGGTACCGAGCGAGGTCGCGCTGCGCTCGGAGAGGGCGTCGCGGATACGGGGAAAGTCGAGGGCGGACAGGGCGCGTGGATCGAAAGCCATCTTGCCCCGGAGCATAAGCGAGGACCCCCGCAAAAATCGTGGGCCGGGTGGCTTAGAGGGTGCTTAGGAAGCGTTGAGACACGCCGCGCACAGGCTACGATATCCGCTCCGCTTACGTTCGGGGACGCCGAAGGGCCCCCAGAATGTGGCCCATGACCGGATTACGGGTACTGGTGAGTGGGGCGAGCGGCTTCGTGGGCCGGGCGGTCGTGGCCGAGCTGCTGCGGCAGGGACACACCGTCTTCGCGGGGTCGCGCCGGGGCGAAGCGGTCGGTGCGGCCCAGGGCCTGAAACTCGACGTGACCGACGCCACCAGCGCGCTGCGGGCCGTCCAGCAGGCGCAGCCCGACGCCGTGATCCACCTCGTGGGCATCATCACCCAGACGAAGGACCAGACCTTCCAGGCCACGCACGTGGAGGGCACGCGGCACATGCTGGCGGCCACGCCGCGCGGCGCGCGCTACCTGCACATGAGCGCCCTGGGCGCCGACCCCGCCAGCAAAAGCCGCTACTCGGCGACCAAGGGCGAGGCCGAGGCCCTGGTGCGCGCCAGCGGCCTGGACTGGACCATCTTCCAGCCCAGCCTGATCTTCGGCCCGGGCGACGACTTCTTCGGACGGGTGCTCAAGGAACTCGTGACCACCGCGCCTATTGTCCCCCAGATCGGGAACGGCAAGTTCCCCTTCCGTCCCGTCAGCGTCGCGGACGTGGCACAGGCCTTTGTCGGCGCCCTGACACGGCCCGGGACCGTGGGGCAGACCTACGCCCTGACCGGCCCCGAGGAATTCACCTTCCGACAACTGCTTGACGAGGAGCAGCGCGCGCTTGGGCAGAACAAACCGGTCGTGCCGGTCCCCCTGCCCCTGATGGACCTCGCCGTGCCGCTCATGGGCGTACTGCCCAAACCGCCGATCACGACCGACCAGTACGCCATGCTCAAGGCGGGCAACACCGCGCCCAACGAACCGGCGCGAAGCACGTTCGGCCTGCCCATGCACCGGCTTCAGGACGCTCTACCGGGCATCGTGAAGGGAAGCCGCTAGGCCGGCCGCGCGCACCCCTCCCCTATTCCAGCTCGTCGTAGTGGTGCAGCAGCGCCGCCTCGGGATCACCTACCGAGGCGTGGTGGCGCGCCACGAGCTGCGCGACGCGGGGCCGCCCACCAGCGTGCGCCAGCAGTTGCGCGCCGAGTTCGGGATGGGCTGCGCGCACCCCCAGCGCGCCGAGGGGCGGCAGAAGGACGGCGAGCCTCTGCGGCACCAGACCGGCGAGCACGCGCTCCCACACGCGGTAGGGCCGCACGCTCTTGCCGCTGTCGTGCAGCAGCGCGGCGGCCACGAGCTCCGCCCCGGCCTGGGGATGGTCGCGCAGCAGGTGACGGGTCACGCGGCAGGCGTGCTCACGGTCGCGGGCGTCCATGCCCAGATACACCCGCGCCTCGGCGGGCGTGAGCAGCGAGGTCGCCCAGCGGTCGTCGGGGAAGGCGTCAGCTTCGCGGACACTGCGCGCCAGGCGGCGCAACTTGCCCACATATCCCTGGAACCGGCGGCGCAACCGGTCCAACATCGAAAAGTGGCGCATCTCCCCCAGCGTACCGGAAACCCCACATGAAAACGGTCCCCAACCCCGCAATGGGGGTGGGAACCGGGCAGCAGCGGGCTCAGTCGGCGGCCGTCTCGCCGCCCTGTTCGCCCTCGCCCTCGTCACCCAGAGCGGCCAGCGAGCGCTCGACGGTCATGGCGGCGCGGGTCCCGGCCCCCACGCTCGTGGCGAGCTGGCGGTACACGTAGTCGCTCACGTCGCCGGCCGCGAACAGCATCGGCACGCTCGTGTAGATCTCCTCGGTGACTTCCACGTAGCCGTCCTCRCGCAGCGCCACCGCGCCCTTCACGAAGTCGGTGTTGGGAATGTGCCCGATGRAGATGAACACGCCGTCMGTGGGCATRTCGTGGACCTCGCCGGTCTTGAGGTTCTTCAGGCGCACGCCGTTGACGTTGTCCTCGCCCTTGATCTCCTCGACCGC